>DASVVJ010001024.1:0-8625 GCA_036389955.1 Myxococcaceae bacterium
CATGCCCACGGACACGAAGAAGATGGCCGCGAAGATGTCCTTCACCGGCAGCACCAGGTGCTCCACGATCTTCTCCTCGCCGGACTCGGCCACCAGGGAGCCGGCGATGAATGCCCCCAGCGCCACCGAGTAGCCGAACGAGAGCGCCAGCAGCGCCACGGCGAAGCAGATGCCCACGCTGGCCACGAGCGTGGTCTCCGGGCGGTTGAGCCGGATGACGGCGCGCACGGCCCGGGGGACGATGAGCAGGCCCACCACCACCAGCCCCACCAGGAAGGCCACCAGGCGTCCGGTGGTCAGCGCCAGGTCTCCCGCCGACAGGCCACTGCCGGTGGAGATGGCCGTGAGCGTCGCCATGAGCAGCACGGCGATCAGGTCCTCGACGATGAGCACGCCGACGACGAGTTCGCGCAGCTTGCCGCGGATGTTCTGCTCATCGAACGCCTTGGCGATGATCGTCGTGCTGGAGATGGCGATGATCGCTCCGGTGAAGAGGCTCTCGATGGTGGTCCACCCGAACACCTGGCCGACGATGTAGCCCAGCCACACCATGAAGCTGCACTGAATGACGGCGGTGAGCCCCGCGGTGGGCCCGACGGAGAACAGCTTGCGCAGGCTGAACTCCAGCCCGAGCGAGAACATGAGCAGGATGACGCCCAGCTCCGAGAGCGTCTGGACGATGCCCGGGTCGGCGAACAGCGGGATGGCCACATACGGGCCGACGATGAGTCCGGCGATGATGTAGCCGAGGACAACGGGTTGGCGCAGCCGCTGGAACAGCACCGTCGTCACCGCGGCGGTGCACAAGACCAGGGTGAGGGCCTTCAGAAAATCGTGGGCGCCGTGCATCTCTTCACCTCATGACAAGGCATGGGGGGAGTCCATGCGGCTCCAGGGCACACGTGCCGTGAAGTACCCGCGGACTTCCCGGGGAGGGTCGATACGCCGCGAGCAGCCGCGGCGTGCTTCAGGATCACCTCACCCGTGAGCGGGGGGCCCGCGCAGCGGCCGTGTCACGATCGTCGGCCGGTCCGCGGCATGGCCATCCGTGGCGGGAACCGCCGACCAGCGGATGCGCTGCCCCATGGCCGCGACGATGGCGTCATGCCGGGCGCGGACCGCGCGCTGAATGGCCTGGGTATTCGGCGAGAACCCCACCCGCCCACGGGCGGGGCTCACAGGGCGATGATGCTGGAGCGCGGACACATCTCCCATTCCCTGGGGCAGCGCGCCATGCTCCGCGGCCTGGGGTTGGGTGAGTGGGAACTCGAGGCCTGCTGTCTCGGTGCGGGCCTCCGCGGCCTGCCCGGCACGGCGGGCCTCGAGGCCTGCCTCCCCGCCGGACGCGCATCCTTCCGCCGGCCGAGCCGCGCCGCTGAGAACGGCCACCAGCACGAGCGCCGCGATGCCACAGACCGCGAGCAGCCCCGCCCGGAGCGCCTCTCGCCCGGGAACAGAATGGAAGGCTGTGAGTCCGAGCAGGCGCACGAGTCAGCGAGTACTACGCCAGGTCATGCCAGTAAAGCCTCACCCGCACCGACCGCTGCTTTGGTTACTGGAGCAGGGGCGTCAGCAGCAGCTCAAGCTCGTCCAGCTTGAAG
Source organism: Myxococcaceae bacterium (assembly GCA_036389955.1). Lineage (GTDB taxonomy): Bacteria > Myxococcota > Myxococcia > Myxococcales > Myxococcaceae > DATHBR01. The sequence goes on from DASVVJ010001024.1 coordinate 1,602, forward strand.
GGCTTGGTCAGGATGCTGCCGGACATGCGCGCCACGAAGTCGATGGAGGTCGGCGTGAACGCGCCCCCCGTCATGAAGATCATCCGGCGGGCCTGCTCGGGCAGGAGCTGAGAAAGCTCTTCATAAAGCTGGCTGCCCGTCATGTCCGCCATCATCAAGTCACAGAGGATGGCGTCGTAGCGGGCTCCTGCCTTGAGTTCGGCCAGTGCCTTGCGCGCGCTCCGAAGAAAGGTGACCTCGTGCACGGGTGACAGCAGCATCCGGAGGGACTGCCCGAATGAGACCTGATCGTCGATGATGAGCACCTGGCCTCGCCGGGTGACGACGGGGCGCGCGACCACCGGCGGCGGGGCCTCGGGTTGCACGGGTGCCGCCGCCGGGAGCCGGACCCGGAACGTGCTGCCTCGGCCCGGCTCGCTCTCGACAGTCAGCTCGCCTCCCAGCTCCGCCACCATGCTATGGCTGATCGCCAGCCCGAGCCCCAACCCCATGCCCTGGGACTTGGTGGTGAAGAACGGCTCGAAGATGCGGTCGAGCATGGCCGGAGCAATCCCCTGGCCCGTGTCCTGGACTTCCACCAGCACGGACTGCTCCGAGGCGTAGAGCCGAAGCCGGATCTCGTTGCGGTCCCCCCCCCCCTCCGGAATGGACTGGGCCGCGTTCACCAGCAGGTTGAGGAACACCTGGCCCAGACGCGAGCCATCGGCGGTAACCCGCGGCACCTGCGCATAGTCCCGTACGAACTGGGCGCGGTGGCGAATCTGCCCCATGGCCATCTTCACGGACAGCTCCAACACCTGCTGGACGTCGACCGGACTGACGCGCTCCTCCGCAGGGCGAGCGAAGGTGCTGAGATCCTTCACGATATCCTGGATGCGCTCCGCGCCGAGCCGCGCCTCGGTCAGCAGCTTGAGTGGCGCCCCTACCGTGGCGCTCTCCTCCAGCGGTGGAGACGTCACGGGGACGGCGGACGCGCTGCTGCGTTGACTCAGGGCACGCGTGGCGAGCTCGAGGTTGGCGATCAGGAACGCGAGCGGGTTGTTGATCTCGTGAGCGATGCCCGCCGCGAGCGAGCCCACGGCGGCCAGCCTCTCCGTGAGACTCAGCCGGGCCTGCATCTGGCGCAGCTCACTGATGTCGAGCAGGGCCACCCGGCACATGTGCCCCCCCAGCGCTCCAGCCTCGAGCGGAGCGCCATGGAACTGAACCTCGATCCGGGCCCCGCCAATGCGCAGTCCCAGCTCCGTACTCACCGTCTCCCCCTGGGTGCACAGGCGCACGTGCCCCAGGAAGCGGCTGACGTCTGACGGATCCACGAACGGGGTGAAGGGCTGGCCCCGCAGGTGCGAGCGTTCCTGGCGCAGCAGGGCCGCGCCGGCGAGGTTGAGCTCTTGGATGCAGGCGCGGCTGTCCAGGCTCAAGCACGCCATGGGCGCGAAGTCGTAGAGGTCCGCATACCGGCTCCGGGATTCCTCCAGCGCCTGCTGGGCCTCCCGGATCTGCTGGTTCTGAATTTCGAGCTCGAGCTGGTGCCGCTGCAGCTCACGAAGCAGGTGCTTCAGCTCGTCAGGAATCCTGGATTCTGACTCGAGTGCGTTCAGGGCCCGCGTCAGCTCTGGCCGGGATAGACGATCATAGTGGGTCAATAGCGGTTCCCCCCAGGGAAGCACCCACCATAGGCCCCCCCTCCCGTGCGATACCAGCCGCCCCCTGTGCGCCTGCTCAGGTGGGTGTCCTGTACGTGATATCCTCGATGGAGAGCAGGATGTGCGAGGTCCCAACGGACTCGCTGGTGATCCTGCGGGCGTTGAGGAGCAGGCGTCGGTGACCGATCTGGTCGAAGTCCTGCTCGACCTCGAAGTCCTGGAGCCAGGAACTCGACGGCAGGACTTCCTCCAGCAGCTGGCGCAGCCGCGGAAGGTTCCACTTGCCGCTTCCCAGCTCGTACAGCCACCGGCCGAGCGTCTGCTCGGGCGCCAGCCGGAAGGCCGCGTAGAAGGCGGGGTTGGCTTTGACGACGCGCAGGCTGGAGTCCAGCACCAGGAAGGGCTCGCGCAGCGTCTCCAGGATAGCCTCCGCGTACGCGCGCGTGCGCTCGGCCTCATCACGGCTGCGCTTGAGGCGATCGATGTCCAGCAGCGTCAGCACCACTCCATCGATCCGGTTGTCCAACGTCTTGTAGGGGCGCAGCCGCAGCAGGAACCAGCGCCCCTGCTCATCACACACCTCCTGCTCGATGACAGAGAGCTGCTCGAGGACCTCCCGCACGGAGCGCTTCAGGTCGGGCAGCGGGAAGGAGAGCGGCAGGTCCATCAAGGAGCGGCCAAGGTCGGCGTGGGAGAGCTTGAGCACCTCCTGCGCCATGGGGGTGAAGCGGCGGACCCGCAGCTCACTGTCCAGCATCACGGTGGTGCTGTGGGTGCTGCCGATCAGGTTGTTCAAGTCGCTGTTGAGCTGGCTGAGCTCGAGGTTGCGGTTCTGAAGCTCCTCATTGACGGTGGTCAGCTCCTCGTTGGAGGACTGGAGCTCCTCCTTGGCGGCCTCCAGCTCCTCGTTGGTGCTCTGCAGCTCCTCGTGGCTGGATTGGGTCTCCTCGTTGGCCGCTCGCAGCTCCTCGGAGGTGGCCTCCTGCTCCTCCAGCAGCGTCTGCAGGTGATCCCTGGCCGCGACCAGCTCCTCGCGCAGCCGCTCTGACTCATGCGGGTCCGGGCGGCCCTTGCGCATCAGGAGCCGGCCCCGCCTGAGCGGGGGGGGCGGCGGCGCGGCGGCCTCCTCGAAGAGGATGAGGAAGTAGCGCTCCTGAGTCCCCGCGGTGGCGTGCAGCGGGTGGACCTCGATGTGGACCTTACGCTCCGGCTCCTGGCGGGACACCGTGAGCCCTTCCTTGCGGACCCGGCCACCGCTCTTCTTCGCCTGGTGAATGGCCGCGCGCAGCTCCAGCGCCAGGCCTTCGCGTGCCATCTTCAACAGGCTGAGGCTCGCCACGCCGGGAAGCGGCTCGAGGTAGGGGCCCGTGTGGCCGCGGAAGTGAAGGATCTCCAGCGCATCGTCGATGATGACGCCCGGAGGGCCATACCGGTCGAGGACGAGCCGGTCCGCCTCCTTCTGCGGGTCGGCCTCGGTGGACTCCGGCTTGCGCCGTAGGCTCCCGAGCCGCTCAGGCGAGGGCTGCTGGTAGGTAAACGAGAGGCCAGGCCGAGGCACGGCCACCTTCTTCCGGTAGATCTTGTGCCGCTTGTCGACCAGGGAGAAGAGATCCGCGGCGGCGCCCACGCTCTCCGACGAGCCGAGCACCAGGTAGCCACCGGGGCCCAGGGCATGGTGGAAGACGGGTAGCACCTTCCGCTGGAGTACGGGGCCCAGGTAGATGAGCACGTTGCGGCAGCTGATGAGATCCATCCGGGAGAAGGGCGGGTCACTCACCAGGTTCTGCCGCGCGAAGACGCACAGGCTCCGCAGAGACTTGTGGACCTGATAGCCGCTGTCGCGCTTCACGAAGAAGCGCTGCAAGCGCTCGGGGGACACGTCCGCGGAGATAGTGGGGGGATAGATGGCGGCGCGGGCGCGCTCGATGGCGGCGTCCGCGATATCCGTGGCGAACACCTGGAGAGGCAGTTCCTGCGCCGACGCTCCCAGATACTCCAACAGGGCGATGATGAGGGAGTAGGCCTCCTCGCCGGTGGAGCAGCCCGGTACCCACAGCCGGAAGGGCGCCTTGGCGGGACGGTTCTGGAACAGCTCGGGGAAGACCTGCTGCTTGAGCACCTCGAAGGCCGCCGTGTCACGGAAAAAGCTCGTCACGTGGATGAGCAGGTCCTGGTGGAGCGTCTCGACTTCCTCTGGGTGCTCCTGCAGATACTGAAGGTAGTCCTCGAGCCGCTCCACCCGGCACAGCAGCATCCTGCGCTCCAGGCGCCGGTGGATGGTGGTGGGCTTGTAGTGGGTGAAGTCCACCCCGACGCAGGTGCGCAACAGCTCAAAGAGCTGCTGGAGCCCCTGCGGGCTCAACCCCAAAGGCTCACCCGTCGAAGGAGTGGAGGGCGGCTGGGCGGATTGGTTCGCGAGCTGGGCGAGGGTGCCCGCGATGGCCTCGGGTGACAGAACGTGCTCTACGCAGCCGGAGGCGATCGCGCTCTGGGGCATGCTGTCGAAATGAGCCGTGGCGGGAGCCTGGGCCAGTGTGGTGCCGCCCGCCTTGTGAATGGCCTGCAGACCCCGGGTGCCATCGGAGCCGGAACCCGAGAGGACGACGCCAACCGCCCAGCCTGGCACCGCTTGCGCCAGCGACTGCAGGAAGTCATCGATGAGCCGAGGCGGCCCCGGCGAGCCGTCAGGCGGGGTGAGCAGGAGCACCCCTTGCGCCAGGGTGACGCGCATTCCGGGAGGGTTGATGTAGACGTGGTCCGGCAAGAGCTCCAGCCCGTCGGTGATTTGCACCACGGGCATGCGGGTGGCCTTGGCCAGCAACGTGGGCAGGATGCTCTCGTGCGTGGGAGACAGGTGCTGCACGAACACGAAGGCCATGCCTGTGTCCGTGGGCAGGGCCTCGAGCAGAGAGAGGAAGGCGGGCAGCCCCCCCGCGGAGGCACCGATTCCCACCACCGGAAATTGCTTCACCATGTGCCGCTCGCCCTCACTGAAGGACACCCGTCCACCCGGACAGGCGCCAGGCTCCCTGGAGTGCCGGGGAATGTCTGCGGGCATGCACCGCTCGCGGAAGGTGCATGCCAGGAGAACAGCAGCCTTGCGGCGGCCAGGCGCCGTGGGAACTACTCCTATTCTATGCTCCACCAGTTCGTAACGGACCACCGCGAAGAACTCATCAGACGCACCCGGCATAAGATTGCCCAGAGGACAGCGCCGCGCGTGATCGAGGAGGAGCTTGCGTACGGAGTCCCTTTATTCCTGGACCGTCTTGTCCTGGCGCTTCGCCGCGAGACGCCGCGCACCGCTGCTTCGCATCAAGAGATGGGGGTGGAGGCGGCCAGGCATGGACGGGACATGCTGCGGCAGGGCTTCACCGTGGCCCAGCTCGTCCATGACTATGGGGCCGTCTGCCAGGCCATCACTCAGCTCGTGGCCGAGCAGGGCACGGTGATCAGCGCGGAAGACTACAGTGCGCTGAACGGCTTCCTGGACGACGCCATCGCCGAAGCAGTCACCGGGTACGGGCTGCAGCGTGAGCAGATCCTCTCGGAGGAGGAACTCGGACGCCTGGGCTTCTTCGCGCATGAGCTGCGCAACCTGATCTCGACCGCGCTGCTGGCCTACCAGGCCGTGAAGAGCGGACGGGTGGGAATCAACGGCAACACCGGTGACGCGCTGGGCCGCAGCTTGAAGTCCCTGCGCAACCTCGTCGACCGCTCCCTGTCCGAGGTACGGCTCACCTCCGGAATCAAGCAGCGGGAGCGTGTTCTGCTCGCCGAGCTCATCGAAGACATCGAGGCCTCCGCCGTGATCGATGCCCAGGAGCGGGGGCTCCAGCTCACGGTGGTCCCCGCCGAGTATGGCCTGGCAGTGGAGGTGGACCGGCAGCTGCTCGATTCGGCGGTGGCCAACCTGCTCCAGAACGCCTTCAAGTTCACCCGCCCCGGAGGCAATGTCTGCCTGCGGACGCACACCCGACAGGGAAGTGTCGTGATTGAAGTCGAGGATGAGTGTGGCGGACTGCCGCCCGGAAAAGCCGAGGGGCTGTTTCAGCCCTTCGAGCAGCGAGGGAACGATCGAAGTGGGCTGGGCCTCGGTCTCGCCATCAGCCTGCAAGGCGTCAGGGCGAACGGCGGCGAGATCTCCGTGCGTAACTTTCCGGGCACGGGGTGCATCTTCACCATCGAGCTGCCGCTGGCGGCTGCCCCTGGAGCAGCATAGAAGGCCGGCTCAGTGCCTACTCGTCCTCCTGCTGGCCGAACATCAGCCGCAGGAAGGGCACGTCCTCCGAGTGGGAGAACACGTAGACGTGGTCCCCCGGCTGCAGGACGGTGTCTCCCTTGGGCGCCAGCAGTTCCACCCCTCGCACGATGAGCATGACGGCCGAGCCAGGCGGGAACGGGAGCTCCGAGATGCGCGCCCCCGCCGAGGCCGAGGCCGCGGTGATGTAGAAGGCGCTCAGCTCGCCGTTGAGGATCTGCGTGGAGGCAATCTCCAGCACCGCGGGCGGCGGCGCCGGCGCATTGGAGGCCAGCCCCAGCTTGCGCGTCACCCACGGCACGGTGGAGCCCGGGACGAGGCCGTTGACCACCACGATGAAGAAGACGATGTGGAAGAGGTTGCTGGCGCCAGGCGCGCCCATCAGCACCGGGAAGGTGGCGAGGATGATGGGCACCGCGCCGCGCAGCCCCACCCAGCCGGTGTAGAGCACCTCGCGGGCCGGGAAGCGGAAGGGCAGCAGGCACAGCAGCACCGCCAGCGGCCGGGCGACGAAGGCCATGAAGAGGCTCAGCCCCAGCCCTACTCCCGCCACGTCCAGGAGCCTCGCGGGGAAGACCAGCAGGCCCAGCACCAGGAACATGGCCACCTGGGCCAGCCACGCCAGCGCGTCGTGCACCCGCAGCAGGCCCGTGCGGTAGCGCAGCGTCTCATTGCCCAGCAGCACACCCGCCGCGTACACCGCGAGAAAGCCGCTGCCGTGCAGGAGCGTCGGCACTCCGAAGGCCAGGAAGGCCAGCGCCAGCGTCATCACCGGGTAGAGCCCCGCCGCCTGGAGCCGCAGGCGCTTGATGATCTGCCGGCCTCCCCAGCCCACCGCCACGCCCAGGCCCCCGCCCACCGCGAGCTGAACAACCACCTCGACCAACAGCCCCCAGCCCAGGGGCTCGCCCGTCGCCAGGCTGAGGGTCAGGGCCACGGTGAGGATGACGGCCATCGGGTCGTTGAGGCCGGACTCCAGCTCCAGCGTGGTGCCCACGCGGCGCTTGAGGTGCAGCCCGCTGCCGCGCAGCACGGCGAACACCGCCGCCGCGTCGGTGGACGAAACAATGGCGCCCAGCAGCAGCGCCTCGGTCCAGGGGAAGCTGAAGAACAGGTG
>DASVVJ010001025.1:0-1536 GCA_036389955.1 Myxococcaceae bacterium
ACCGCCGCGCGCCGCAGTACGCCGCCATTCTGCTCCAGGGCCTCGCGGATGATGTCCCGCTCCACCTGCTCCATCCGCATCTTCAGCGTGCCCTCCAGCACCCGGTTGGCCTCGGGGCGCCCGGTGCCCACCAGCGCCGGAGGCAACAGCCGCCGCGTCACCATCTCTCCCGGCTGAGACAGCAGCACCGCGCGCTCCATCACGTTGCGCAGCTCGCGCGCGTTGCCCGGCCACGAGTACGCCAGCAGCGCCTCCTCCGCATCCGGAGCCACGCCGCTCGCCGAGCGCTTCAACGTCCGGTTGAACAGCTCCATGAAATGCCGGGCCAGCGAGAGGATGTCCTCGGCCCGCTCGCGCAGCGGCGGAATGTCGATGGTGAAGCTGTTGAGGCGGTAGAAGAGGTCCGCCCGGAAGCGTCCGGCGCGCACTTCCTGGGCGAGGTCCCGGTTGCTCGCCGCCACCACGCGCACGTCCACGTGGCGCACCTGGGTGCCGCCCACCGGCCGCACGTCCCCGCCCTCCAGCACGCGCAGCAACTTGGCCTGGAGGTTGGGCGTGGTGTTCTCGATTTCGTCCAGGAAGATGGTACCGCCATCGGCCAGCACGAACAGGCCCGGGTGGTCCGCCACCGCGCCGGTGAAGGCGCCCTTCACGTGGCCGAACAGCTCGCTCTCCAGCAGCGTCTCGGTCAGCGCACCGCAGTCCTGCACCACCAGCGGCACGTCTCCACGGCCACTCAGCTTGTGGATGATGCGCGAGAGCACCTCCTTGCCTGTGCCCGTCTCGCCCTGCAGCAGCACCGCCACCCGGTGCGGCGCCGCCACCCGCACCAGCTCCATCACCCGCTTCATCGCCGGGCTCGAGAAGCCAGGGCCCTCACTGGCCTGTACCGGCGCGCCCAGGGCCCCACTCGTTAGCGCCCGCTCGCGCAGCAGGTTGCGCTCCAACTCCAGCGCCATGCGCCGCTGCTCGGTGCGCACCCCGTACTCGCGCCCCGCGTCCAGCACCGCCTGCCGCACCTCGGCCTCGTCCGGCGCGGGCCCCAGCGCCCGGAAGATGCCTCCCGAGTTGAACAGGCCAATCAGCCGCTCCGGAGGCGCCGGCGCGCAGTAGACGATGCGCGCGGCCAGGTCGCTCGGAGGCGCCGCCCCCGTGGCGTCCACCTCCTCCATCCGCCGTGCCGACAACTGCTCCACCAGCGACAGCGCCTGCACCTCGTCCCACCCGGTGGCCAGCAGCACCGCCACGTCTCCGCGCGCCAGCAGCGCGTGCACCTCCGAGGGCGTGGACGCAAACCCCAGTCGCGCGTGCCCATCCAGCGCCCGGCGGATGACGCGCTCCTGCTGCTCGTTGGCGTACGCCACCGCCACGTGCAGCGCGCTCTCCAGCAGGTAGCGCACCAGCGTGACGCGATCCGAACCCTCGAAGGCCCGGAACGCCACGCCCAGCGCCGACACCGTGCCGCCCTCGGCGCTCTCCGTGTCGTGCCGCCACCGCACCTCGCCCCGCGCCCGGATGCGCGCGTGCGAGTCCGGC
>DASVVJ010001026.1:0-5466 GCA_036389955.1 Myxococcaceae bacterium
CCACCAGCGAGAAGCCACGGCCGACTTCTCCGGCCTTGGTGCCCTCCAGCTCCGCGTTGAGCGCCAGCAGGTCCGACTTGTCGGCCACGCCGTTGATGAACTCGACGATCTTGCCGATCTGCTGCACGCGCTTGTTGAGCCGGGTCACCGCCGAGGCGATGGCCTGGTTGTCGTTGCGCATGCGGCTCATCGAAGCCAGGAAGGCCTCGGCGCTGCCCTGTCCATTCTGCGCGGCGGCCAGCGTGCGCTGGGCGATCTCCGCCACCGAGCCGGCGTTCTCGGCGATCTGCCGGGCGGAGCGCGCCAGCTCCTCCGTGGTAGCGCTCGTCTCATCCAGCGAGCTGGCCTGTTCGGCGGCGCCCGCCTCGTAGCGGCCCGAGGTGGCGAGAATCTCCTCGGTGGTGGCGCTGATCTGCGCTCCGGCGCGCTGCAGCTGCGAGAGCACGTCGGCCAGGTGCGCCCGCATCATCGCGAAAGCGGCGGACACGGCCCACGCCTCGTCCTCGGCGGGGATGAGGCGCGGGGTGGCCAGGTCACCATCGGCGATGCGCCGGGCCTCGTCGGCCAGCTGGCGCATGGGGCGGCCCACCAGCACACCGCCCAGATAAGCGGTGGTGAGCGCCATGCCGAACATCAGCAGACACAGCACACCGCCCGAGGTGAGCGCCTCGGTGCGCAGCTCGCGCACGCGCTGCTCCTGGGCCTCCGAGGGCGTGGCGAGCACCTGCTCATAGGCGTGCGAGGACAGCGACGAGGCCAGGTTGGAGACCAGCACCGCGGGGGTGATGACCGCGATGGCGGTGAAGACGATCAACCGCGCGCGCACCTGCGCCCTGCGGGGCATGGCGGCGATGAGCTGAGAATGACTGAGCCCCAGCTCACCCAGCCAGAGGATGACGCGGCGGGCCCTCAAGGTGACCAGGCAGTGCACCAGCAGCGCGGTGATGGGCCCGAAGAGCACGCCCAGGCCCATAACGGCCAGCCCCATGCGCCAGCCGGCTCCACCCACCGTCCACACGGCCACGCCCAGCACCAGCGCGGTGCCCAGCCACAGGGCGAGCGACTTGACGAAGCTGGCGTCCGCGGCGCCAGCGGCCTCGACCACGGCCTCCGCCAGCTTCTCCGGCGTGGGAGACATCTCGCGGTAGGACAGGCCGCGCAGCACTCGCAGGCGGCGGCGCAGAAGAATGCCGCCCGTGGCCACGGCGATGACGCTCAGCACCGCGCCCAGGCTCAGGAACAGCTCGAAGGCGCCCCCCAGGCGCCCCTGGAGCGTCAGCCACGCGTAGTGGCATGCCATGGCCGCGCCCGCCAGGTTGGCCAGGCCCACCGGGAAGATCAGGTGCCGGCTGAACGAAGACCGCCGATTCATCGGGTTCTCGCTCATGGGCTAGCTCTCCCGTCCCGCGAGCTGGAAGCGCTCGACCACGAGCTTGAGGTCTCTCGCCAGCGAGGACAGGTCGCTGTTGGCGGCCACCATCTGCTTGGTGGCGGCGGCGTTCTGCTCGGTGACGCGCAGAATGTCGCCCATGGCGCCGGCGAGCTGATCGGTGCCCGTCTGCTGCTGCTGCGTGGCCAGCGAGATGGAGCGCACCGCGTGGCTCGTCTGCCGCGCCAGCTCGAGGATGAGGCTCAGGCTCTCGTCCACCTGGGCGGCCAGGAGCGTGCCCGCCTCCGTCGTCTTCAACCCCGCCTCGGTGGCCATCACCGCGGCGTGCGTCGAGTCGCGGATCTCCTCGATGAGCTGCTCGATGGTCTTGGTGGAACGGATGACGTTCTCGGCCAGGCGGCGCATCTCCGCGGCCACCAGTGAGAAGCCACGGCCGACTTCTCCGGCCTTGGTGCCCTCCAGCTCCGCGTTGAGCGCCAGCAGGTCCGACTTGTCGGCGATCTCGTTGATGAACTCCACCACCTTGCCGATCTGCTGCACACGCTTGTTGAGCCGCACCACCGCGTCGGCGATGGCCTGGTTGTCCTCCTTCATCCGCTGCATGGCGGTGAGGAAGGCCGCGGCGTTGCGCTGGCCGCTCTGGGCCGCCGAGAACGTCCGCTCGGCGATGCCGGCCACCGACTCGGCGTTGCCGGCGATCTGCTGCGCGGACCGGGCCAGCTCTTCCGTGGTGGCGCTCGTCTCGTTGAGCGAGCTGGCCTGCTCGTCCGCACCCATCTCCTGCTCGGAGGAGGTGGCCACCAGCTGCTCGGTGGTGCTGGAGATCTGCATGCCCGCGCGCCGCATCTGCGCCAGCGCCTGGCCCAGCTGCGCCTGCATCTGAATGAAGGCCGCCGAGGCGGCCCACACCTCGTCCTCTCCGGGAATGACGCGCGGCGGGCGCAGGTCACCCTTGGCGATGCGCGTGGCGTCCTCGGTGATGGAGCGCAGCGGCTCGGACAGCGCGGTGCCCGCCGCGTACGCGGTGCCCAACACCAGCAGGATGACGAGCCCGGACATCAGGCTCACCGGCACCATGCCCGTTCTGCGCGCCTCGAGCATGGCCTGCTCTTGCGCGGCCGGGCCCTGCTCGCGCTGCTCGAGCATGCTGTCCAGCACGCCCATCGTCCGGGCGATGGACACGTCCAGGATGAAGACGGACGGGCTGAGCACGGCGATGGCGGCGAAGATGACCAGGCGGCGGCGGATGTTCTGCCGCTGCGGAGGCACCGCGGAGATGAACTCCAGCGCCGACAGCCCCTCTTCCGAGATGCGCTCGGCGGCCGTGCGGCTGCGGCGCACCACCAGCAGGTACACCAGCAGCGCGTTGAGTGGCCCCAGCGACAGGCCCACCAGCCCCAGCCGCAGGCCCAGCTTCCAGTCCAGCGGGATGAAGGCCAGGGTCACCAACAGCACCGCGCCCACCCACCCCTGCAGGGTGAACCAGAAGCACCGCTCGGGAATGGCGCGCGCCTCCTGCAGCGCCTTGCGCAGACTCTCCGGCGTGCTGGCCAGCTGGCCCTTTTCCACCGCCCATAGCCCGCGCAGCGCGCGCCGCTCCAGCAGCCGGGTGAGCCCCAGGCTCAGCACCAGCCCCACCCCTGTCAACCCGAGGAAAGGGGCCCAGGTGCTCTCCTTCACTGTCTGCGACAGCTGCCAGTGCACCAGCGTGAGCACCAGCCCCACCCCGCCGCCCAGCCACGAGGGCCGCGTCATCCACGCCGCCAGCCCCTTGAGCCTGCTGGGGTTGCCGTTGGAGTTGCCCATGGGTGTGCCCGTGCTCATGCGGCCTCCCGCGAGCTGCGCGCCAGAAAGCGCTCGAACTCCACCAGCCGCACCAGCGGCCAGAGCGCTCCGCGCGTGAAGATGAAGCCCATCAGACTGCCTCCCGCCCACCTGGCCAGCACCGGCGGTGTTGGCATGACCGGGTGCTCCTCGGAATCGATCTCCAGCGAGTCCACGCCCACCGTCTCTCCCGAGGGTGCCAGCAGCACCCGGAACGCGGCCGGAGCATCACCGAAGGCCTGGCGCGCCGAACGCCAGCGCCCCGCATGCAGCGTGGGCACGTCAATCACGGCCACGTCCTGCGCGGGGAAAGCAATACGGTACGTGCCGGCCTGGCACAGCAGGGTTCCGGTGAGGCGCTGTCCCGGCATCGCTCAGCCTCCCTGGCTGAGGTGCTCGAACAGCCCCTCGGGATCAATCACCGCCACGTCCCGCTGCGCGCCCTTGGCCGGGCCACGCAGGTGCACGTGCACGCCGCTCACGCCCAAGGGCTCGAGCGTGCCCGACACGGGCGACACACCGGCCACGGTGCTGGCGGTGAGCGCCAGCGAGCCGCGTGGCAGCCGCACCAGCACCGCGCGCCGCGTGGACTGGCTGCCCGTGCCCACCAGCAGGCTCATGTCCACCACGGGGATGACCTCTCCCCGGTGCGCGAACACGCCCAGCAGATGCTGCGGGGCACCCGGTACCCGCGTCAGCTCGGGGAAGGTAACCACCTCCGCCGCGCTCTCCGCAGGCACCGCGTACCAACTGCTCCCACATGCGAATACAAGGTAGGACTGTCGCCCTTCGGAATCCGGAACGGCCATCGGGGCGGCAGCCTACCTCAGATCAGCGGCGGAACTCGACGCGGCGATTCTGGCCCCACGCCTCCTCGTCTGAGGCGGTGTTAAGCGGGCGAGTCTCGCCGTAGCCCACCGTGTCCAGGGTCCGCGGGGGAATACCCAGGTCGGTGAGGTAGCGCTTCACAGCGGCGGCGCGGCGGTTGGAGAGCTGGAGGTTGTACTCCTCGGTGCCACGCTCGTCCGCATGCCCCTCGAGCGTGATGCGCGAGCCGTGGGCCTTGACGCAGGCGACCAGCTCGGACAGGCGGCCCTGGGCCTCGGAGGAGAGGGTGGACTCGTTGAAGCCGAAGCGGACCGGCTCCCAGTTGCACGCGGAGGGAGCGGCCGTCACGCACTTGCCAGCGCGGCACTCCTGGCCCTCGCCGCAGTCGGCGTTGCTGGTACAGGCATCACGCGGGGCCTGGCAGCGGCCGCGCTCGCACTTGTTACCGGCGGGGCACTGGGTGTCGGTGGTGCACTGGGCGGGGGCGCACTTGCCGGCCTCGCAGATGCGGCCGTTGCCGCACTGGGTGTCCAGGGTGCACTCCGGAGGACGGGGAGCGCACTTGTTCGCCTGGCAGGTAAAGCCTTCCTTGCAGTTGGCGTCGGTGGCGCACTCCTGGCACTGACCCTGGACGCAGACCTCGCCCTTCTCCTGGCAGTGAGTGTCGTTCTCGCACTTGGGGTAAGTGGGGGTGGTAGGACAACCAGTCAGCACCGCCATGGCCAGGGCCAGCCCGGCCAACATCGAAATCCGACGCATCAGTTCCTCCAGCACCATTCACTTCAGAAGAGTTCCGCCCCTGCGGGGCGGGTTGTCGGCGACGCGTGTAGTCCCATGCAGCCGCGTGAGTCAAAGCAAATTGACCCAGCCGTCGCGTACAGTTCAGCGCCTTTCGAGGCTGTGCCCACGCATGTCCACTCCACCCCCTGTCACCACCACTGAGCCGGCCCGCTGGGAGGTGCCGGAGGCCTCGCGCCGGCAGCGCTGGTTGGCACTGGGAGTGCTGCTGCTGGCCACGCTGCTGTTCCGGCTGCCGCCGCTGCTCAATGCGCGCGGAGTGCACTCGGATGCGGCCATCGTGGGGCTGCAGGCCCAGCACATGCTCCAGGGGGAGTGGGGCTGGTTCCTGTGGGGCGCCGGGTACCAGGGCTCCTTCGACGCGCTGATGGTGGCGCTGGCCTTCAAGGTGGCGGGGGCCAGCGCGCTGGTGCTGATGCTGGTTCCCCTTTTGGGCCATGTGCTGGTGGAGCTGTGCACCTTCAGCATCCTGCGCAAGCGGCTGGGCGTGTGGCCGGGGCTGGTGGCCACGCTGCCGGTGGTGTTCACCCCGCAGGCCATCAGCGCCGTGGTGCTCTACGCCCCACGCCAGTGGAGCGTCACCTTCATCTTCCTGGGGCTGTGGCTGCTGGATCGGGCGAGCCAGT
>DASVVJ010001027.1:0-2871 GCA_036389955.1 Myxococcaceae bacterium
TGCTGGCGTTCATCGCGGTGTACACGCTGTTCCCCTTCTACTGGGCGATCGTCTCGTCGCTGAAGACGGGCAGCGAGCTGTTCGAGGTGGACCCGTGGCCGAAGGTGGTGGCCTGGAGCAACTACTCGGCGGTGTTCACCGCGCAGCCGTTCGGGCAGAACATCGTCAATTCGGTCATCGTGGCCACGGCGGTGGTGGTGCTGTCGCTGCTGCTGGGGCTGACGGCCTCGTTCGCGCTGGCACGCATCGAGTTCCGGGGGCGCAAGGCGCTGCTGCTGGCGGTGCTGGGCATCTCCATGTTCCCGCAGATCGCCGTGCTGTCGGGCATGTTCGAGCTGGTGCGGTGGCTGGGGATCTACAACACGTTGCCGGCGCTGATCGTGTCCAACCTGATCCTCACCCTGCCCTTCACGGTGTGGGTGCTGACCACGTTCATGCGCGAGCTGCCCAAGGAGCTCGAGGAGGCGGCGATCGTGGACGGGGCCTCTCCGTGGGTCATCCTCACGAAGGTGTTCTTCCCGCTGCTGGGGCCCGCCATGGCCACCACGGGCCTACTGGCGTTCATCGCCGCGTGGAACGAGTTCCTGTTCGCGCTCACGTTCACCCAGTCCGACAGCGTGCGGACGGTGCCCGTGGCGATTGCCCTGTTCAGCGGTGGCAGCGCGTTCGAGACGCCGTGGGGCCTCATCATGGCCGCCTCGGTCATCGTCACCGTGCCGCTCGTGGCACTGGTGCTGATCTTCCAGCGGAAGATCGTCTCGGGCCTGACCGCTGGCGCGGTGAAGGGGTAAGAGACTTTCAGCTGAACAGCTTGAAGGTCTCCCGGGCGATCACCATGCGCTGCACTTCGCTGGTGCCCTCGTAGATCGTCTGCACGCGGGCATCCCGGAAGTAGCGCTCCACCGGGAACTCGTCGATGTAGCCGTAGCCTCCGTGCAGCTGCACCGCCTTGTCGCAGACCCGGTTGGACATCTCGCTGGCGAACAGCTTCGCCATCGACGCCTCCCGCGAGAACGGCCGGCCCTGCTCCTTCAGGGTCGCCGCCCGGAACGTCAGCAGCTCCGCCGCCGTGAGCTGCACCTTCATGTCCGCCATCATGAAGCGCGGCCCCTGGAACTCCGCGATCGGCTGGTTGAATGCCTTGCGGTCCTTCGTGTACCGCACCGACGCCTCCAGCGCCGCCCGCGCCACTCCGCACGCCTGGGACGCAATGCCGATGCGCCCCCCGTCCAGCGCCACCATCGCCAGCTTGAACCCCTCCCCTTCCTTCCCCAGGAGGTGGTCCGCCGGAATCTCGCAGTCCTCGAACGTCAGGCTCACCGTGTTCGAGCCCCTGAGGCCCATTTTGTCCTCGTGCTTGCCGATGATGAGCCCCTTGGTCCCACCCTCGACGATGAAGCACGACAGGCCCTTGTTACCGCCCGGAGACGTGCGCGCCCACACCACCATTACTCCCGCGTGCGCGCCCGAGGTGATCCACTGCTTGCTGCCGTTGATCACCCACTTGTCGCCCCTGCGCACCGCCGAGGTGTTCATCGCCCCCGGATCCGAGCCCGCGTGCGGCTCGGACAGCGCGAACGAGCCCACCACCGCCTCGCCCGATACCAGCTTCGTGACGAACTTCTCCCGCTGCGCCTCCGTGCCGAACGCGTTGATCAGCTCCGCGCACATGTTCGTCACGGCCATGGCCACCGAGGTGGAGGCGCACGCCGCGGAGATCTCCATCACCGCCAGCGCGTAGGACACCACTCCCGCCTCCGCGCCGCCGTAGCGCGAGGGGATGTTCACCCCCATCAGCCCCAGCTCCGCCAGCTCCTTGAAGAGCGCGGTGGGGAAGATCTCCTCCCGGTCGAAGGTGCACGCCTGCGGGGCCACCCGCTCCTTCGCGAACTTGCGAGCGGTGTCTCGGATGAGCGTCTGGGTCTCGGTCAGCTCGAAGTTCACGGGCGTCCTAGTCCTTCAGCACGTTGGCCGAGATGACGATGCGCTGGATCTCGCTCGTCCCCTCGTAGATCTCGGTGATGCGCGCGTCACGCACGTGGCGCTCGGCGTCCATCTCCTTGCTGTAGCCCATGCCGCCGTGCACCTGCAGGGCCTTGTTCGCCACCCGGCTGGCCATCTCGCTGGCGTACAGCTTCGCCATCGCGCTCTCCATGCTGTGGCGCACGCCCTTGTCCTTGAGCACCGCCGCCTGGTGCACCAGCAGCCGTGCCGCGTCGATCTCCGTGGCCATGTCCGCCAGCATGAACTGGATGGCCTGGTGATCCCGGATCGGCTTGCCGAACGTCTTCCGCTCGCCCGAGTAGCGCACCGCCTCCTCGAACGCCGCCCGAGCGATGCCCAGCGCCTGCGCCGCGATGCCAATGCGCCCGCCGTCCAGCGTGCTCATCGCCACCTTGAAGCCGTCACCCTCCTTGCCGAGGATGTTCTTGGCCGGCACCCGCATGTCCTCGAAGAACATCGAGCAGGACCATGCCGCGCTGATGCCCATCTTCTTGTCCGGCTCGGCCCGGATGAAGCCCGGCGTGTTCGTGGGCACCAGGAACGCGGTGATGCCCTTGTTGCCCGCCTCCTTGTTCGTCATCGTGAACAGCACGATGGCGTCCGCCTTGGGGCCGTTGGTGATCCAGTTCTTCGAGCCGTTGATGACGTACTCGTCACCCCGGCGCACCGCCGTCGTCTTCTGCGCCGCCGCGTCGCTGCCCGCCTCAGGCTCGGTCAGGCCGAAGCAGCCCAGCTTCTCGCCGCGGGCGAACGGGGTGAGGAACTGCTCCTTCTGCGCCTCGGTGCCGAACTTCATCACCGGATCGCAGTAGAGCGAGTTGTTCACGCTCATGATCACGCCCGTGGAGGCACAGCCGCGGCTGATCT
>DASVVJ010001028.1:0-18360 GCA_036389955.1 Myxococcaceae bacterium
GCCGGGTACTGCAAGTCGCCCACGCCTCCGCCCCCGCCGCCGGACGCGGGCTCGGGCACCACGTGCCGCGCCAACTGCGACTGCCCCTCGGGCCAGGTGTGCACCAACGGCGCGTGCCGGCTGCCGCCGCCTCCGCCGCCTCCGCAGGACGCGGGGACGTCCACGGTGTGCCGCGCCAACTGCGAGTGCCCCGCGGGCAACGTCTGCACCAACGGCGCCTGCAGGCCCGTCAACCAGGGCAGTGGCAACGCCTGCGTGGCCAACTGCGAGTGCCCCGCCGGCGAGCGCTGCGTCGACAACGTCTGCTGGCTGTAGCGCGCGGCTTCAGCGCGAGGGGGCCACCATGCGCCAGCAGCGGTGGATCTCCTTGCGCTGGAAGTCCTCGGGGATGGAGTCGGGGGTCAGCTCCTCTGCCTCCATGTCTTGCGCAGCCCTCTCGCTGAGCTCGAAGCCCAGGAAGTTGGTGGAGAAGTAGAGGACGCCGCCGGGCGCCAGCACCGCCCGGAGCGCGGCCAGCAGGCGAGGGTGGTCGCGCTGGACGTTGAAGGACCCGCTCATGCGCTTCGACGTCGAGAAGGACGGAGGGTCGCAGACAATCAAGTCATAGCGGTCCGGCTCGTCGGCCTGTTCCTCCAGCCAGGGCAGCACGTCCGCGCGGATGAGGGTGTGGCGCGCGTCAGACAGGCCATTGAGCGCGAGGTTCTCCTCGGCCCAATCGAGGTACGTGTTGGACAGGTCCACCGTCACGGTGCGCGCGGCGCCGCCAGCGGCCGCGTAGACGGTGAATGCGCCCGTGTACGCGAAGAGGTTGAGGAAGCGCTTGCCCTGGGCTTCGTCGCGCACGCGCGCCCGGGTGAGGCGGTGGTCCATGAACAGGCCGGTGTCGAGGTAGTCCCCGAGGTTGACCCAGAACTTCAGGCCCTGCTCCTCCACCACGAGCCGCTCGCTGCCGTGCCCCACGCGCTCGTACTGCTTGCGGCCCCAGGGCTGCGGGGTGTGCGTCTTCACGTGAATATGCTCGGGCGGCACCTCCAGCTCCGCCGCCACCGCGGCCAGTACCTCCGTGCGCTGCTCCTCCACGGTGCCGCTCTGCAGCGCCTTGCGCCGGGGGTACTCCACCAGGTGCACCCGGTCGCCATAGACGTCCACGGCGTAGGGGTACTCGGGGATGTCCCGGTCATAGACCCGGAAGCAGGTGAGTCCTCGCGCGCGTGCCCACTTGCGAAAGTGCCGGGCGTTCTTGCGCAGCCGGTTCGCGAACATACCTGCTGGATTCTGCGGAGGGTGCTTACCCTGTGGAGTAGCCATGCCCAGACGCCCTTCTTCGCACGAAACCGCCGCCCCCCTCATTCCCCAATCGCCCACGTACGACAAGCTCCGTGAAGCCGCCGCCGGCTGCCGGGCCTGCCCTCTGTGGAAAACAGGCACTCAGACGGTCTTTGGCGAGAGGGAGGGCCGCCCCCGGGCAGGGCCCCGGGTCATGTTCGTCGGAGAGCAGCCAGGCGACCAGGAAGACAAGGCGGGCAGGCCCTTCGTGGGCCCGTCGGGCCGCCTGCTCGACGAGGCTCTGGAGGTGGTGGGCATCGACCGGGGGCGCGTGTACGTGACGAACACGGTGAAGCACTTCAAGTGGGAGGAGCACGGCAAGCGGCGGCTGCACGCCAAGCCGAACTACGGGGAGATCCGGGCCTGCAAGCCGTGGCTGGAGGCGGAGATCCGGGTGTTCCGGCCGGACGTGATTGTGTGCCTGGGAGCCACGGCGGCGCAGGCGCTGCTGGGCAAGGAGTTCCGGGTGACGAAGCAGCGGGGGCAGCCGCTGAACTCCGAATACGCGCGGGTGGTGGTGGCGACGGTTCACCCCTCGTCCATCCTCCGGGCGCCGGATGACAAGGCGCGGCATGAGGCGCTTCGAGCGTTCATCGAGGACTTGCGGGTGGTGGCACACCTGCTCCAGGAGGCGGGGGAGGGGGCGTTGGCACACCCCCACGGCTAGTCTGTGAAAATCAGGAAAGCTGTGACGAGGTAATAAATCCGGCGAAGGGCGTCTGGAGGGCACCAGGAATCGCTCTGTCCATGGGTGCCCGTTCGATGCCGAGTGTCTTCCCTCGCCCTGCTTCCCCCGGCGGGTCCTCGCCCCTGGGGAACCTTGTCTTCGCGGTCCGCTTTCCCTGGCGGAAAGGCTCGCCGGGAGCCGGAAAATCACCTCCCGGTGAAAAGGTCTCTATAACCACCCTGCCCATACGTTTCGCCGGTCAGGAAGCGTGGGGATATAGAGAACCCCCCCATCCCATGAGCGATGTAATGAACCGAGACTGGCCCGAACAGTTTCTCAGGCAGCGCAGGCAACAGCTCGTGGCCCATGCCAGGAATATCTGCCGCGATGCCAGTGACGCGGAGGACCTCGTTCAGGAGGCGAGCCTCCGGTTCCTCCAGAAATACGAGGGAATGGCGAGCCCGCAGAATGAACTCAGCTGCGCGTCGTGGCTGCAGACCACGATCCAGCGCCTGTTCATTGACCAGTGCCGCAGGAGGAAGGTGCAGGCCCAGGGAGCGCAGGACCCTCACTTGAGTGAGGAGGCTGTCGTGACGCTCGAGCCCCCGCCGCAAGAGATCTACGACAAGGTGACCAAGGAGGCGTTCGCCGAGGCGCTGCAGGCACTGGGCCCGAAGGTCCGGGCCACCTTCGAGCTGCATTTGACAGGCATGAAGTACGAAGACATCGCGCGCGTTCAAGGCATCCCGGTTGGGACGGTGGGCAAGCGGATCCACGACGCGAGGGCGAAGCTGCGCGAGCTCCTCAAGCATTTGACCTAGCCAACCACCCGACCAAGCCGAAGGTGAAATCGTGAGTCTCCCATGTGACAAGGTAGGGCTGTTCGTGGATGGTGAGCTTCCGCTCGAGGAAGCAGATGCATTTCGTGATCACCTCCCGGACTGTGAGAAATGCCAGAGCGAGATGGCAAGTCTCATGCAACTGAAGATGCTGGGCTACGAGTATCTCGAGCAGGTCCGTGCGCGGAAGCCGCAAGAGTCGCAGGGCTTCCTCTCCCTTCTGCGCGGCTGGAAGCTCTGGGGCATCGCGGCCGTCGCGGTGCCCGCCCTGGCGCTGCTGGCCCTACTGCTGGTGAACCGCTCCTCCAAGGTGACGCCCGAGAGCGATGTCTGGCTGGTGCAGCGCTCCGAGCGCCGGCTGGAGGCACGCGTCAGCCACCC
Organism: Myxococcaceae bacterium; assembly: GCA_036389955.1. Classification (GTDB taxonomy): domain Bacteria; phylum Myxococcota; class Myxococcia; order Myxococcales; family Myxococcaceae; genus DATHBR01. Next base: position 3,214 of record DASVVJ010001028.1, read on the forward strand.
CGGCGCCGATCGCCACCGTCGCCTGGGGGCCGTGATGATGGGCGGCGACGAAAACCCAGAGGAGCTGCCGTTCAGGGATCTGTCACTGCTCGGAGAGCACGATCCGCATGGAGTCGCGGCGGCCCTCCTGGTCCGCAACAACCAGGGGCTGGCGGCTCAGGCCCTGAAGGAATTGGAGAAGCTGAACCCGTCGCCGGACGTGGTCAGTGATCGCGCGGTGGCGCAGATGCTCCTGGGCAAGGGCCAGGAGGCCCTGCAGCTGCTGGAGGAGGTGCTGAAGAACCACCCCCGGCACCCACAGGCTCTGTGGAACCGGGGCCTGGTGTTGAGCGCGCTGCACCTGCATCAGCAGGCCGCTCAAGCCTTCTCCGAGGTGGCCGCATTGAAAGAGCCCGGCTGGTCCGAGGAAGCAGCGGAGAGGGCCGAGGCTCTCAAAGGCAAGGCTTCCAAACGGCTCGAACGCTGGCAGAAAGGTTCCAAAGAAGGTCAGGACCTGCGCAACACGGTGCCGCCAGAGCCTTCCGAGGCATTCGTGAGCTGGCCCTCCGCGCGCCGTTTCTTCTACGAGGCGGTCCAGGCGGCGCAGAGCCGCGAGCAGGCGCTGGCCCTTCTGCCCCTGGCCCAGCAGCTCGATAAAAAGGCCGGTGGCAGTGTGCTGGAGCACTACGTTCACCGCGTCTCCGAGGCGGACTTCTCGCGCCGTGCCCCCTTGAGCCAGGGCTACCTGGCTCTGCTCAAGGGCGGCCTGTCTGAGGAGAAGGAAAAGGAGGAGCTGATCACCAGGCTCCTTGCGTCTAAGGAGGACGACATCCTGCTGGGGACGCTGGGCAAGACGGACGCGATCGGCCGCTACCTGACAATCTACGAGGCGAAGGCGCTGGCCAGCGGCGATCCCTGGTTCCAACTGCTCGCCGCTCAAGAGCGAGCCAGGAGCGATGCCAACTGGAGGCGCGCCGCCAAGACGCTGCTGGACGCACGCAAGCTGTGCAATGGGCAGGGGCTCGAGTACCGCTGCATCTATCTCGAGCGTGAGCTGTCCAGCCTCTACATCAAGCACCACCAGCTCGATCTGGCGCGCAAGCATGCTCAGGAGGGTTGGAAGAAAGCCCAGACGACGGGGGAGTGGCAACTGGAGTCCGGCTTGTTGTGGAACCTCTCGGTGATTGCCCGCCTGAGCGGCGACACCTCGCTGGCCCGTGCCTACCTCATGGAGTTCCTGGCACGTGATGGGAAGGATCCCGATACGGCGCGCCGGGCCCACCAGGAACTCGCGGTGATGGCGACCCAGCAACTCCAGGTGGACGAGGCACGCAGGGAGATCGACGCGGCGCTGGCCGCCGCTTCCACTTCCACTTCCACGTTGGGGCTCCCCGGTGTCTTTGCGCTGGTGGACATCTCGCGCTTGAAGCCCTCTCCCGAGGACGAGAAACACCTGACCCAGGCGTTGGCGAAGCTCACGCCGCGCCTGAGCCCTGGCGAGCAGGTGATTGCCACCCATCTGCTCGGGCGGTTCTACATCGAGCATGACGTGAAGAGGGGGCGAGAGCTGCTCGAGCGCGCCATCAAGGATGCAGAGGCACTGAAGCCCGAAGAGGACTCCGGCGCCCGGCGGGCACGAGCCTACAGCTTCACCTCGCTGCTGTTCGAGGCAGCCAAGCGAAGCGATTTTCCCCAGGCGCTGAAGCTTTTGGAGCAGGAGCGCCAGATGGCGCTGCCGGACCGCTGTCTGTTGATGGCGTCCGCGGACTCGGAGCGGTTCTTGTTCATGGTCCGAGACAGCGATGGAAAGCTGATCGGTCACTATGACAACTCGTGGCGCAAGCCGCTGCCACAGAACCTCGCTGGGCTTGTTCCTGAGCCACTCGTGGTGGCCCTGAGCCCCTGTGAGCGGGTGGAAGTGCTTGCCCGGCCTCCGCTGCATGGCGTGGTGGAGATGCTTCGGCCGGAGCTGGCCTGGAGCTACCTGACGCGTTCCTCGCCTCCGCGCGCGCCCCGGCCGGGTCCCGCGGTTCATCTGGTCGTCTCCTCGGTGGACCTGCCACCGGAGGCCAACCTCAAGCAGCTCAATCCCTGGCATGCCAGCTTTGGCGCAGAGGAGCAGCGTCAGGAACTCTCGGGCGCGGAAGCCACTCCCTCCCGGGTGCTCGAGGCCATGAAGGACGCGACTGAGATTGACCTGGTCACCCACGGCGTCCTCAATGCCTATGCGGATAGCTCTTATCTGGTGATGGCCCCGGGGCAGGAGGGCTGGGAGCTGAGCGTGGCCGCGGTGCGCGGTGCCTCGCTCCAGGGGGCCCCGTTTGTGGTGCTCGCCGCTTGCCATGGGGCCCATTCCACCTACTCGGTGGATGACCCGCTCAGCCTGCCGGCCGCCTTCATCGAGGCGGGCGCGCGCGGCGTGCTCGCCGCCACGGTGCAGATCCCCGATCTGGAGGCGCAGGCCTTCTTCAACGCCGTCCGCGAGCGCATGCGCTCGGGCACGGCGCCGGCTCTTGCGCTTCGCGACGAGCGCATGCGCTGGCAGCGCGAGGGCAGGGGCAAGGACTGGGTCAACAGTGTCCTTCTGTTTGAATGAGTGTCTTCCTGGTTTTTCACTACTTCCAGGGTTGGGAAAAAGGCGCAAAAAAAGAGACGTAACAGGGAGGTAATAAAGCGAGCAGCACGCGTCCTTGTAAGCGGGACAGGCAAGCAGCCTGGGGCCCGAGCCAAGGATTGAGCCATGAGCAAGCTGCTGGAGTTCTACAAACCCGAGTATTTCACAAACGCCAACATCTGGACCCAGGGCGACGCTTCGACGCGGCGCACCGTCATCGTGCCGCTGAATGGTGGTGAGTTCCTGGGCTTCGGCATGCTCCGCCCGTGGGACGAAGTCCTCTTCGTGGCGCGAGGCCGGGTGGACGAGCATCAGGAGGACTTCATCGCCCGCATGGAGCAGGCGGGAGCCCGCGTGGAGTTCCGGACCCAGCGGCCGGTGCAGGGGGTGGCCCTGAGGGGGAAGACCCAGATCGTGACGTACTCCTCCAAGGAGTCCGAGGGGCCCCCGTCCGCGCCCAACCTGACCGGGTCCGTCTCCCTCAAAACGGGCGGTGAGGTCGTACTGACCGACCAGGTCCAGCTGTGGCCCACGGGGAGCACGGAGCGTGAGGTCGTCGTGGTGCCGGTGCCGAACTCGACGGACTTCATCGGCTTCGGCCTCTGCGAGACGGATACCTTCAACACCGTCTATGAGGTGCCCTTCGTGGTGCGTCTGCCGAGCAACTACCGGGACTTCACGCTGCGGATGGACCGTGAGCAGGCTACGGTGGTCCAGTACGAGGTGCCGCCGCAGAACAGCCTCAAGAGCTACATGACCACGAACTTCGGCAGCACGTACGTGGTGGTCGCGGACGCGCTCAACAGGCTCGCCTTCAACGACCAGATCTATCCCCGTGCCGCCTAGCGAGCTGGCCCGGGTCGAGGTGACCTGGCGCGCCTTCCAGGTGCAGTACGCGCCAGGTCATCCCGTTGGGCTACCGCCCCTCTCCCAGGGGAGAGGGGAGTGTGGTAGGCCCCTGGATCATGCCCTTCCGTTTCGACACGCTTGCGATTCACGCCGGCCAGGAGCCGGACCCTACGACTGGCGCCATCATGACGCCGGTCTACATGACTTCCACCTACGTCCAGGACGGCCCGGGAGAGCACAAGGGCTACGAGTACAGCCGGACGCACAACCCCACGCGCAAGGCGCTCCAGGAGTGCCTGGCCGCGCTCGAGGGCGCCAAGTACGGCGCGGCGTTCGCCTCGGGGCTGGCCGCCACCGACGTGCTGATGCACATGTTGGACGCGGGTGACCACGTCATCGTCTCGGATGACGTGTACGGCGGCACTTTCCGCATCTTCGACAAGGTGTTCAAGCGCCAGGGGCTGAACTTCTCCTTCGTGGACCTGTCCAACCCGGACAACTTCGAGGCGGCGATTACGCCGAAGACGAAGATGGTGTGGGTAGAGACGCCCACCAACCCGATGCTCAAGCTGATCGACCTGGCGCGGCTGGGCGAGGTGGCGAAGAAGCGCAACATCATCTCGGTGGCGGACAACACGTTCATGACGCCGTACTTCCAGCGTCCGTTGGACCTGGGCTTCGACGTGGTGACGCACTCGACGACGAAGTACCTCAACGGCCACAGCGACGTGATTGGCGGGTTCACGGGGACGAGCCGGCAGGACATCGCGGAGAAGATGTACTTCCTGCAGAACGCGGTGGGCGGGGTGCCGGGCCCGATGGACAGCTTCATGGTGCTGCGCGGGCTGAAGACGCTGCATGTGCGCATGGAGCGCCACGCGCAGAACGCGATGAAGGTGGCGCAGTTCCTGGCCACCCACCCCAAGGTCTACAAGGTGACGTACCCGGGGCTGGAGACGCACCCGCAGCACGCGCTGGCGCGCCAGCAGATGAAGGGGTTCGGCGGGATGCTGACCTTCGACATCAAGGGCGGGCTGGAGGCGGCGCGCACGTTCCTCAAGCGGGTGAAGGTGTTCGCCTGCGCCGAGTCACTCGGTGGCGTGGAGTCTCTCATCGAGCACCCGGCGATCATGACGCACGCGTCGGTGCCGAAGGAGACGCGTGAGAAGCTGGGCATCGCGGACGGGTTCATCCGGCTCTCGGTGGGCATCGAGGACGCGCAGGACCTGACGGACGATCTGGCGCAGGCGCTCGACGCGGTGAAGTAGGCCGCCAGCCATCCATCCCCCTCTCCCTTCGGGAGAGGGCTGGGGTGAGGGTTCCATGGAGCCTCCCGCGCCTACCCACGTTGGCCCGTACCGGCTGCTGCACCTTTTGGGCAGTGGTGGCATGGGCGATGTGTACGCCGCCGTCCACGAGGAGACGGGTCAGCAGGTGGCGCTCAAGCTGCTGCGTCCAGCCGCGGCGGAGGATCCGCAGTTGGTGCGGCGCTTCCTGCAGGAGGCGCGTGCCCTGGCGACGCTCGACCACGCCGGTGTCGTGCGTGTTCTGCATTACGACCGGGCGGGCAGCACGGCCTTCCTGGCCATGGAGCTGCTCCAGGGATTCTCGCTGCGAGACTGGATGCGGGACCACCCTGGCCCAGCGCCGCTGCCGTTCGCGCTGGCCCTGTGCCGACAGATCGCGTCTGTCATGGTGGACGTGCATGCCAAGCCCATCGTCCACCGCGATCTGAAGCCGGAGAATGTCTTCCTCTGTCCCGACGAGGCGGTGGCTCCGGGCTACCGGGTGAAGCTGCTGGACTTCGGCATCGCCAAGCTGCCTCCGGGAGCCGAAGGTGGAGCGCTCACCACCCAGGTCCACACCCACGAGTCCACCCTCATCGGCACGTACCTCTATATGGCGCCGGAGCAGTTCAAGAGCGCCGGCACGGTAGGGGGCAGCGCGGATGTGTACTCCCTGGGAGTGCTGCTCTTCGAGCTGCTCGCGGGCCGCAGGCCCTTCGTCTCCGAGGAGCCTTTCGATGTCATCTCCGCGCACGTGAACACGGAGCCACCGCCACTCAAGCAACTGGTGCCAGCGCTGCCCAGCGCGCTCTCTGCCTTCGTGGCCTCCATGCTGGCCAAGGAACCTGCGGAGCGGCCCACCATGCCGCGCTGCCGGGACATGCTGAACCGGCCCTGGGAGCGGGAACAGGACACCTGTCCCGTGCCGGGCCTGGCCCCCTTCACGGAAGCACAGGCGGAGTTGTTCTTCGGGCGCAAGGCGGAGATCCAGGCGCTGCTGGCCGTGTTGGAGGAGTGCCGCACCGGCTCCCGGCGCTGGGTGCAGGTGGAGGGACTCAGCGGAGTGGGGAAGTCGTCCCTCATTCAGGCAGGGCTGCTCCCCAGGCTGAAGGAACTCACCTCCGAATCCACTCCGCGCTGGCTCATCGCTACCCTGCGTCCTTCCTACGAGCCGGTGCGCAACCTCTCCCGGGCCCTGGCCTCCGTCTACGCGGCCACCGGGGCTGGCGGGAGCCCAGAGGCAGTGGAACAGCTCTTGAGAGAAGGCCCGGAGGCACTCCGGAAGTTCGTCACGGCCCAGACGCCTCAGGACTGCCGTTTGCTGCTGGTGCTCGAGCCCATGGAGGAGCTGTTCACGCTGGGCGCCGCGGAGAGCCGGCTGTTGGATGAGCTGCTCGCCACCGCCCTGGCCGATCCTGGTTGTCCGCTGCGGCTGCTCACAAGCCTGCGCAGTGACTTCGTCCACCGTGTGGAGCAACTGCCCGCCCTGGCACGCCAGCTCCATGCCGCCGCGCGCTTCCCCCTGCTGCCCATGGACGATGAGGCGCTGATGCAGGTGATCCAGGGCATGGCGCGGTGCGTGGGGCTGCGGCTCAGCGAGGGGCTGCCGAAGCGGATGGTGAAGGACGCCATGGGCGAGGGCGGGCGGCTGCCACTGTTGGGGCACGCGCTGCGGGGGCTCTGGAGCCAGAGTGCGGGCGTGCTGCTGACGCACGAGCACTACGAGCAATTGGGAGGCGTGGGCGGCGCGCTGGCACGGCAAGCCGAGTCGCTCCTGGACAGTCTGGGACCCGAGGGGCAGGAGCGCGCCAAGAGGCTGCTTCTGGGGCTGGTGCAGGTGGGCCGCGGCGTGCCGGACACCCGCCGTCCCCGCTTCCGGCAAGAACTGCTCGCGGAGGCGGGCAACGACGAGCGGGCGGAGAAGGTGCTGCTGCGGCTGACTGGCACGCCCACCGCACCGGGGCCCATGGAGGAGCCGGGTTTACGGCTCGTCATGACATCTGGGGGGCACGAGCCCTCGCGGCAGCGCGTGGAGCTGATGCACGAGACGCTGCTGCACAAGGTGCCTTCCCTGGCCGCATGGCTCGAGCAGAACCGGACGCTGCTCGAGCGCCTGGCGGATCTGGAGGTTGCCGCACAGGCCTGGGAACAAGCGGGGTACCCGGACGATGGGCTGCCCACGGGCACGCTGCTCGCGCACTATCGCGGGGGACTGGAGCCGCGGCACAAGGACAGCTCCAGCGCTCTGAGAGGCGACTCCCGGGCGGCCCGCTTCCTTGAGGCCGCAAGGCGGCTGGAGCGAAAGCTCTCCTGGCGCAGACGGGCGCTGGTGGCCGCCGCTGTCATGGCGGGCATTGCCATCCTATTCAACGCGGTTCTTGCAAACCGGGAGCGGCGGCGTGCCGAGGCGGAGCGGCAGCGCGCCGAGGTAGCGCAGCAGCGTGCTGAAGCAGAGCGTCAGCGGGCGGAAGCAAACCTCCGGCAACTCATCACGACCGTGGATGACTTCGTCAGCAATTCGGACTGGAAGCTCAGCTGGCTCCCCTACACGCTCGAGGAGCGCCGGAAGCTATTAGGCGGCTTCCACAAGATGCTGAGGGAGTTGCCGGAAGAGGAGCGCCAGAGGCCATTCGTCCGGCTCGCCAGCATCAGGGTCGCCCACAAACTGGGGGACATCGCCTACTACAACGACAGGCTCGAAGATGCCGAGGGCTGGCTGCGCGGCACGCTAGACAACCTGCAGCAGGCACGGGCTCATCAACCTGACGACAAGAAGCTGCTGGAAGAACTCGCGCTCAACCACTCGAAGTGTTGCAAGGTGGCAATGGCTCAGGGGCAGTGGGCGTCTGCTCGGAGGGATTGCAATAAAGCCCTGGAACTTCTGGACACTCCCCACTGGTGGGCGCGTTCTCCAGAAAACCACGGGCGAACCCTCGCGGTGAGCCTCCTGGAACAAGCGGAGGTGGAGGCGGCGGACAGGAACTGGGACGCCGCCGCGAAATTGCTCGACCGGGCCATCTCCCTCCACGAGAAGAACAGCGGGCCCTATAACCAGGCACTCCTGGCGCAGGCGCTTGGCTTCCGAGCCGAGGTAGCCCACCAGGCGGGAGACGTGGCCATGGCTGAGCGCCAGTTCAAGCGTGCACTGGAGCTGGCTTGGGCCTGCATCGAGTCTCACGAGGGAGAACAATTCTTCCATTGGGTGCTAGCCCGGGTCCTTGGCGGGCTCGGAACACTTCAGTCCTCGCGAGGCCAGCTCAAAGACGCTGCCGACAGCTTCCGTGAAGTGCGGACGCTGGGGAAAACGTTGCTTGAGGGTGAGCAGCACAACAAGCGCTTTGCCCTCGCTCTCGTCCACGGGCTGCGCGAGCATGAGGCGGTGGCCCGGCGCCAGGGCGCGCTCACGGAAGCGGATCGCCTGCACTCCGAGCTGTGCAAGCTGGTCCGGGACTTTCGCGACAGGGATGATAAGGACGTGCGTTTCCAGAACCTGGGTTGCGACGGCCCGGGCCGGTGAAGCGGGGGGGGACATGAGTCAGCCGGTATGGTCGAAGGTGCCTGTCGAGGAACTGATCGAGCGGGCGCGCGGTGGGGAGAAGGGCGCGCTGGAAGAGCTGCTTCGCCGGTACGAGGACAAGCTGGAGAAGTGGGCCAAGCAGCAGCCAGAGCCTCCCCGGGGCAACGGGCGCTCGGACATCACTCAAGCCTCGGCGATCCGGGCCTTCGAGAAGTTCTCGTCCTTTAAGGGCAAGAGTGAGGGCGAGCTCCTCATCTGGCTCAAGAGAATCGTCACGTCCCAGGCCATCCAGATGGCGCGGCAGGCGCTGAGCCAGAAGCGGGATGACTCGGGCACCGTCCGGCTGGACACCGATATGGCCGATGCGGTGCCCGCGTCTCAGCACAGCCCCAGTCACCTGTCCGCTGTCCGCGAAGAAACCCGCCAACTGCTGATTGATCTGAGCAGTCTCCCCGAAGCTCAGGGTGAAGCCATCTCTCTGGTCTTCGTGAGGGAGTTCTCCCCGGAGGAGGCCGCCAGGCACATGGGGAGGTCCAAGGTGTCGGTGGATTCCCTGCTGCAGCGGGGACTCAAGGCGCTGAGGACGATGGAGCGTGGCGGGAGCACTCCTCCCGAGGTTCCGTCCGAGGAGGCCGCTGCCCGCACGGCCACGGACGCCGCGCTCTTCGCGTACTTCCGGCTGCGGGAGGAGGGGAAGAAGGTGGACCCGGACGCCTTTGCCGCCGAGCACCCCGAGTGCGAGGAGGAGCTGCGGGACCTGCTCCACCAGATCGAGCGGCTGCGAGCGCTCAAGCCCCCCGAGGGCGCTTGACCGGACGCCAGTCCACCGGTGTACGAGGACCTCATGCTTTCACCCGGGACGCCTGTCGGCGAGCATCTCATCGTTCGCAGGGCGGCGGTGGGCGCGATGAGCGACGTCTACGAAGGGCGCCACTCCGTCACGGGCGAGCCGGTGGCGGTCAAGGTGCTGAGCCAGCGGTGGTGCGTGCATGCGGAGGTGGTGGCGCGCTTCCTCAATGAGGCCCAGACCCTGCAGACGCTCCAGCATCCACGGATCGTCAAGGGGCTGGCCTCGGGCGTTCTCCCGGACGGGCCGCCCTTCATGGTGCTGGAGTGGTTGCCGCTGGACCTGCACCAGGCGCTCGTGCAGGCAGGCGGGGGGCTGCCGGAGCCAGTCTGCGCGAGGCTGGTCCGCCAAATCGCACAGGGGCTCGCCGCGCTGCACGCGCACGGCCTCATCCACCGCGATCTGAAGCCCGCCAACGTGCTGCTGACGCGGCCGGAGCCGGAACTGTGGGAGGCCAAGCTCGCCGATCTAGGGCTGGCCAAGCGGGCCCCCCAGGAGAGCGCGGGGCCGGCGGCGCTTCCCGTCTCGACGGCCGGCAGCGCCCTGCTGGGAACCTGGGCTTACATGGCCCGGGAGCAGTGGCTCAGCGCCAAGCGCGTCGATTTCCGGGTGGATGTCTATGCGCTGGGCATTCTCTGGTTCCAGCTGCTCGCCGGAACGTTGCCGTTCAATAGTGACGATCAGACCAGCCTGATGAACTCCCACGCGTTCAAGGACCCACCCCTGCACCTGCTGGAGGGGCTGGCACCTGAGGCCACGCGGGCGATGGTGGCCCGGATGCTGAGCAAGCCGGCCGAGAAGCGTCCTCCCTTGGAGGACATCTTGGCCCTGGTCTCCGCCGAGAACGGATGAGCGGGCGATGGATCCGCCCCCCTTTTTGCGTCTTCCTCCATGGGCGTGAACGCGAGGAGCGCACAACATGGGGAGTGTAGGGGAGGCCCTGGAGCTGTTCATTCAGTCCCTGGAACTGACAGCGGGACAGCGTGAAGAAGTCAGTCGCCAGCACACAATGGTGCGGGAGGCGCTGCGCCAGCGGCTGAAGCAGAAGACGGACTTCCTGTCCGGCTCCTACAGCCGCAACACCGCCATCCGCCCGCTGCACGACATCGACATCCTGGTCGTGCTGGGAGACGTCACCGCGGCTCCGCCGGAGAGCCCGGACGCAGCCCTCAAGCGGGTCAGGCAAGCGCTCAAGGAGGCCTGGCCCGAGAAGAAGCTGGCCATCCTCCAGCAGCACTCGGTGCACACGGAGTTCACCAAATCGGGCATCGAGTTCGACGTGGTGCCGGCCTACCAGCGGGTGGGACAGGACATTTTCCTCATCCCCGAGCGGAACGCCGGAAAGTGGGTCCCCACCAACCCGAAGCGGCACCAGGAGGTGAGCACCCAGCGCAACGAGCGGGCAGGCAAGAAGCTCAAGCCGCTCATCAAGGCGGTGAAGCACTGGAACCGCCAGCAGGACTCCAGCCCGCTGGGCTCATTTCACTTGGAAGTCATGTGCTACGACGCGTTCGCCTCGCCGCCCGCGGGTGGGTACCTGGAGGGGCTTGAGGCGCTCTATTCCCACCTGGCCCAGCGCGTCCTGCGCCCGTGTCCGGATCCCGCCGGCCTGGGAGAGAACGTGGACGCGCGGGTGACGAGCGGCCAGCGGGAGGCGGCGCGGAACCTGTTCATGAGCGCGGCCCGCACGCTGCGGCTAGCGCGGGAGGAGCGGGATAAGGGCCCTGGAGGCAGCGGCTCAGCGAGCGCTCATGCGCGCCTACGGGCTTTCTTCGGCAACGACTACCGCGAGCGTTGAAGGGCAGGAAAGCGCGGCGCGGAAAAATGCACGGGCTGCGATGGGCCCCCACGGTTTTTCGCGTCCTCTCTGGTGGACACGAAAGTGAGGGGTACGCATGCGAAATGTGAAGGATGCCTTGGAGCAGCTCGTTCAGTCCGTGGAGCTGAAGCCCACGGAACAGGAACGGGTGACAAAGCAGTACCAGGAGATGCAGAAGCAGCTGCGTGAGCGGCTGGGACCTCAGACGGACTTTCTCTCGGGCTCCTACAGCCGCAACACCTCGATACGGCCACTGCATGACATCGACATCTTCGTTGTCATGGGCGCGGCGGGGGTCGCGCCCCCCCTGACGATGGACAGCCTGATGGGCCAGTCCCGGCGGGGAACGACGCCGGATGAGGCGCTCAAGCAGGTGCGGCAGGCGCTCAAGGAGGCCTGGCCCAACAAGGATCTGCCCATCCTTCAGGCCCACTCGGTCCACACGGAGTTCTCTGGCTCGGGCATCGCGTTCGATGTGGTGCCGGCCTTCGAGTTCCCGGGGGGGAAGGGTTACCTCATCCCTGAGCGTGAATCCGGGCAGTGGATTCACACCAACCCGAAGGTGCACGAGGCGCTGAGCACCCAGGCCAATGAGCGCTCGGGCAAGTACCTCAAACCGCTGCTCAAGCTGGTGAAGCTCTGGAAATCGCGGCACGCCGCCGGCCTGCTGCGGTCATTCCACCTGGAGGTCATGAGCTACGACGCGTTCGCGTCAAAGCCCGACGGGTACCTCCAGGGGCTGGAGATTCTGTTTTCCCACCTGGCCCAGCGGGTGATGCGTCCCTGCCCGGACCCCGCGAAGCTGGGGCCGGACATCGATGGGCGGATGAGCGACACGCAACGGGAGGAGGCCCGGAAGCGGTTGGAGAGCGCGTCGAGGCAGGTGAGCCTGGCCATCAAGGAGCAGAACTCGGCTCCGGCCCAGGCGCATGCCCGGCTGAGGGAACTCTTCGGCGAGGGCTATCCGGAGAGCGGTTCCTGAGAGAACTGTCCTCGCGCCATGGGTGAACAGAGTGCATCCCGCCTGGAGGGCGACCGCTACCAGCACCTGTTCAGCTGGTACGAGCTGCTGCGGCTGCTGGAGGAGGACAGCCCCTTCGAGTCCGCCTTCGTCGAGCACCCCGAGGCGGGTGCCGCCGATGACATCACCCTGCACGCCCGGCCCGGAGCGCGCGTGCCGAGCCGGTACGTGCAGGTGAAGTGGCATGTGGACCACCGGGATGTCTACTCGCTGGCGGGCCTCGCGGAGCGGCCTGCGGGCTCGGGCCGCTCGCTGCTTCAGAAGCTCTTCGAGAGCTGGCGCAAGCTTCAGCCTGTGGCGCCCGTGGAGGTGTGGCTGGTCAGCAACTGGAGCGCGGATGTGGAACTGGGCCGCTGCATTCAAGGCTCCGACTACAAGCTGGCTGACGCCTTCTTCGCCCCACCTCCCCGGAGCCAGCTGAAGCGACGCCTGGGAGTCTGGCAGCGGCAGCTCGGGGTGACGCGGGAGCAGTTGCACGCCTTCTGCCGGGACCTGCGCCTGCGGCTGGGGTTCGGAAGCATCTCGGACCTGGAAGAGCAGGTGGACGAGCGCATGGGCCGCCTGGGCCTTCGTGGAGGCCCAGGCCCACGAGCCATCGCGCTGGACTCAGTCCGGCGGTGGATCGAAGCGGGAGGGGACGCCAAGCACCTCACCCGCCAGTCTCTCCAGGACTTCATCCACACGGAGGGACTGCTCGCGCCGCGCGAGGCGGCGCCTCGAGTGGGGCTGTGGATTCATGGGTGGGCCCGCCGTGCCTGGGAGCTGCCTCCCACCGAGGAGCTGGACTGGACACGGCACTTCGACCGCGCAACGCGCACGGTGCCGGACGAGGACACCTGGCGGAAGCGGCTGCTGCCCGAGCTACTCGCCGCGCGCCAGCGCCTGGCGGACAGGCCGGATGGGGCGTTCATCGACTTCCGGGGCAAGCTGCCGCTGAGCACCGTGCTGGCCGTGGGCGCCTCCTTCCCCGAAGCGGGTGGTTACCGCTTTCGCGTCGAGCAGCCCACCTGGGGAGAGCTTCTCCTCTGGCGCTCGGACGCGAAACCCTCGGCGCGCAGGCTCCAGGCTTCCGAGCGCGAGGGGCACCCCCAGAGCCGCGCGCTGCTGGCGGTATTCCAGCTGACGGGTGACGCCCGTGCGGACGTGGAGCACTTCGAGGCTGAGCACCCAGGGACCTTCCGGGCCGTCCTGTTCCTCGAGCCTGCGGAGGGCCCTTCGGATGGCGCCGTGGGCTCGGCCGGTGATGCGGTGGCCTTCGCCGTCCAGGCCAGGGAGCTGCTCCGCCGGGCCCGTGCGCATGGGCGCATCGAATCGATCCACCTGCTGCTCTACGCCCCCGCGAGTTGCTGCCTCCTGCTGGGGCAGCGGCTCAACGCGGTTGGCACGGTAGTGGCTTATGAGCGCACAGTCTCGGGCCGCTACATTCCGGCACTCACGCTGGAGACCGGGTGAGATTGATAGCCGATGCTAAAGCTTTGCGATGGATCTCTAAGCGTTTCGGCATCTATTAATCAGAGGGTTATACGAGAGAATATGGATACCATCATTGATGAGCGATATCTGCCGCACGACGATTTTGAGGCAGCTTGGAAAACAATAAAGATTGATGCAGCAGTGCAAGAGCGGCTACTGGCGCAGGCACTCCTTGCACTGACGCTCAGGCAGAAATTCAAGTTCGATGTCATGCCAGTTCATGGACTAATTGTGCTCTCTGGGCCGCCAGGCACAGGAAAAACAACGCTTGCTCGAGGGCTTGCAAACGAGGTCGCTACAGCTCTCAAAGGGGCAAAAACCCGGTTCATGCAGATAGATCCACACGCACTTGCAAGTTCCTCCCTCGGCAAGAGTCAGAGAGAGGTGGCACGGCTCTTTCATCAAGTCATTCCGGAAGCCGCAGCCCAAGGGCCCTGTATTGTGCTTCTTGATGAGGTGGAAACGCTCGCGGCTGATCGTCAGCAGATGAGTCTTGAGGCGAATCCTGTGGATGTCCACCGTGCAACTGATGCAACACTTGCGGGTGTTGATCTGCTTTCACGTCAGCATCCGAATACACTTCTGGTGGCCACGACAAACTTCCCTAGGGCCGTCGATCGTGCATTTCTTTCACGAGCTGACTGGATCGAGGATGTTGGATTGCCGAACGCGGACGCACGCCGCGAGATCATAGATGATGCGTTATCTCAGTTAGGTCACCATTGGTCCAAAGTGCTCAAGCTGCGAAGCCACTTGGGTGAATTCGTTGTTGCATCAGAAGGCCTGGATGGGCGTCGTCTGCGCAAAGCAGTCATCTCGGCGGCAGCATCCTCTCCAGAGGTAGCAAGGGACCTAAACAAGATGCGGCCTGAGCATTTGCTGCATGCGCTTACTCTAGCGAGTAAAGCCGCTCATCATGGAGTCGTGGAATGAAGATTCGCCGCGATGTCGCTTCTATTCCAGTGCGATCTGCGAAAGAAACGTGGCATGCAATACGAGAACTCATTACCGACTCCAACTCCATAGATGCTGATCAGCTTGATGCGGCAGCAAGTACGATGGAGTCAGTAATCGCTGACGAACATGCCGCAAAAGTACCTATCGTCGTCAGAGGAAACGGTCCAAGGCTCGTTATCTATTGCCTTTACGGCGAGGCTGCTATGGAGGCGGGCAACAAGATCGAGCGGTTGAACTGGAATCCCACAGGTGGCGACTGGCGACTTACAGCTCCATGCGAGAAAGAGGATGTTGATTGGATGAACGAGACGCTCAGTAAACGCGCACCTCGTGTCCTCCTGCACGATGTTGATGCGCTCCAAACTGATGAAAGTGCAGACGGCAAAGAGAAGGTCGCTTCCGCTGTCCAAGTGGACTGGAGCGTGCTGGATAAGTCATGAGTTCTGTCAAGACAACTGTCTATACGCGCACGCATACAGCCGCTTTTGTCTCGGACAAGATGCGTAACTTGCTCAAGAACCTTGTCTATCATGCTGGTCTCGATCCTCAGAGGCTTCTCGATGCCTGGAGCGATTGGGTAGACCGTGCAGCTCGAGCTTGGCTTGAGACGGGTGATCTGAAGGGTATTATCATTGAATTTTATCACTCTGGTTCAAGCATTGCTGCAGCGCGCTGGGATTTCCCTATTCGCTACGATGGCAATGGTGTCGATGAAATGTGGGTCGATCGTGAATTTTTTGTCGAGTCCTTTTCTAAAGCTGAGGCGCCACCAAAAGGCTGCTCGT
>DASVVJ010001029.1:0-2897 GCA_036389955.1 Myxococcaceae bacterium
GAACTCGCTCCAGGTGTTCGCCCGCAGCCGCGAGGTGACCAGCACCATGCGCTCCGGCTTGCACGGCTTGACCACGAACTGCGGCACCGGCGCCGAGGTGACCACGTTGTTGCGCCCGAAGACCTTCACCTCGAGCTTCGGGTTCTCCCCGTCGTCCGCGATCCACGAGCGCACCGGCACCTGCTGGCCCTTGCGCCCGCCCACCATGAAGTTGAGGAACTCGTCCGTGCCATTCGAGGTGTGCGCGCGCACGGAGATCAGGTTCTCCTCGCCCTCGCACACCTCCTGCTTCTCCACGGTGACCTCGTCGATCACCGGCGCATCCTCCTCGGCCTGAACGGGCGGCGGCTCGGGGGCCGCCGCCGCCAGCTCGGGCTTCGGTTGCGGTGCAACAGGCGCCGGCCCGGGCTCAGCAAGCCTCGGGCCCGGCTGCGCGGGCGGCGGCGGCAGGGGCGCTTCGGGAGGACGATCCCACAAGAGCCACGCCACGAGGGCCACCAGCACTCCAACTCCCAGTGTGGCGGCCCCTACCTTACGCCGGCTGCTCGCGCGTGCTTCCAAGGCTTAGAACCAGCACCCGTAGACGTTGCCGCCCGAGTTCCACTGCACCGTGTTGGACGAGTCGTACGCCCACACGCTCACGCCCGTGCCGGTGTACGGGTGGCCGCTCCAGCCGCCCAGCCGGTCCGGGCTGATCGACCGGGCCACGGTGTTCCCGTCGTTGTAGATGTTGTTCCACACCGTGCTGCTGTCCGTGTCGCAGCGGCCCGCGGCCATACAGTTGCGCACCTGGCGGCCCGCGTCGTCACAGATGTTCTCGAAGCAGGTGACCGTCGAGCCCAAGCCGCTCCAGAAGCCCAGGCCCGAGTTGCACTCGTTCTGCACCGAGGTGTACAGCGCGTTGCCCGCCGTCTGCAGCAGCGAGTGGTTGTACACGTACGGCGTCACCGCGCCGAAACCCGCCCGGTACTGCGCGTGGGCCAGCAGCGTCGAGCACACCATGCCGTTGTTCCAGCCCGCGCCGCCCTGGTGCACGTTCTCCAGATCGCGGTACTGGTACAGCGTGTAGTTGAGCGGGTAGCCGTTGGGCCCGTTGTAGCGCTGGAACGACTGGCCACCGTTCTGCCGCGAGGTGGCCGTCACCGTGGGCATCGAGTTGAGCAGCCAGCTCGAGACCGCCTCGCCCTTGGTGTCCAGGCCCGCCGAGGAGCGGCTGCGCTGGTAGGACAGGTAGCTGAGGTTGGAGCCGTTGGCCCCGTACAGGAACAGATAGATGGCGCCCTGGTTGATGCGCGCCGCGCCCGGGAAGCCCGTCGTCAGCTCGCCCGCCTTCAGCGGCGTGCTGCAGTAGGTCGGCCAGCCGTTCGTTCCCGGCGTGTACATCGTCTCGTGCGTCACGTCCCCACCCGGGCCGTGCGAGAACATCGAGTGCGTGCGGTACTCGCCCACCGCGTCCAGCACTGCGGCGACGGGGCCTCCGCCACTGCCACGGCTGAGCACCAGCGCGCCCGTGGGGGCGTTCCAGCCCGCCGCCGTGCTGCCGCAGGCCACATCGCTCGTGTCCGAGCTACCCGCCATGGCGGCCGGTGCGGCAACCACTGCGGCCACTACTGCGCCCGAACGAATCGTCTTCATTACGGCAAAAGTCATGAATGCTCCTCCACGGAACAAGGGAAAGCCGAGCACGAGAAGAAAATCGAAGAACGCGGATTGTGTACCTTGTGCGCACTACCTTGCAAGTCGGGCCCAACGCCGCGCTAAGCCGGAAACGTCCGGTTTTCAAAGACTTGGCAGAAGTCCGCTCAGGCCGGAGTGACCGCCTGGAGCGCCTGCAGCAGCATCTCCGCCTGTTGGTGCAGGTCGGGTTCCGAGGCCTGGAGCGCCTTCTGCGCGTGGCCGCGGGCCCGGACCGGGTCCGTCTTCGCCAGGGCCATGGCCAGGTGCAGGTGAACGCGGAGATCCTCCGGGTGGGCCGCCAGCACGGGCTCCAGCACGCGGGCAGCCCGGGCGTCGGACTCCATCTCCAGATACATCATCGAGAGATCACACGCGGGCCCCGGCTCCGTGGGGGCCGCGGCATGGGCCCGCTCCAGCAGCGTCCGCGCCTCGAGCCGCTCTCCGGCCATGTCCAGCGCCAGGGCCAGGCCGTGCATCACCTCCACCGCCCCGGGGTTTGCCCGCAGGGCCTCCTCCAACATCTGGCGCCCCTCCTCCACCTCGCCCCGCTCCAGCCGGGCCATCCCCTCTCGATAAAGGTCCGTCATGACTGGTATTCCTCCGTGCGACATGGCGAAAGCGTCAAGGTGACGCAACTTTTTGCACACATCTTCCGACAAAGTAGGAAAGCTTTCCCAGAGAGATCTCCATGATCATCCGCAATGATCGCGTCTCCCGCCTCCCGCAGACCCCAAGCACGGAGGCTCCCGCTGTCAGCAAGCCCGCCGCCGAGCCGGCGCGCAACGTGGTTCGCGACTCGTTCGAGGCCCCCGCTTCGGTGCAGCGCACGGCGGCGGTGTCTGGCGCGCCCGCTGGGGACCACGGCAAGCTCATGCGCGAGTACCTCACCGGTGCCCGCCCGCCCCCGGCCGACTTCGAGCAGGTGATGGGCTACAAGCCCTACGCCATCCAGACCAAGCACGGCCAGCGGATGCAGGATCCGCACGGCTCGGCCTCGGCGCCGGGCAAGATCGGTCCGGACAAGGAGTTCGATCCGGCAGCCAAGACGCACGACTACGGCTACGACCTGCTGCGCTACTACGCCAAGAAGGGCACGCCGCTGAGTGGCGAGGCGCGCAAGGCCGCGGACGCTCAGTTCCGCGAGGACCTGTTCAACTACGCCAACGATCAGAAGGGCTTCGGGGACCGCTGGAAGTTCCGCACCTGGGCGCAGATCTACG
>DASVVJ010001030.1:0-2274 GCA_036389955.1 Myxococcaceae bacterium
CTCGGCCAGGCGGGGCTCGTCCTTGGCGCCGGCGATGTCCAGGCAGAAGTAGTACTCGCCCCGGCGCCGCAGCGGACGGGTCTCCAGGCGGATGAGGTCCAGGTCCCGGGTGGCGAACGCACCCAGCACGCGGTGCAGGGCGCCGGGCACGTTCTCCACCGTGAGCACGAGGGCGGTTTTGCTCCGAGAGCCCTGGAGGGCAGGGGTGGCGCCCAGCGAGACGAAGCGGGTGTAGTTGCCCGGCATGTCCTGGATGCCTTCCTGGAGCACCGTCAGCCCATAGAGCGTCGCCGCGTTGCGGCTGGCGATGGCGGCGGAGCGCGGAGTCTGCTGCTCCGAGAGGCGCCGGGCGGCACCGGCCGTATCGGACTCGGGAACGGGGGTGATGCCGTGCTGCCGCAGGAAGGCGGTGCACTGGGCGAGGGCCTGCGGATGGGAGAAGGCCCGCTCGACGTCGGCCAGCGCCGTGCCTGCGGGGGCCAGCAGACAGTGACGGATGTGCAGCGCCAGCTCTCCGGTGATGGTGACGGGGAACTCGATCAGCAGGTCCACGTTGTCGATGACGGAGCCGGCGAGCGAGTTCTCCACGGGCACCACGCCGCCGTCGAGGCGTCCCTGGGTCACCGCCTCGAAGACCGCGCGGAAGGAGGGCAGGGGCACGGCCTGGACACCGGGGCCGAAGAAGCTGCGCGTGGCCTCCTCGCCATAGGCGCCGCGCTCGCCCTGGAAGCCGATCCGGAGTTCACTCACGGGTGGGCTCCGCGCTCTGGTACGTGCCGAGCACGCGCATGGAACTGGCCAGCGGCTCGAGATCCTTCAGGGCCGCAACGAGGGGGGCCGAGGCGGCATGTCCCTCCACGTCCAGATAGAAACGGTAGCGCCAGGGCTCGCCGGGGATGGGACGGGACTCCAGCTTGGCGAGGTTCACCCCGCGCTGGGCGAGCTGCATCAGTACCTGCCCGAGTGTTCCGGGCTTGTGCTCCAGCACGACCATGAGGGACGTCTTGCACGGCACGTTCGGTGGCACGGGCGCGGCCTCTCGGGCGACCTCCACGAAGCGCGTGTAGTCGCCGGAGGCGTTCTGAATGTCGCGCGCTAGCACTACCAGGCCGAAGCGCTGAGCAGCGGACTCGCTGGCAATGGCGGCCACGGTGGGATCGTTGCGCTCGCGCACCTTGAGGGCCGCTCCACTGGTGTCGAACTCGGGCAGCGCGCGGATCCACGGCACCTTGCGCAGGAAGGTGTCGCACTGCGCGAGCGCCTGCGGGTGAGACAGCACCGTGCGGATGTCTTCGAGCCGGGCGCCGGGCAGGCCGAGCAGCCGGTGGTCGACCTGATTGACGCACTCGCCGGTGATGACGCCGAAGCCCTCGGCGAGCAGATCGTAGGTCTCGTTCATGCTGCCCGCGGAGGTGTTCTCGATGGGAAGCAGCGCGAGATCGAGCTCGCCCCGGCGCAAG
The DNA here is from genome assembly GCA_036389955.1 of Myxococcaceae bacterium. Classification (GTDB taxonomy): domain Bacteria; phylum Myxococcota; class Myxococcia; order Myxococcales; family Myxococcaceae; genus DATHBR01. The sequence continues at coordinate 1,461 of DASVVJ010001030.1, forward strand.
GCTTCGAGCACCACTCGGCCGGTCTCGTAGCCCGAAAGCAGCACACCGCCAGGGCGGCCCGCATAGCGTTGACGCGCGGCAAGGTGGCTGTAAGAGCCCTCGATACCGGGATAACCCACGCGGAGGGGAGTGGTGTCGAGCCGGTGAATGAGCGCCTGCTGGCGGGCGACGGACATGTCCACGATGAGGCGATAGATGCGCTCGATCTCGTGGGGGTCCAGTCCGAGGGAAGCGGCGGCCTCCCGCACCTTGCGCAGCACCAGATCCTCACGGCGGGGATCGCGCAGGGGAGAGGCAGCAGCCAGCTTGGTGAGGGCGATGGTGTCCGCCAGGTCCATGCGACGCCGGAGGGCATCGAGAATCTCACCGTCGATACGCTCGATCTGGGTGCGAAGAGTGTCGAGGTCCGGAAGGTCCGCCATAGGGACCTCGATACTACGCACTCCGATCATCGAGCGTCACGGCCTGGTTCTGGTGGGTCTGAGGCGGGCTGTTTGGCAGTGTCACCACCGGAACTCTGGCCGACGCGGGGCGCCGCCCCCCAAGGCTCGGTCTAGACCTCCTCGAACCTCGTGCCCGTAGTGCCCATACCCTCCAAGCCGTCCTTGATCTCCCCAGAGACGATCAACGGGCCTGTCCACCCCTCGCACCGGAACACCTGAGCGCTTCCCACCTTGGCCTTGTCGATGCGCATGTCACGTACAGAGAAATACTTGCCGACCATCTCCGGGATCCTGTTTTCGTGAGTCCAGAGCTTTATCCGGGACGCCTTTTCGTCGATACAGCGGATGAGGCGTATGGCAACGAGGATGAC
>DASVVJ010001031.1:0-1781 GCA_036389955.1 Myxococcaceae bacterium
CACGATGCGCGTGCGCGCGTAGTACGTCAGCGAGACAGCGAACAGGACGATGAAGAAGATCACCGCCAGGAAGGTCTGCGCCGGCACGTCCTGGAAACTCATCAGCAGGTACACGAGCAGCCCAAGCCACAGGATGCCCGCGGCTCCCATGATGGCCGCCAGGACACGACGAGGACGAAAAACCTGCCGACTAGCCGATTCCGAAGCGAGCCTGTCCATGGAGGACAAACTAAGCATGGGGGGTGACATTCGCCAGCCATCCCCCGGGAATTCTCGGAATTCCGCTGTGGCTTAACGCAGGCGTTCGGCGGTCTGCCTGGCCTCGGCCTGCAGGTCGGGCCGTACATCACGCGCGGTAGAGGTGGCGTACCGCTCGTAGCTCGAGCGCGCCTCGGCATTGCGGCCCAGCATCCGGTACGCCTCGCCCAGGCCATACAGCGGGGAGGCCATCTCCGGCGCCAGCCGCAGCGAGTACTCGTAGTCCAGCGCGGCCTCGGCGTAGCGCCTCAGGCCAATGTAGGCACTGCCGCGGGCGGTGTAGGCCACCGAGAGCGTCGGCTCGAGCTGGATGGCCTGGCTGAGGCTCTGCAGGGCGCCAGAGAAGTCCCGGGCCTGGATGCGCTGCACCCCCTGCTCGTAGGCGCGGCGGGCCAGGGCACGCGTCGTCTCCGCCACCGGCCCGAAGCCGGGAGCCACCCCCTGTGCCTGCGGAGAGCCGCCCTGCTGCGTCAGCCGCAGCTGCGCCTTGGACACATTGTCCATCGCACTCTGGCGGATGGCCGCGTCCGGGGTGAGCTGCGCCACGCGGTTCCAGTGCTCGATGGCCTGGCTGTAGTAGCCCAACACCGCCTGCGCATTGCCCAGCTTGAACAGCGCCTCCACGTTGTCCGGATCCGCGTGCACCGCATCCAGGTAGGCGAACGTCGCCTCGCGGTAGCGGCGCTCCTTCATCAGCGCATCACCGTCACGGACGCGAGTCACGGAGAGCGGGTTGTTCGCCGTGGCGTTCGGCGGCAGTCCGCCCGAGGTGGCGGCGACGACCGGTGGCATCGCGGGAGGCGGCGGTGGAGCCACGGGAGTCTGCGCGGAGGAAGCGGCAGGAGCGACGGGAGCGGCGGCAGACGCGGTGCCCGCCTGGGCCCGCAGGGTGCGCACCTGCTCACGGGCCTTCTCCACCCACTTCTGCTCGGAGGGGCGCTTCTCGCGCGCGATGTAGGCCTCGTAGGCGGTGACCGCCTGGGCGTTCTGGCCGAGCTGACGGTAGCTCTCGCCCAGCCCGTAGAAGCCGTCCGGATCATTCGGATCCAGCTGGGTGTAGCGCTCGTAGGCGCGCGCCGCGGTGGCGAAGTCCCCCGCCTTGCGCGCGGCATAGCCCAGGTTGAACCAGGCCAGCTTGAAGTCCGGATCGGCCTCGGTGGCGGACCGGAACAGGGCCGTGGCCTCCACGGACTGGCCCTTCTTGAACAGGGTGCTGCCCAGCCCGTTGAGCGCCGGGGCCCAATTGGGCGTCTCCTCCAGCGCCTTGCGGTAGGCCAGGGCGGCATCCTCCAGCTTGTTGCTGGCGAGCGACTTCTCACCCCGCTCGAACAGCGAACGCGCCGTGGCGGACGGAGTGGCCGCTCCCAGCAGCGCTGCCGACAGACCGATGAGGATCCAGCGAGCCACCATGACAGCCCCCTACTCAGCCGCGGAAAGGATTCTGGAGCAGCACTGTCTCCCCGCGGTCCGCGCCCACGGAGATGCAGGTAACGGGCACGCCGGAGATCTCCTCCACGCGCCGC
>DASVVJ010001032.1:0-2642 GCA_036389955.1 Myxococcaceae bacterium
CGCGGCTCCGGCCTCGCCCGCGGCCATCGTCCCGGCGCCTCCGGCGGCGCTGGCGCGCACTCCGCTCATCGTGGAGCCCAAGGCGCCGCCCAAGCCCACCGCGCCCAGGAAGACCGAGCAGTTCGAGTTCGTGGGAGGCCGCAAGAGCTTCTCGCTGCCCCCGCTGGATGTGCTCGAGGCCGACAAGAAGGAGCGCTCGGCGCTGGACAAGGACGCCTTCCTCGTCACCGCCGAGAAGCTGCGCGCCAAGCTGGCCGACTTCGGCATCGTCGGCGAGGTGGTGGAGATCCGCCCCGGTCCCGTCGTCACCATGTACGAGTTCCTCCCGGGGCCCGGCATCAAGGTGAGCAAGATCGCCGCGCTCCAGGACGACCTGGCCATGGCCATGGAGGCCATGCGCGTGCGCATCGTCGCCCCCATCCCCGGCAAGGGCGTGGTGGGCATCGAGGTCCCTAACAGGGATCGCGAGACGGTGTTCCTCAAGGAGATCGCCGAGCAGGACGCGTTCACCAAGGGCCAGAGCCGGCTCACCATGTGCGTGGGCAAGGACATCGAGGGCATGCCCTACGTGTTCGACCTGGCCAAGGCCCCTCACCTGCTCATCGCCGGCACCACCGGCTCGGGTAAGTCGGTGGCCGTCAACTCGATGATCATGAGCATCCTCCTGAAGTCCACGCCGGAGGAGGTCCGCTTCATCATGGTGGACCCGAAGATGCTCGAGCTCTCCGTGTACGAGGGCATTCCCCACCTGCTCTTGCCGGTGGTGACCGACCCGAAGAAGGCCGCGCTCGCGCTGCGCTGGGCCGTGGAGGAAATGGAGCGCCGCTACCAGATGCTGTCCGAGGCCGGCGTGCGCAACATCGCCGGGTTCAACAAGCTGGTGGAGACCTCCGCTGGCGAGGTGAAGGCCACCATCGAGCAGCCGGTGAAGGAGAAGAAGCCCGCCAAGCCCAAGAAGGTCGTCATCGTGGATGTGGCGCCCAGCGAGCCCTCGCCCGCCGGTGTCTCCGCGTCCAGTGACGGCCCCGGCGTCGCCGCGCCGAAGGACGACGCGGAGGACATGCGCGAGGCCATCGCGTCCGAGCCCGAGCCCACCGAGGCTCCGGTCGAGGCCGCCGCCGAGGCTGCCGCCGACGCGGACGGCGAGGACGAGGCTGGCGAGAGCATGGAGGCCGAAGCCACCGAGAGCAGCGAGCCGGAGAAGAAGGAGCTCAAGAAGCTGCCCTACATCGTGGTCATCATCGACGAGCTGGCCGACCTGATGATGGTGGCCAGCCGCGAGGTGGAGACGTACGTGGCGCGCCTGGCGCAGATGGCCCGCGCCGCCGGCATCCACCTGATGGTCGCCACCCAGCGTCCGTCCACGGACGTGGTCACCGGCATCATCAAGGCCAACTTCCCCACGCGCATCAGCTTCATGCTGCGCTCCAAGCCGGACTCGATGACCATTCTGGGCACGGTGGGCGCCGAGGCCCTGCTGGGCATGGGCGACATGCTCATCATGCCGCCCACCAGCGCGCACCTGCAGCGCGTGCACGGCGCCTACGTCTCCGAGACGGAGATCAAGCGCGCGGTGGACCACCTCAAGGCCCAGGGCAAGCCCGTCTTCGACGAGTCCATCCTCAAGCCGCGCGACGAGGACGCGGAGGGCGGTGGCGGCGAGGAGGACGAGCTGTCCGACGAGCTGTACGACCAGGCGCTGGCCACCGTGAGCGAGATGCGCGCGGTGTCCATCTCCATGCTCCAGCGCAAGATGCGCATTGGCTACAACCGCGCTGCCCGCATGATCGAGCGCATGGAGCGCGACGGGGTGGTGGGCCCGGCCGACGGAGCCAAGCCCCGCGAGGTGCTCATCCGCGGCGTGGGCGAGATGCCCGGCGCCGGGGCGATGTAGATGTTTGGCTCATGATTGTCGCCATCTCGCGCTTTCGCCCCCCGAGCGACCAGGCAGAGCACCTGGTCGCCCGGTTCCAGGAGCGCTCCCGGCTGGTGGACGGGCACGAGGGCTTCCTGGGACTGGAGGTCCTTCGCTCCTTCGAGCGCCAGCCTGAGTTCCTGCTGGTGACCCGCTGGAGGGACCGGGATGCCCTACGCGCCTACCTCCAGTCCCCTGATTTCCAGGTGGCCAAGGCGGCCAGTGTCGCGGACGACGCCACCTTCGCCATGTATGAAGTGGTGGGCCAATGAGCTTCTTGGCGGTTCCCAAGCGGGCCGGGGTCCGTTAAGGGCGGTGCACCATGGCTGAACGCATCGCCCTCTTCGCAACCACCGCTCGCGGCACCGAGGACCTCCTGGCCGAGGAGCTCAAGGAGCTGGGTGCCAAGCGCATCCGCCAGGACCGGGGCGGCGTGCGCTTCATGGCCACGCTGGATGAGGCGCTCAAGGTGTGCCTCTGGTCGCGCATCGCCATGCGCGTGCTCTACCCGCTGGGCGAGTTCGACGTCCACGGCGCCGAGGGGCTCTACGAGGCCGCGGCCAGCGTACCCTGGGAGGAGCACCTCACGCCGGACCACACCTTCGCGGTGGAGGCGACGCTGAAGGACAGCGAGCACAGCCACTCGGGCTTCGTGGCGCTGAAGGTGAAGGACGCGATTGTGGACCGGATGCGCGAGAAGCGCCGCGCCCGGCCGGACGTGGACACG
>DASVVJ010001033.1:0-1884 GCA_036389955.1 Myxococcaceae bacterium
GTCACCGTGGGCTCACTGGTGCTCGTGGCCCTGCGGTTTGCGCGCGGCGCCATGCGCCTGGGTGTCGCCATCGTGGGAATCGCCGTGCTCATCCTGGCCGCCGCCGCCCGCGTGGTTCCGGGCGCCCACTGGCCCAGCGATGTGCTCGGCACCTATGCGATCTGCTTGAGCTGGCTCAACGCGGGCCTGGCCTTCCTCCAACACCGAGCGCCTCATGGGCATCTTCACTGACCGTCAGGTCACCTACGTCGACGACATCCGCATCGAAGTCCTCGGCACCATCACCCTGTTCGGAGGCAAGTTCCAGCTCCTCGTCGCAGGCCAGCAGGTCGACGAAGCCCCTTGCACCATCGGTAAGTCGGTGACGCTGCGCACGCGGCTGAAACGCGATGACGCCGAGAAGCAGGTGGAGGTCGTCATCAGCCAGGGATGGATGGGCACCCGATTCCGCTTCTTCGTGGACGGCACCCCCCACCGCCTCCATCAGGTGTACTGACGCCCGCCTTCTCCAGGAGCACGCGGGCAGCCGGGCCCCTGTCCTCCTTCCTCATGGGCTACAGCCAAAGCCCGGCCTCCTCAGATTCTCTTCAGTGAAGAAAACGCCCACGGGCGTGGTCCACCTCTTTGAGTGCCTCACGGCTCACGGGGTGGAGGGGGAACCACTGGAGGAGGGATCATGAGCACCTATGGCGTTCGCGTCCGGTTCATCGACATGCTCGTCGGCGGGCATGGAGTCATCCACGACGAGGAGTTCCGCTCGCTCATCGAGTACGCACGAGAGCGGGGGGTAACAGCGGGTGAGGCCCGGGCCCTGCTCCAGCCCGCCGAGTACCTGGAGACCAGCCGTGTCCTTAGAGGGCATGGCATCCGGCTGGAGGATGTCCGCTTCGACCCCGAGGCCTGGCAGCGAGCCCAGGCCCTGGCTCGCGAGCTGGGCATCGAGGCCCCGCTGTCCCGCCTGCCCAACGCCCAGCCCGGTACTGCCCCTACCCCCTCGCCCACCGAGTCCGAGCCATCGCCGCCGCGCGATCTGGCCCAGGCCCTCAGCCGGGGAAAGAAGCTGGGCAGCCCCGACACCTGGCGTCTTCAGACGGCTGGCGCGACGGTCTCTTTCTCAGTGCGCGCGGGCGAGACCGTGCACCCCGCAGTCATCTTGGATGCGCCTCAGTGGAGCGATCCCGCCCCGAGGGATCTCGTCGCGGAAGAGCGCACCGCCGTGCGTGAGCTGCGCGAGCTGCCCGCGCTCGTTCAGCTCATCCGCTCCCTCGTCACCAAGCACCGGGCGTACTTCGACGCAGCGGACGTGAAGACGCGCAGCCGCAATGAACTCTTCGGCATCCAGGATCTGCGGCGCCATGCCTTCTTCTCCGCCCTGGGCAAGGCCGTGGCCGAGTCTCCGCTCGGCCGTGGCGGCCCTGGGCCCATCCAGGCCGTGCTCCTCTCCGAGAAGGAGCGTCTGCTCTGCAACCGCGACTACCTCATGGAGGTTGGCTCGCACACGAACTACTGGCCCTATTGGGACAACTACCTCCCGGTGCTCCAGAAGATGCTCGCGCAGACCGCGCCGCGCACCGATGCCTGGTACGCCCTCAAGAACCGCATCGAGGACGTGCTCAACCACAAGACGGTCTTCGGCTTCGAGCGCGCCATCAACGAGCGCAGCGTGGAGACCTCCGTGGGCGCGGCGCTCGTCCACCGCCTGCCCTGGAGCGAGGGCAACGGCCACCGCGTCTCCGTCGCGCCAGCCAGCGGCACGGCGGCCCCCGTCTACGAGGTGCTGTCGGTCCACTCCCCGCCCGATCATGACCACGCCCAGTACGCGGGTGCCCCCGTCTTCCGTGACAGCGACGGGACGCTGCGCTTCGATCGTCCGGGCACCGAGAA
>DASVVJ010001034.1:0-11848 GCA_036389955.1 Myxococcaceae bacterium
ATGGCGGGCATGCCCCGTGTTTTGTCACGGATGGGGTTACGCCAGCTTCACCTTCGCCGCCTTCAGCTTGCCCACCTGCACCAGGTACTCGCCCGGGCCCAACTCCGCCTTCGGGTCCGTCACCTTCTCGCCGTTGACCCGCACCCCACCCTGCGCCATCAGCTTGCGCGCCTCGGTCGCCGATGCCACCAGCTTCGTCTCCGGCAGCACCTTCGTCACCGGCAGCTTCGCCGCTCCCGCCATCGCCACCTCGACCAGCGGCAGGCTCTCGGTGTCCAGCTGCTTGTTGGCGAACCGCGCCTCGAACGCCTCCGCCGCCTTGCGTCCCGCCTCCTCGCCCTGGAACCGCGCGGCGATCTCCTGCGCGAACGCCACCTTCGCTGCCTTCGGGTGCGACTGGCCCGACTGCACCGCCGCCTTCAGCTCCTGCAGCTCCTTCAGCGGCTTGGACGAGAGCAGCTCGTAGTAGCGCCACATCAGATCGTCCGTGATGCTCATCAGCTTGCCGAAGATCTGCTCCGCCGGCTCGTTGATGCCCACGTAGTTGTCCAGGCTCTTGGACATCTTGTCGCCGGCGATCTTCCCGTCCACCAGCTTGGCGTCCAGTCCCTCCAGAATGGGCCCCGTCATGATCACCTGGGGCTCCATGTCCTGCTCCTTCATGAGCTGCCGGCCCACCAGCAGGTTGAAGAGCTGATCCGTGGCGCCCAGCTCCACGTCCGCCTTCAGCGCCACCGAGTCGTACCCCTGCAGCAGCGGGTACAGGAACTCGTGAATGGCGATGGAGCGGTTGTCGCGGAAGCGCTTCTTGAAGTCATCGCGCTCGAGCATGCGCTGCACCGAGTAGCGCGCCGCCAGCCGGATCATTCCCTCCGTGCCCAGCGCATCCAGCCACTCGGAGTTGAAGCGCACCACCGTGCGCTCCGAGTCCAGCACCTTGAACACCTGCTCCTTGTACGTCTCCGCGTTGGCCTTCACCTCTTCGCGAGACAGCGGCGGTCGCGTCGAATTCTTGCCGGACGGATCGCCGATCAGCGCCGTGAAGTCGCCGAGCAGGAACACCACCGTGTGTCCGAAGTCCTGGAAGCGCCGCATGCGCGTGAGCAGCAGCGAGTGTCCCAGGTGCAGGTCCGGCCGCGTGGGGTCAAACCCCGCCTTCACGACGAGCGGCTTGCCCTCCTTATAAGAGCGCTGGAGCTTCTTCTTCAGCTCCTCGGCCACCTGGAGATCCACGGTGCCGCGAGTCACTTCCTCGAACTGCTCCTCGGGGGTCGCCTTCCGCAACAGATCCTGGCTCATGACGCAGGGCACCATACCCGAAACCTGCCCGGGTACAGTGCCCTTCTCACGTCACGTGTTCAGTCACAGGACGCTACGTGTCCAGGAAGTCCCAGTCGCGGTACATGCCGCGAAGCGACTCGGCCTCGGTCACCACGAGGTCCATGTCCACGTCGTCCCCGTTCGTCGGCAGCCAGGGAACGATCTGGTCCGTGAACGCCAGGCCCACCCGCCGGCTGCGCGCCGAGGCCGCTCTCAGGGTGGCGTCGTAGTAGCCACCCCCGCGCCCCAGCCGCTTGCCGTCCCGCGTGAAGCCCAGGCCCGGCACCACGAAGAGGTCGATCTGGTCCACCGGAATCAGGTCCGATGAATTGGAGGGCTCGCGCACCCCCAGCCGACCCGGCTCCAGCTCCCCCTCCGACTTGATCGCCCGGAAAGAGAGGATCCGCCCATGCACATGGGACAGCGGGTAGCAGACGATCTTCTCGTCCTGCAGTGCCGCTATGAGAATGTCCCGTGTAGGCACCTCTCCGCGGATAGGCGCGTACAGCGCCACCGTCCTGGCCTTGTGGTAGTAGGGTGATGCCAGAAACCGAGACTGCACCTTCAACCCACGCCCGTCGATGAGGTCAGGCGTCATCGCCTTACGCCGCGCCGTCAACTCCTCGCGCAGCGACTGCTTTTTCGCCGCCTCGTCTGTCGCCACCGTCTCGCTCACCGCACCCGCTCCCCAGAAAAAGTCCCCCGCCGCATGGCCGTGTGCCTAGCGTCCATTGAACCCTTAAAAGCCAGGTGGGGACCAAAGTCATGGCTCCGTAGGCTTCCCTCATCCCCGTGAGGGGGAGGGCTTGCACATGGAACCCGAAACGGACCCCGTGATGGACGTATCGGTTCGAATTTCTGCTGGGCATCACGCGCCCCGCAGGGGACAGCCCTTGTACAACTGAAAAATAGTCTCTAAGCCCTCGGAGTTCTTGGGAAAACCGTAGGATATCCGGGTGAAATGATAAGAACGGCTCCCCGCCGGGTCAAGGTGTCCCGCACGCGTTTACAACGTGGGTGGCCGCCACCTATGATGCGCCGGCCCAACCTCCCGATGGCTCCCGCATCATTCATAACCGTTCTCGCGGTGGCCTTTTTCCTCACGCCGGTGCTGGCGTCCGCAGGGCCCGTACTCTCGGGTAACTACCGAGCGGACCCGTACGGCACGCTGGCGCTCTCCACCGAGGGCGAGCGCCTCATTGGCACCGCCGTTGGCGGAGGTCCCTGTAAATTTGACGCGCAGCGTCAGGTGCTGGAGGGAAACTTCCAGGGCGGGGTGCTGGTGGGGCGGCTGACGGTGTGCCAGACGGGCACCACGTGCCTCCAGGTGGAGCAGGCCTACCCCATCCTGGCCATCTATAACGAGGAGCAGCAGTCCCTGGTGGCGCATGTGCGGCTGAGCTCGGGCTGCCAGTCGGCGGCGTTGAAGGACGGGCGGTTCGTGCTGGTGCCGGTGCGCAAGGAGCCGGAGCCCACGTCGGCCCCGCCGGGCCCGAGTAGCTCCGCCTCGCAGGTGGCCAACAAGCGCACCCCGCGGGACTCGGAGGCCGCCAAGAAGGCGAACGACCTGGGCAAGCAGCAGTACCTGGAGGGCAAGTTCGGCCCGGCGGCCCAGCAGTTCGAGATCAGCCTCAGCTACGACTCCGGGGACAAGAACTGGATGGCGTACATGGGCCGGGGCTCGAGCCTGCTCAAGCTGGGCCAGGTGGACGAGGCCATCGTGGCCCTGGAGCGCTCGCGCATCGCCAACCAGAAGGTGGCACCGTCACCTAGCGCACGTGACGCGCGCATCCTGTACATGCTGGGCTGTGCTTACGCTCAGAAGGGTGACAAGAAGAAGGCGATGGAATACCTGCGCCAGGCTGTCCGGGGGGGCTACGCGCTGCACGAGACGGCCGAGAACGATCCGGAACTCAAGCGGCACCTGGGCAATGAGCCCGAGTTCGCCGAGCTGGTGAAGAAGTCCAAAGAGTCCAAAGAGAAGAAGCAGGCGCAGCCCCGTGGCACGCCCTCTGGCCCCCCCTGAGCCCGTGAGCACTCCTCTGACGCCGCGACCCGCCCGGGTCTTCGGCAATTACGAACTGCTGGCGCCGCTCGGCAGAGGAGGAATGGCCGAGGTGTTCCGCGCACGTGTGCTCTCGGGCAAGTACGAGGGCTGGAACGTGGCGGTGAAGCGGCTGCTGCCCTCGCTCACGGGCGATCCGTCCTCGGTCGAGTGCTTCATCCGCGAGGCGGATCTGTCCACGCAGCTGGACCACCCCAACATCGTCAAGGTGTTGGACGTGGGCATCGCCGAGGGCACCTACTACATCGTGATGGAGCTGGTGGACGGCAAGGATCTGGCGCAGATCCTCCGGCGCTGCAAGCAGCGAGGCATTCCGCTGCCGGTCGACTTCGCGGTGTACCTGGGCAAGGTGCTGCTGGAGGCGCTGGCCTACGCGCATGTGGCCACCGGTCCCCAGGGCGAGGCGCTGGGAATCGTTCACTGCGATGTGTCGCCGTCCAACATCTTCATCTCGCGGATGGGCGAGGTGAAGCTGGGGGACTTCGGCGTGGCGCGCGTGTTCTTCGATGGCTCGCGCGATCAGCGGGAGGTGTTGGGCAAGCCCTACTACCTGTCGCCCGAGTCCCTGCGGGGCGTCGTCACGCCGGAGGCGGACCTGTGGGCCGCCACGGTGGTGCTCTACGAGCTGTTGACGCTGGAGCGGCCCTTCACGGGGAACACGCCCGAGGAGGTGTTCTTCAACATCCGCCATCGGCGTTACCGGCCCATGCACGCGCTGCGGGAGGAGATCTCCGAGCTGCTCGAGGAGCTCGTCGGGCGAGGCTTCGCCGCGCGCATCGAGGACCGCTACCCGACGGCCGAGTCCTACGCCCAGGCGCTCACGCCGCACTATGACGAGCGGATTGGCACGCCGCTGGCGATCGCCGCCGTGGTGCGCGGGCTGTTCGGTACCAGCGACTGAGGCCCGCTGCCTGCCCGGCAGGCGGCCTGGGCTGCACCCGTTGAGTGGAGTGTCCGGCGGCCGAGCGTGGAGAGGCTTCGAGCCTTCCGCGCCGTGGGTGCCGAGCTTTGCCTCTGGCGTGCCACACGCGAACGGAGGAAGCGATGGCGACCAAGCCCAAGGAGCACACGCAGGAGCAGGAGAAGCCCCGGGAGGCCGGCGCGGAGCGCGAGAAGCCAGCCCAGAATGCGGACCAGGCCAAGGAGGGGATGCCGGGCTACGGCCAGCCTCCCGAGGAGACCCGGAAGCCGCTGCCCGAGCAGGACTGGTAGCTCAGGGAGGATCCGGCAGCAGGTCGCGCACCTCGACGGTGACGGTGCGCGTCTGCCCGGCCCGCTCCAGCGTCACCTGCACCGGGGTTCCCGGCGGTGCCCAGGGGGAGGGGACCTGGGCGATCGGGGTGCCATTCACCGTCAGCAGCACGTCCCCGAGTTCCAGGCCCGCCTCGCGAGCCGGCGAGGGGGAGAGGAAGCCCACCACGCGCAGCCCCGGGGGTGAGGCGCTCGGCTGGGAGACGATGCCGACGCCCACGTAGTCCCGCTGCCAGTGGTCCTGCGCCTCGAGTCGGGAGAGTCCAAGCGTGCGTGCCGCGTCTGCCGAGGCGCCGCCGGTGAGCTCCACGCGGAACTCGCGCAGGAAGCTCCAGCCCAGGAAGCCATCCAGCGCGCGCGCTTTGCAGCCGTCTCCGCACGCGGCGGCCAGGGCGCTCTGGAGTTCGTCGAGTTCCGCGTCCACTTCGGGCGCGGCCAGCACGGGGGTGCCCTGGGTTTCGGCTTCGCCCACCGCCAGCGTGCGCACGCGTACCGCGGAGGCCAGGATCGGCCCCGCGAAGCCCGTCTGGAAGCGCAGGCCCTCCAGGCGCGCACGGGAGGACAGGCTGGCCATGCGCGTGGAGCGGATGAAGGTGCCCGTCGCGCCGGTGTCGAGCACGAAGGTGGCGCCTTCGCCTTCCACCGTGCCGCTCACGAGCATGAGCGGCAGGCGGCTGTCCCGGCACTCCCTGGGCCGCACCACGTCCAGGGCCGTGCCCGCGGTGCCGGGCGTGAAGAACGGCAGCACCGAGACCTCGCGCCGGCGGGGCTCGAAGGAGATCGGCAGCCGTGAGAGCACATCCGCGCCCAGGATGCCCGAGGGGCCCTGCGCGACGATCAGAGGCTCTACCTGGAACGGGCCGGCCTGCACGGGGCCCAGATCCAGCGTCACGCGGGTGTTGTCCTGTCCCTCCAGCGAAGCGATCGACAGGGAGGAGCGGGGAAACCCCGTGTCCAGCAGCAGAGGCAACTCGCGCTCTCCCAGCCGCGCCATCACGGTGCCGGGGGGAGCGCCTTCCACCCAGGGCAGGGTGGCGGTTTCCGTGGGCAGCTTCACCGGAACCCGGGGACACTCAGGCTCGGGATCGCCGCAGCCCCAGACCGCCAGCACGGCGAGCAGGGCCACGGCGCGGCTCACGCGAGATCCCTCTCCGCCAGCTCGCGGGAGCGAGGCACGTGGGTGCACAGGGCCTCCACGACACGCTCGACTTCGGCCTCGGTGGTGCCTGCGCCGAGCGAGAAGCGCAGCGAGCCGTGCGCCTGCGCGGGCGTGAGCCCCATGGCCGTGAGGACGTGAGAGGGAGTAAGGGTGCCCGAGGCGCACGCGGAGCCCGAGGAGACGCAGATGCCCTCCAGATCCAGGGCGATGAGCAGCGCCTCACCGTCCGCGCCGTGGAAGTGCAGGTTGCTGGTGTTGGGCACGCGCGGTGCGCCACCACCGTTGACGGTGACGTCCGGAATGCGCGCGAGCACCTCACGCTCGAACGCGTCCCGGAGCGCACCCACGCGAGCGGAAGTTGCCTCCTGGTCCGCCTTGGCCAGCTCCAGCGCCAGGGCCAACGCCTCCGCGTAGGGAACGTTCTGCGTGCCGCCGCGGCGTCCTGCCTCCTGGTGCCCCGGGGTGAGCGCCTCCACGTCCACGCCCTTGCGCACCACCAGCACGCCCGCGCCTACGGGCCCGCCGAACTTGTACGCCGAGAGCGCCAGCAGATCCGCATCCACCTCGCGCAGGCTCAGCGGCAGCTTCCCCGCGGCCTGCACCGCGTCCGTGTGGAACAGGATGCCGCGCTGGCGGCAGGCCCGTGCCACCTCCGCCGCCGGTTGCACCACGCCCATTTCATTGTTGGCCCAGATCAGCGAGCAGAGCGCCGTGGCCGGAGTGAGCGCATCCAGCATCGCCTCCGGCCGAACCCGCCCGTCCGCACCGGGCCGCACCCGCACCACCTCCGTGCCCTGCTTCTCCAGTTGCGTCACTGCCGCCAGCACCGAGGGGTGCTCGATGGCCGAGGTGACGATGCGGCGGCGGCCTGGCTCCGGGCGCGCGTGGAAGGCGCCTTTGATTGCCAGCGCGTTCGCCTCCGAGCCGGAGCCCGTGAAGCACACTTCCTTCGGCTCGCAGCCGAGCACCCGTGCCACCCGGGCCCGCGCCGCGTCCAGCCGCCCACGGGCCTCCCGGCCCGCCCGGTGCACACTGGAAGGGTTGCCGAACCCACCTTCCGTCAGAGCGCGCGTGAGCGCCTGGGCCACCTCGGGCCGCAGAGGCGCGGCCGCGTTGTGGTCCCAGTAGATCACGCGTCGTTCGCGGTCAGCAGCGAGACGGGCCGCTCATCCGCCACGCCAAACGCCTGGACGAACCGGGCCACCAACTGGCGCTTGAGCGCCTTGCGCTGGGTGGCACGCCCGGACAGCGGCAGCCGCGCGCCCGCCATGCTGCCGTGGCCTCCCGACGAGCCTCCGAAGTCTTCGCAGATCTCCCGGATCAGCCGGCCCGCGTTCATCCGGCGATCCTTTACCCGCAGCGACATGAAGAGCTGGTTGCGGAACGTCCCGTACGCCAGCGACCACTTCATGCCATCCAGGAACATCAACCGCTCGGCCACCTCGGCCACCATGTCCGGAGAGTAGACCTCCTCCAGGTCCGTGATGATGGCGGTGCCCCACACCTTCGCCCGCTCGATCGCCGTGTGGTACAGCTGGAAGTAACGCGCCGGCAGCTCCGGGTGCTCGATCTGTCCCAGCAGCTGCTTGTCGCAGCGCGGGAACAGCCACAGGTAGCTGTCGATGTCCGTCTGCGTCGTCTCGCGGCCCAGGTCCCGCGTGTCCGCCTTGATGCCGTAGAACAGCCCCGTGGCCACCTCCACCGACGGCTCCAGCCGCGCGGCGCGCAGGTACTCCACCAGCATCGTCGAGGTTGCCCCGTAGTCTCCGCCCACGTCCGCGAACGGCGACGCCAGGCTCTCTTCCCGCAGCGGGTGGTGATCGATCACCACATGCGCCGGCAGCCGCAGCGGCAGCGAGTGGTTGCCTACCCGGGGCTGCGTGTCCACCAGCCCGAACAGGTCGTACTCGTCGAAGTCGATCTGCGACACGTGCACCACCGGCAGCCGCAGCACCTTCACGAAGGCGATGTTCTCCGCGCGTCCGATGATGCCGCCGTAGCCCACCGACGCTTGAAGCCCCGCGCGCCGCTCCAGAATGTGGGCAAGCGTCACCGCGGCCGCCAGCGAGTCGGGATCCGGGTTGTCGTGCGTGAGGATGAGCGCCCGCTTCTTGCCTCGGGCTACCTGCAGCAGCCGCTCCAGCTTGTACTTGGCTGGGAGCTTGGCGAGCCGGGGTAGTGAGGGGTCCGCCGCCTCTCCAGGTGAGGCTCTGCGGGTGTGGGCAGATGGTGTACCTGGCATGGGATCTCTTCTTTACTGCCTCCGGCGGAGGGATTCGAGCAGCCGGATGGTCTCCCCATAACGTTCGGGGAACGGTGTCTCCAGTACCCCAATGGTGCTGTCGAAGCGGGGATCATTCACGAGGCACTGGAAGGCCGTGCGCCCGATTGACCCCTTGCCCACCTCCTCATGCCGGTCGACCCTGCAGCCCAGCGGCTTCTTGCAGTCGTTGAGGTGGAAGCAGCGTACCCGCTCCAGGCCCACGGTGGTGTCGCATTCGGCCATCACCGACTCGTAGCCCTTCTCGGTGGACAGATCGTACCCAGCGGCGAAAAGGTGGCAGGTATCCAGACATAGGCCCAGCCGGTCCTCGCGCTTCACCTGCGAGAGAATCTCCGCCAGGTGCCAGAAGCGCCAGCCCAGGCAGTTGCCCTGGCCCGCCGTCACCTCCAGGCACACCTTCGCGCGGAAGCGCGGCGTGCGCTGGTGCACTTCATCAATGGCCGAGGCGATGAGCGAGAGCCCGCGCCGCTCGTCGGGGTGGGCCCCCGGGTGGATGACGAGGCAGGAGATGCCCAGCCGCTCGCAGCGGGTGAGCTCCTCGGTGACACAGGCGATGGACTTCTCGCGGTGCGCCGCGTCCTCGGTGCCCAGGTTCACCAGGTAGCTGCCGTGGGCAATGGAGGGCAGGCCCGTGCGGCGGGCCTCGGCGCGGAAGGCGCGGCGCTCCTGCTCGGTGAGCGCCGGCGCGCTCCAGCCGCGCGCGTTCTTGGTGAACACCTGCAGGCTGCGAGCGCCGTGTTCCTCGGCGCGGGAGAAAGCCTGGCTCACGCCTCCGGCAATGGACTCATGAGCTCCGATCAGCACGGCGGCCCTAGTTGATGGCCTTGTACCGCCGGTTGAGGTCCTTGAAGTACTTGATGCCGTTGTCGAGCGAGTTCTCGATCGCGTCCATCAGCAGCGTGCGGAAGCCCGCCGCCGGCCCTCGGAAGGACTCGTAGTACTTCTGCCGGTCGATCGAGTGGATGACGGCCGGCATGTAGTTGTTACGCAGCAGGATGAGGTTGGTGCACATCCGGCCCACCTTCCCGCTGTGCTCGGTGAACGGGAAGATCTGCAGGAACATGTGCTGCACCGTGGCCGCCTGCTTGATCGGGTGGAACTCGCGGAACTCGGCGCTCGCGGTGTAGTCCACCAGCTTCTCCAGCGCGGGTTGGATCTTCGCCGGCTGGGCAATGTCGTGGAAGTAGGTGCGGTGCAGCGGCATGTCCTTGCGGAAGCCCGCCCGGTCACGCTCCTTGCTCAGCTCCTTCTCGGTGCGCTCACGCCGCTCGGTGGCCGCGCGCGCCGCCTGCGCCTCGGGCGTGTTGCCGATGAACAGGTCGTGCATCCGCTTCATCTGCGTGAGGGTGATCTGCGCCGTCTTCTTGCTGGCGGCCGCTTCCTCGCGGATGTAGTCGCAGACGGACTTGTGGTTCCGGATCTCCAGCACCACCGGCATCATCGACGCCTCAGCCGCCACGCGGCCGGGGTACAGCGCCGCCGTCAGCTCCTGCTGGGTGTACACGACGCCCTCGAGCGCCGCGTCGTGGTAGACCCACGACATCTCGAACCGGTCGAGGAAGTCGCGCGCCTTCTCCTTGAAGATGCCCACGTAGTCGCGCAGCGCTTCGTTCTTCTCGTCGATCTCTTGGTAGCGTTCCTTCACGGACCTGCGGCTCCTTCGGCCGGCCAATGAAACCCAGCGGTGATTCTAGAAATTCCGCGTGTTTGGGACAATCAAAAGCCCGCTCTACAAGTTGACGAGGAACACCTGGCACGCCTTGTCCAACAACTCCTTGGACAGGGCAGGAGGGATCTGCCGGTAGCGCGCGGCATCTTTGATGAGGGCTACCAGGTCTCTGGGGTGGCAGGCGCGCAGCTGCATGTTACGGGGTTTGTAGTAGCCCTCGATGAGATAGGTAACCGCCTGGTCCACGTAGGGAATGCCCGCTGCCTCGCAAACCCGCTGGAAGATCTCCCGGAACGTGCGCTCGGTGGGGTTGCCTACCTCGATCTTGTACTTGATGCGCCGCAGGAAGGCCTCATCCACGAGTTCCTTGGGATCCAGGTTCGTGGAGAAGACCAGGAGCTGTTCGAAGGGGATCTCGAACTTCTTACCCGTATGGAGGGTGAGGAAGTCGATGCGCTTCTCCAGCGGGACGATCCACCGGTTGAGCAGGTCGGTGGGGTGGACCTTCTGGCGGCCGAAGTCGTCGATGAGGAGCATGCCGCCGTTGGCCTTCACCTGGAACGGGGCCTCGTAGAAGCGGGCGCTCTCCGAGTAGATGAGGTCCAGCGTCTCGAGCGTCAGCTCACCGCCGACGATGACGGCCGGCCGGCGGCAGAGCAGCCAGCGGTTGTCCATCTCGAAGGTCTGCCGGCGCCCCGAGTCATCCCGGCCGACTTCCAGCGGGACGGGGGTGTGGTTCAGGTTGTCGAAGACCTTGATGATCTGGTTGTCGATCTCGAGGGCGTAGGGAATGTACGCCTCGCCGCCGAACATGCGCGAGATGGCCTCGGCCAGGCTCGTCTTGCCGTTGCCCGGCGGCCCGTGCAGGAACAGCGAGCGCCCGGAGTTGACCGCCGGCCCCAGCTTGTCGAGCAGGTCCTCGGTGACGGTGAGGTGCGATAGGCCCATCAGCAGATCGTCCCGGCCGACGACGGGGTTCTCTTCGATCTGGGTGCTGATGAGCGCGTTGTACTGCTCGATGGGCACGGGAGCCGGGCCCACGTAGGTGGTGCGGGTGAGCGCGTCGCGCGCGTACTCACGCCCCTTCTCGGTGAGGACAAACTCCACCGAGGCGCGGCCGAAGCCCTTGCCGCCGCGCAAGTCCACCAGCTTCTCCGCGGCGATGAAGTCCACCACCCGCTCGATGACGCCCGGCCACGGCAGACACAGCTCGTCCGCGATGGACATGCCCGTGCCAGTGCCCGCGTAGTACAGGAACTTCAGGGCGATGTCGGACAGCAGGCCCATCTTGAGCCCCGTCTCCTCCAGCGACTTCGGCTCCGGCGGAGCGATGTCGAGGATGGACGGGTTCTCGAGACTGAACGGGTTGTTGTCCTTGTAGCCGGGCTGGGGCATCGCTTCCGCCTCAGATGTAGGTGAGCCACTCCGCGTAGCGTGGCTCCTGGCCACGCACGGCCCGGAAGTAGGTGTCCTGCACGAACTTCGTCACCGGGCCCGGCTTGCCGTCGCCGATCTGCCGGTTGTCCACCTCGCGCACCGGGGTGATCTCCGCCGCGGTGCCGGTGAAGAAGATCTCGTTGCAGATGTAGAGCGCGTCGCGGGTGAACGTCACCTCTTCGATGTACCGCCCGCTGTCGCGCAGGATTCGCAGCACCGAGTCGCGGGTGATGCCGTCCAGGATGGGCGAGGAGAGGGGAGGCGTCTTGATGACGCCCTTCTTGTTCACCATGAAGATGTTCTCGCCGGAGGCCTCGGCCACGAAGCCGCTGATGTCCAGCAGAATGGCCTCGTCATAGCCGCCCAGCACCGCCTCGCGCTTGGCGAGGATGGAGTTGACGTACTGGCCGGAGATCTTCCCGCGCACCATGTTCACGTTCACGTGCATGCGGGTGAAGGAGCTGACCTTGGCGCGGATGCCCTCGCGGATGCCCTTCTCACCCAGGTAGGCGCCCCAGTCCCAGGCGGTGATCGCCACGCGGGTGGGGTTCACCGCGCCCAGGCCCATGGCGCCGTCGCCCATGAAGGCGATGGGGCGCAGGTAGGCCCCGTTGGCGAACTGCTCCTTCTGCTTGCGCAGCAGCTCCAGGCACGCCTCCATGA
>DASVVJ010001035.1:0-5317 GCA_036389955.1 Myxococcaceae bacterium
ACACGGTGAACATCACCGTGCGCAACGTGGCGCCGAACCGCGCGCCCACGGCCAACGCCGGTGCGGACCCGACGGTGGACGAGGCCACCTCGGTGACGCTGAACGGCGGCAGCTCGTCCGACCCGGATGGCAACACGCTGACGTACGCGTGGACCCAGACGGCGGGCCCGAACGTGACGCTGAGCGGCGCCAACACGGCTTCGCCCAGCTTCACCGCGCCGAACGTGGCGGCCAACACGGTGCTCACCTTCAGCCTCACGGTGAGCGACGGCACGCTGACGGCCACGGACACGGTGAACATCACCGTGCGCAACGTGGGCCAGAACCAGAACCGCGCGCCTACGGCCAACGCGGGTCCGGACCAGGCGGTTGATGAGGGCGCCTCGGTGCGGCTGGAGGGCAGCGGCACGGATCCGGACGGGGACTCGCTGAGCTACGCGTGGACTCAGACGGCCGGCCCGAGCGCGACGCTGGCGGGTGGCAACACCGCCAACCCGACGTTTACCGCGCCGAACGTGGCGGCGGACACGGTGCTCACGTTCCAGGTGACGGTGAGCGACGGTGCGCTGTCGGCCACGGACACGGTGAGCGTCACCGTGCGCAACGTGGGCCAGAACCAGAACCGCGCGCCGGTGGCCAACGCCGGTGCGGACCAGACGGTGGACGAGGGCGCCACGGTGGCGCTGAGCGGCAGTGGCTCGTCCGACCCGGATGGCGACGCGCTGACGTACGCGTGGACCCAGACGGCGGGCCCGAACGTGACGCTGAGCGGCGCCAACACGGCGACGCCTGGCTTCACGGCTCCGAGCGTGACGGCTGACACGGTCTTCACGTTCGAGGTGACGGTGAGCGATGGGGCGCTGTCCTCGAAGGACACGGTGAGCATCACCGTGCGCGACGTGGCGGCGGCGAACCGTCCTCCGGTGGCCAGCGCGGGCGCCGACCAGACGGTGGAGGAGGGTGCCTCGGTGACGCTGAGCGGCAGCGGGACGGATCCGGACGGGGACACGCTGACGTACGCGTGGACTCAGACGGCCGGCCCGGGCGTGTCGCTGAGCGAAGCGGCCAGCGCGACGGCGACCTTCACGACGCCGGACGTGACGGCCGACACGGTGCTCACGTTCACGCTGAAGGTGACGGACTCGAAGGGCGCCTCTTCGGAGGACAGCGTGTCCATCACGGTGACGGCGAAGACGGGCGGTGGCGGCGGCGGCGGCGGGGATGAGGACGGCGGCGGCTGCAGCTGCTCGTCGGACAGCTCCGCGGCGGGCTCGCTGATGCCGCTGCTGATGATCGGCATGGCACTGCTGGGCCGCCGTCGTCAGTGGCTGCGCCAGTAGTCTGAGGGAAGGGGAGACCCGGTGAGTGGACCGGGCTCTCCCCTCTCCCACCGGGAGAGGGCGAGGGTGAGGGTAACCTCGCCCCCGCCCTTTCGTTTTTGACGCATCGCGCGCGCTCTCGAGCGAGGCCCATGGCGGATCCAGGCGAGCAAGAGCCGGTTCTCGAGCCCACGCTGGTGCCAGAGAAGCCTGCCTCCGAGCAGCAAGCGCTCCCCACGCTGCCCGGTGCCGAGCCGGTGGCCGTGGCCCAGGCTCCCGTGGTGGGCGCGGGGGAATGGGCGAGGTCTACAAGGCGCGGGATCGGCGCCTGGGCCGCATCGTCGCGCTCAAGTTCATTCGCGGCTTCGAGCCCGAGCTGGCCATGCGGTTCCTCCAGGAAGCCCGTGCAGATAGTTGGCCTGGGGCTGCTCCTCCTCGGTCGCCTCATGCGGCCTGTAGCCCCAGACCAGGCAGGTGGCGATGGCGCCGCTCCGGCAGGCCATGGTGACGGCAGTGTCGGAATTCTCGACCCTGGCGCTCAGGCTGTTAACCCTCCTGTGGGGGGAGAAAGGCCGACTGCTCGAGACCGTTCCCACAGTAGGTATGCCATGCGTCCCCGCTCACGGTGTACGCGGCCTGGTACATGGGGACGCCATTCTCCGAGCCCTGGGGGATGAATTTCATCGTGAAGTGAACCTCCGCCGAGGTGAACTCGAGCAGCAAGCTGCCCAGAGAGTGCCCGGTCACGTCGAATTCGGTCGCACCCTCCTTCACCGTGATGACGAGCCCGTTGCTGTCAAGCCGGCGCTCCGCCCCGGAGAGCAGACGGTGCTGCAGGGCTATGTCCGAAGCTTCAGCCGGGATGCCAACCACATCCTCACCGTCAGCTTCCATGACGGAGGCCAGACCGCGATCGACCCCGGTCCCAGCCCTGGTACTGGCTGCGCATCCTCTCACCGGCGCAGGCGCCGGGCGCCCTGGAGCTAAGCGCGTCCAAGGTGGAGCGGGTGGGCTCCACGCTGAGTGGGTACACGGTCAGCCATGTTCACGCCAGCCGCTGTTCCCCGGCGAGATGATCGAAGTGGAGGGGCTGGCGCACGAGCCCGAGGGGCTCACCACGCTCCAGCAGGTGACGGTGGCTGTTGGCGAATAGTCACCGGCCCGGGGAGCCCGCTGACAGGGAGGAGGGCGGGCTTCCCGGGTTGCTGTTTATTGAGGGCAGTTCACGACGTGCAGCGTGAGAATGGCTCCCATGATGTTGTAGAACTCCTCGTCCCAGGTCAGGTACTGCACGTAGTAAGTCCCCTTCTGGGAGAGATCGGGACCGGGGCCAAAGTCATCCGGATCGATGGTGCCCGGAATCCCGTCCTCGTCGTCGTCTCCGGTGTTGTACTGATACACCGGCATCGGCTGGCCGCACGCATCCAGGGCCGTGACCTCGGGGGCTTCCCAGGGAGCACCGCACTGCACGGGGGCTGTCTGGTCGGTGGCCCAGGCACAGGTGGCGATCAGGCACAGAAGCAACGGGAGCCGCCGCGATTCACAAGGCATCATGGCGCCATTTTGCCTGGTCGCCCGC
The DNA here is from genome assembly GCA_036389955.1 of Myxococcaceae bacterium. Taxonomy (GTDB): domain Bacteria; phylum Myxococcota; class Myxococcia; order Myxococcales; family Myxococcaceae; genus DATHBR01. The sequence continues at coordinate 2,899 of DASVVJ010001035.1, forward strand.
GCTGTGCCTGTGAGCACTTTCACTCCTGGGCTGTGACGCGATTCATATCGGGGGAGCGGACGTCCTGCGGCGGACGCTGCACAGAGACCATGCCCTGGGGGTCATGGTTTCCAAGCGCAGCCATCCCTATCTCTGCGCCTCCTGGCGAGGAGGTCGCTCATGGCTCTGGTTTCTTTTCCATCACCGTTGGCACTCACGGTGGTCTCCGCTCTGCTCGCTGCCACCCCGAGCCTGGCCCAGTCACCCACCTTCGATGCGGCCGATGCGGACCGTGTGCTCTCCGTGGCCCGGCAGCAGTTGGCGCGGACCGCTGGGGCGGTGACGACGACGCAATATCCCAGAAGCACCCGCAGCGATGGGACGTGGACGACGCTGCCGAATACCAACCTCACCGGCTGGACCCAGGGGTTCTTCCCCGGAAACCTGTGGCTCATGCACCAGGCCGGCGGCGAGGCGGTCTGGCGGACCCGGGCGGACGCGTGGACGCGCAACCTGGAACTGCAGAAGACCAACACCCAGACGCATGACCTGGGCTTCAAGTTCCTGCTCAGCTTTGGCCACGGGTACCTGCTGACGGGAGACCCCTATTACCGGGACGTCCTGGTGACCGCGGCCCGCTCGCTCGCGGTCCGCTTCAACCCCACGGTGGGCATCATCGACTGCTGTGACTGGAACACGGCCTGGGATGTGCCGCTCGTGGTCGACACGATGATGAACCTGGAGCTGCTCTTCTGGGCCTCGCGCAACGGGGGAGATGCCGCCTGGAACGACATGGCGCTGCGCCACGCGCTGAAGACGATGACGGATCTGGTTCGCGCGGATGGCAGCACCTTCCACGTGGTGGACTACACCGGCACGGGTGGCATCCGCTCGCGGGGCACGTTCCAGGGCTTCTCGGACAGCTCCACCTGGGCGCGAGGGCAGGCGTGGGCCATCTACGGCTTCACGATGGCGTACCGGTACACCCGCGACTCACGCATGCTGCAGACCGCTCAGAAGGTGACCGACTACTACCTGGCCCGGTTGCCCGCGGATGGCGTTCCCTTCTGGGACTTCGATGCGCCGACCAGCCAGCAGCTCAAGGACTCTTCGGCGGCCGCCATTGTGGCCTCGGCGCTGCTGGAACTCTCCGGGTTCGTGACGGACCCGGCGACCCAGGCTCGCTACCGGGATGCTGCTCTGAGGATGTTGGAGACGCTGGCCTCGCCGGCCTACTTGACCTCGGGGACCTCGACGTACGCGATCCTGAACCACGGAGTCGGTCACTTCCCGGCGGGACAGGAGATCGACGTGGGCCTCATCTATGGCGACTACTACCTCCTCGAGGCGGTCCTGCGGTTCAAGCAGCTCTCCACGGCCCGGGTGAGCGCTTTCGGTGCCACCTGGCGGTACGACGACCGGGGAGTGGATCCCGGGGCGCAGTGGACGTCGCCCTCGTTCAATGACACCGCGTGGAAGTCAGGGCCGGGTCAGCTTGGCTATGGGGATGGTGACGAGGCCACCCAGCTGGTGAAGACGGCGTCGAGCCAGCCCAGCGTCTACTTCCGGAGGCACGTCACGCTGACGGGGCCTGTGACACAGGCGGCGCTCCGGGTGCTCCATGATGACGGAGTGGCGGTATGGGTGAATGGGCAGCAGGTGTTCGCGAAGTACGTCAACAACGGCACGGCTCACGGGACTTACGCCAGCTCATCCTCTCAGGAGAATGAGCTCAGCCCGGGTGTCATTCCGCTGAGTCCGAATCCGTTCCGGGAGGGCGACAACCTCATCGCGGTGATGATCAAACAGGCTGGCGCCACTTCCAGCGACCTCTCCTTCGACCTGGAGTTGACCGTGACGACCGGGCCCTCCTCGGGACCGCGAGTCACGGTGGTCAGCCCCAATGGCGGCGAAGCGCTTCGCTCCGGGGACGTGCACGACCTCCGCTGGAGCACCGCGGGGCTGATCGCCAACGTGCGGCTGGAGTTCTCCCCGGACAACGGCTCCGTATGGCAGACCATCACCGCGTCCACTCCCAATACCGGGCAGTACGCCTGGACGGTTCCCTCGGTCACCACATCGCAGGCGAGGATCCGGGTTTCGGATGCGGCCAATCCCACGGTCAGTGACACCAGCGATGCGGTGTTCTCGATTGCCACCGAGACCGTGAGCAGACCCATCGTGTTCGGTGCGACCTGGCGCTATGACGACCGGGGAGTGGACCTTGGCACCTCGTGGCGCGCGCTGAGCTTCGACGACTCGAGCTGGAAGTCAGGCCCCGCTCAGTTGGGCTACGGGGACGGCGATGAAGCGACCGTGCTCAGACGAACCCCCGTTGCACCGAGCTACTACTTCCGCCGGCGCTTCCGGGTCGAAGGGCAGGTCACCCAGGCCCAGCTCAGGACGCTGTACGACGACGGGATCGCGGTCTGGGTGAACG
>DASVVJ010001036.1:0-14176 GCA_036389955.1 Myxococcaceae bacterium
CCCTCAGCACGGCGGCCGCCTTGTTGAGCGCGGCAATGGTCTCGGGGTGCTCGGGCCCCAGCGCCTTCGTCTTCAGGGCGAGGGCGCGCTCGCTCTCCGCGAAGGCCTGCTCGTAGTGTCCCAGCCACCAGCTGACGTTGCCGAGCTGCTGCAGGGTGGAGGCGCTTTCCGGATGCTCTGGGCCCAGCAGCTTCTCTCTCAGGGCCAGGGCCTGGGTGAATTTCTCCTTCGCCTCCTGATAGCGGCCGTGCTCCTGGAGCACGCGGCCGAGATTGTGGAGCGCCAGGGCCAGGGCCGCCTCATCCCCCGTGCTCCGCGCGATCGCCTCCACGGCCTGCTCGAGCGGCGCCACCTCCTGAGCGCGCGCCTGGTGCTCCCCCACCGTGACGATGAGGTGGCTCAGCGCCCGGGACATGAGCGGCAGGTCCCTGCCTTGCGCGGCCGTGGTGAACGCCTGGCGTGCCCGCTCCTCGGCGCCCTTGTAGTCGCCGGCACCCTCGCGGAGCTGAGCCACCTGGAACAGCACGTGCGCGTGCAGCGGGGCGTACCCGACTGGCTCCACCTGCCGCAGCAGCGGCTCCGCCTCGGCCAGGCCGTCCTTGTACTTGCCAGCCGCCAGCCGCGCCTCCACCAGATCCACCTTCTCCAGCAGCGACTCCACCGCCGCCCGGACCGCCGGATCCTCGGGCGGAGGCACCGTGGCGGTGAGCACCTTGTCGTCCGCGCAGTCCTCCAGTGGTGGCAGCGCCTGCACCGTCTGCGCCGCCTTGTCCAACAGTTCCCGGTCCGCGCCTCGGGCCAGCAGCTCCGTGGTGGCGCGCAGCCGGCTTCGCCGCCGCTCCAGGCAGGACTCGCGCAGCGCCGCGAGGCGTGAGGTGCGCACGCTCTGCTCCGCCTCGCACAGCGCCGTGCTCTGCTGCACCCAGCGCTCGGCGTACCCGTCCAGCATGGTGGAGACACGCGCCACGGTGTCCGCCGCGTACGGCGCGCCCGTGCTCACCAGGCCCTCGCTCAGCCGCGCCTTCACCGTGGCGTCCCAGATGCCGTCCAGCCGCCGTGCCACCTGGCCGCACGTGGGCTGCAGCGGTTGCTGGCGCGCCCAGCCCCAGATGGCCAGCACCGCCAGCAGCACGCCCACCGAGGCCACGGCGGCCATGCGCCGCTGTACCCGGCGCTTCACCTCGGGGTCATTCTCTAACGTCGCCAGCAGCGCCACCATGGAGGAGGGGCGCAGGAGCGGGTTCGCCTGAAGCCCCTGCATCAAGGTCCGCGCCACCCAGGCGGGCACCTGGGACTGCGCGGGAGGCGGAGTGATGCGGCCCTCACGGCGGGCCCGCGAGTACTCAGCCATGTTCTGCCCCGCGAAGGGCAACTGCTCGTAGAGCGCCTCGTAGAGCGAGACGCAAAAGGCGTACAGGTCCGTGCGCACACCGGCGGGCTCTCCGCGCATCAACTCGGGCGCCATGTACTTCGGCGTGCCCATCAGCGTGCCCGGCTCGGTGAGCGCGCTGTCCCACGTCTCGGAGGCGAGCGCGGCTGGGGACTGCTCGGGCGCGGAGGGCCCGGAGTGGGTGCGCGCCAGGCCGAAGTCCGTCACCCGGACGCGGCCATCGGTGCCCACCAGCACGTTGTCGGGCTTGAAGTCCCGGTGGATCAGCCCCGCCGCATGGGCCGCCGCCAGCCCCCGGCCCGCGGCCAGGTAGGCCTGCAGCACTTCGCGCCAGGTGCGCTTCTGCCGCGTGCACCAGCGCCGCAGGGTTTCTCCCTCCACGTACTCCATGGCGATGAAGAGCGAGCCGTTCTCCAGCGCCCCCGCGTCGTAGACAGCCACCACGTGAGGGTGGTTGAGGCGGGCCATGGCCTGGGCCTCGCGTACCAGGCGGACCTGGCCATCACCGGTGCTGGCTTCGTTCGGCTGCTCGGCCCGCAGCAGCTTGATGGCCACGCGCCGGTCCAGCCGGGTGTCATAGGCAGCCACCACCACGCCCATGCCGCCCTGCCCGAGCTGATCGAAGACCATGTAGCGGCCCGCCAGGGTGTGTCCCGGCGAGGGCACGGTGAGCCTGGTCGCTTCCCGGGATGAAGAGGCCAGCCAGGTGTCTGCCTCTCCCACGGACACGGAGGAGGGCCGCACGACGGTCGGGGCCTCTTCCGCCGGAAGGGAGACCGGGACCGTCTTCGATTCGTCCTTCATGGCCGGCACGCTAACCCAACTCGGGACGGTTTCTGCTCTGAGCCTGCCTGCCGGGACGCCCACCTCCCAGGTCCTATTTCCGTCCTGACGGCCGGCCCCACGGCAGCAGCTGTCGTAGAGTCGCGGCCGTATGGTCCACAGCTGCCCGGAGTGCCGCGTCTTCCTGTCCTTCCAACGCAAGGAGACGCTCAATCCGGATCTCGTCTCGGGCCACTGGTACGGCTGCCCCGGCTGCGCACGCAACATCTGTGCTGCCTGTGGCATGGCCTCGGGCCGGCGCTGCCGCGAGTGTGGAGCCACGCTGGAGCCGGACCAGTTCTTCCCCCGGGACCTGAAGCCGCTGGAGGACTGGCGTGAGTACCTGCCCCACCCGGAGGAGGCAACGCAGGGGACGGACCTTCGCTCCGCACTGGAGTTGATCGCGTGCTCCACCGAGGCCACCATTCCGCAGATCGATGAGGCGCTGGAGGACTGGGCGCGCGAGCGGTTCCGCGGGGAGGTCTTCACCTACGATCTCATGCGGCGGGTGGGGAGCACCGACTACTTCATCGAGTGGGGCGGCACGGCACGGGAGCTGCGCTGGACCCCGGAGTGGGAGCAGAGGCTCGCGGTGGCCGCTGCGTACTACCGCGAGCAGGCCGGCCCCGCTGGACGGGAGGCGCTGGAACTTCGGGAGCTGCTGCGCGGGTGGATCGAGCTGGCCCCGGCCTCTCTGGCCGCGCTGCCGGTGATTCTCGATGCCACGCTGCACCCGGAGGACAGCGTGTCCGAGGAGGCTCGCCGGGTCTTCTACTCCCTTGAGCCGCCGCTCCCGGAGGTGCTGGCCTGGAGCGTTCCCGTGCTTTGCGGTGGAGACCCCGGGAGGGTGCTGGCGGTGCTGGCCACCCTGCGCACGGTCCGGCGCTGGCACGGGCCCGAGCTCCACTGGCGGGCGGACCTCGCGGTGGCGCAGAAGCTCAGCGAGGCGCTTGCCCGTTGCGGCGAAGCGGAGGTGGAGTCCCTCGTCCGGCGCATCCTCTTCACGAGAGAGCCCTGGCCGATGGATGTGACCGCCGTGGCCATCGTCGAGCTGGGGCTCACGGCCGAGGTCGAGGCTCTGCTGAAGGGGCTCCTGGCCTCACTGCTGCCACGGGCGCAGCGGCGGCTCCAGAGCTTCATCGCCTCGCTGACCGCTCCGGTCACGCTCGCGAGTGAGGCCGAAGCGCTGCGGGCCCGCTGTCAGCAGTTGAGCCGGGAGGCCCGCACGGTGGAGGACCGCCTGGAGCTCATGAAGCTGTCCTTCCGTCTGGAGCCCGCACAGCGCAGCGTGCTTCTGCCCGGTGTGCCACCGCCAGCGGAGCTGCTCTACACCCTGCTCCAGGAGACGGATCGCTCCTTCGCCGCGGACCTTCATGAGTCGTGGGTGAAGGAGCTGCTCTGCTCACCCGACTCGCGCGCCTGGCTCCTGTCCTACGCGGCCCGCCAGCCCCACCACTACCTCACCACCCTCATCTTCAGTGCGGCGGGGCCCGAGTCCGAGGGACTCATCGTCCTGCTGCAGCGGCTCCTGGCCGACCGGAACACGGGCCCGGCTGAGCGGGGGCGCTGGGTTCGGACCCTGGGACACATCGCCAGCGGTCCCCACTCGCCCGCCAGTGCGCTGCTGCGCCAGCTCTTCCTGGATGCGCGGGAGAGTGTCTCCACCCGGCTGACGGCCGCGCGCGCTCTCTGGTCGCTTGGCGTAAGAGCGCTTCCCGTCTCGGAGCTCGCACCTGCCCTGGGCCACCGCTCGGCCGCCATCCGGAGCTGGGCGCTGCTGCTCATGGGCCAGGCTCCCGCGGAGCTGCTTGCGCCGCTCCGGGAGGATCCGAGCCCCCTGGTGCGCTGGGTGGCCTCGCGCATGTGACCGGACAAGGAGGCTATCTTCCCGCGGCGCCGTAACACGACAACGGTTCACGACCGTCTTAAGAAGGGGCCCATGACGAAACTCTACTCAGAGCTGGCGGAGTGGTGGCCCCTGGTTTCCCCGCCCGCGGACTACGCGGAAGAGGCCGGGGAGTACCTGCGGCTGCTCCGAGGGGGCGCCAGCGGGCCTCTGAAGAGCGTGCTCGAGCTGGGCAGTGGCGGTGGCAACAACGCCAGCTTCCTGAAGCGGGAGTTCTCGCTCACCCTGGTGGATGTGTCCGAGGACATGCTCGCGGTGAGCCGCAAGCTCAACCCTGAATGTGAGCACCTGGCCGGAGACATGCGCACCGTGCGCCTGGGCCGGCTGTTCGACGGCGTCTTCGTGCACGATGCCGTCGAGTACATGACCACGGAGGCGGACCTGCGCGCGGCGCTGGAGACTGTCTCCCTCCACCTGCGCCCCGGGGGCGTGGCCCTGGTGGCGCCGGACGCCACGCAGGAGACCTTCGAGCCGGGCGAGGAGATGGAGGGCGGGGACGAGCCGGTGGGGCCGGACGGGCGCGGCCGCTCGGTGCGCTACCTCATGTGGACCCTGCCCCTGGAGCCGGGCAGCACCGTCGGCACGGAGCACTTCGCGCTGCTGCTCAAGGAGCGGGACGGCAGCGTCCGCTGCGTGCATGACACGCACCACTTCGGCGTGTTTTCGCGTGCCACCTGGCTGCGCCTCTTCGATGAGGTGGGGATGGACGCCCGGCTCGAGCCGCGGACGATCGAAGGCACCCTCTACGACACCTTCGTGGCCACCAAGCGTCGCTGACGCTCACGACCCGTGAAATCGCGCGGGGCCTGCAATCGCTCCCTATTGGCTGCATATTCTACATTGTAGTAATAGAGTCCCGTCAGCCAGCCGAGGTGCGCCGTGCCGCAGTCCAACCCGAGGAGTGGAGGCCCCCCACAGGTCCCCCGTCTACCTCTGGTGCTGCTGCGCGCATGGCTGCCTTACGCCGAACGGGAGGAAGTGATTGCCGAACTCGGTGCCGAGTTCGCGGAGCGGGAGGCCCGGGCGGGCCACCGGGCCGCGAGCGCGTGGCTGTGGCGGCAGGTGCTCGGCTCGGTGCCGCCGCTGGTGCGGCGGACGTTCTCTCGTGGTTGGACCGGCTTCGAGCCGGCTGCCAGCCGTCTACGCCCTGGAGGGCCCCGGATGGAAAGCCTCATCATGGATCTGCGGTACGCGGTGCGGCGGCTGCGCTCACGCCCCACCTATGTCGTGCTGGCGGTCCTCACCCTGGCGCTCGGCGTGGGGGGCACGGCGGCTGCCTTCGGGCTGGTGCGGGGGCTGCTGCTGACGCCGCTGCCGTACCCCGCCGAGGATCGGCTCGCCCTGTTCTGGTCCGCGGGCAACTGGTCCGAGCGGGAGTTCCTCTACATCTCCCCCGACTGGTCCGGCTTCAGCGCCGTTGCGGCGTTCCGCGCTCAGGAGCTTCCTCTGCGGCGCAAGCCGGACGCTCCTCCGGAGCTGGTGTCCTCGGTGTCCACGACGGCGGGGATCTTCAACGTGCTGGGCGTGCACCCCACGCTGGGCCGTGGCTTCGAGCCGGAAGAGGACCGCCCTGGTGCCGCGCCCGCGGTGGTGCTCAGCCACTCGCTCTTCGAGGATCTCGGCGGCCAGCCCTCGCTGGTGGGGAGCACGGTGGAGTTGGACGGAAAGGGGTACACGGTAGTGGGGGTGATGCCCAAGGGCTTCTGGTTCCCGGATCCCACGGTGCGCGCCTGGGTGGCGGAGACGTTGAACGAAGAGGACGGCGCCGGGAATTACGCGCTGGTGGGCCGGCGCGCGCCTGGGATGGAGGGCCCCGCGCTCGACACGGCCCTGCAGCAGATCGCCTCGCGGCTGCGCGAGCGCTTCAAGTACGCGGAGGCCTGGGACAAGACGCGCTCGCCCTCCGTGCTGCCGCTGCGTGAGCACCTGCTCGGGCCGCTCCAGGACCCGCTGCTGGCGACCTTGGCGGCCATGGCGGTGCTGCTGCTCATCGCGTGCGCGAATGTCGCCGCGCTGATGCTGGGGCAGGTGGACAGCCGCTCCACCGAACTGGCGGTCCGTGTGGCGCTGGGGGCCGACGGCCGACGGATGACGCAGCAGCTGCTGGTGGAGGCGCTCCTGCTGGGGCTGGCCGCCGCCGCAGTGGGCGCGGTGATTGCCGTCCAGGGCTACCAGCTGCTCACCGAGGCGCTGCCGCTGGGGCCCCTGGCTCCCAAGGGCTCGTTGGACTGGGGCGTGTTCTTCGCCTCGCTCACGCTGGCGCTGTTCGCGGCGCTGGGAGTGGCGTGGCTGCCGGCGCGCTCGGTGCGCAACTCCGATCCGTCGCGGGCGCTGGCGAGCGCGCGCACGGGCGGGATTGGCGCCCGGGGTGGAAGGACCGAGGGCGTGTTGGTGGTGGGGCAGGTGGCGCTCGCGGTGCTGCTGACGGCGGGAGCGGCGCTGCTGGTGCGCTCGGTGGCGAACCTGAACGCCATTGATCCGGGCGTGGACACCGGCCGTGTGGCCGTGGTGGACGTGGTGATGGAGCGCAGCGTCACGCGTGAGGCACGGCAGCAGGTGCTGCTGGACATGGAGGAGGCCCTCACGGCGCTGCCGGGAAGCGCGGGAGCGGGAGCCACCCTGCAGCTCCCTCTGCGGGGCTCGAGTCAGAGCTGGGGCATCAAGATCGAGGACAAGCCGGACCTGCCCTCCACCACGACCTTCGTGCGGCTGGTGACGCCCGGGTATTTCAAGGCGATCGGGATCCAGCTGCTGGAGGGACGGCTGCTGAGCGCGGATGACCGGGCAGACACCGAGCGGGTGGTGGTGGTCAACCGGGCGCTCGCCCAGAAATACTTCCCGGGAGAGGAGCCGATCGGGAAGCTCGTCTCCTCGGGGCTGGGGGGCCCGGAGCGGATTGTCGGAGTGGTGGAGGACGTGACGGAGGCGCGGCTCACCGACGGCTCGGTGCCCGCGCGCTACATGCTCTACGCGCAGGTGCCATCCATGACGCCCACGCGGCACACGCTGGTGTTGCGCGCGCAGCCGGGACACGATCCGGCGGCGCTGCTCGAGGATGCGCGCCGGCAGCTCTCGGTGTCCGCGCCCGGGGTGGCGGTACACCGGGCCACCACGCTCGAGGCGGTGTTCGCGCAGGCAATCGGGCCGGCACGTAAGGTGATGTCGGTGCTCGCATTCCTCACGGCGCTGGCGGTGGTGTTGGGAGCGGTGGGCGTTTACGGGGTGACGGCCCACTTCGTGAAACGGCGTGAGCGGGACCTGGGCATCTGCATTGCGCTGGGGCTGCGTCCCTCTCGAGTGGTGGCGCAGGTGGTGAAGCGGGGAGGGGGGTTGGTGTTGCTCGGAGGAGTGATTGGCATCATCGCGGCCATCATCCTGGCGCGGTTGCTGTCCTCCTTCCTGTACGGAGTGAGCGCGGTGGATCCGGTGTCGCTGGCCGGAGCGACCCTGGCGCTGCTGGTGGTAGGTGTGGGGGCAGCGGCCCTGCCCGCCTGGCGCGCCAGCCGCATGGATCCCGCCGCTGTGTTCCGCCAGACCTAGCCCCTTGTCGCACCAGGAGAAACCCGTGCCGTCCTCATCCAGTACGACAACAGACGCACCGCTGGGCACCTTCGAGGAACAGGTGCTGCTGGCGGTGCTGCGCACCGGGCGCGCACCTGACGGAAATGGCGCCTACGGAATGGCGGTTCGCCGGGTGTTGGAGGAGGTCGCCGGGCGCGAGGTAGCGATCGGCGCGGTGTACGCGACGCTGGACCGGCTCGAGGCGAAGGGACTGGCCACCTCCGAGCGGGGCGAGGCGGGAGCCGGCCCCTCCCGGCGGGTGTTCGCCGTCACGTCTCGGGGCGCGCGTGCGCTGGCGGACACCCGGGAGATGCGCGAGCGGCTCTGGCAGGGAGTCGATCTCATCCCCCTGCTGGCCGGTGCGAAGGCCCGGTAACCTGGGCCACCCTGCGGGAAATCCCTGCATCCGTAGTAGCATCCGCCGTCATGCTCCGCCGCTCGAGCCGTTTGCCCTGGCCGCTCGTCATCGTCTTGCTGGCCGTAAGCGTCCTGCCTTCGTCTGCCCATGCGCAGTCCGACTTCGACCGCTACCTCACCGCCATCCAGCGGCTCTACGAGGCCAAGGAGTACAAGCGGGCCCTGGAACAGCTCCAACGCACCAAGAAGGCCTCCACCGGCGATGAGCAGGACGCGGTCCTGTTGCTCTACGAGGGCATCATCCTGGGGGACATGGGCCAGCGGGACGAGTCGCTGAAGGCGTTCGAGTCCGCGCTGCTGCTGCAGCCGGAGGCCCAGCTGCCCTTCAAGGTCTCCTCCAAGATGACGCGCGACTTCGAGACGATTCGCGCCCGCGTGCAGAAGGAACTCAAGGGCGAGCTGTGGGCCAGGCCGCAAGGCTCCGCTCCCGACAAGCGTGCGGACGCGGCTGCCTCCGGTTCCCGGGAGCCGGTGGCCACCGGGAAGTCAGGCGCTCCGTCTGAAGACCTGGCGCCCGTGGCCTCTCTGCCCGAGCTGGAATCGGGTGGAAGCCTGGTGGAGGCTCCGGAACAGTCGTCGTCCCCCCAGGTGAGCCCACAGCTCTTCGGCTTCGTGGATCCGCTGGGCAAGTCGTTCGGCGCGGGAGGCGGGCTCACCGTGGGCCTCGGCTCGCTGGACCTGGGCGCGCGCGTGCTGCTGGGGACCCACGTGGGCGTGGGCGCCGAAGCGGGCCTCCTGTTGGGCAGCGGCACGCTGCGTCCCCGTGTCGGCTTGCGTGGCACGGCCATTCCCGGCTCGTCCGCGTATGGCGGCGGCGCGGTGGCGGGCCTGCGCCTGTCCGCCACGGATCGGCTCACCCTCCTGCTGGACGTGGGGGCCGAATACCTCGCCGTGCAGGACAAGAACCTCTACCGGACCTTCTTCCTGACGAGCTCGGCGGGTGTGGGTTTCGATCTGCTCTGAGGAAATGCTCACCATGCCTGTTCATCTGCCGTCTGGCGCCGCGCGGATCGCCGCGCTCGCCCTCTTTGTGATTGCCACCCTGCCGCTGTCCGCCAGCGCGCAGCAGGCTGCTACCCCGCAGTGGGGGACCTACCTCGGAGGCACCGACGTTGACCGCATCACCGCTGTCACGCAGATGAATGGAGAGGCCATCGCCGTGGGCATGACGCGCTCGGCCAGCCTGACCCCGAACGCACCGTTGGGCTCGCGGCCGAGCACGGACGTCTTCGTGGCCCGCTTCATTGCTTCGGACGGCTCGATCAGCTTCGACTTCCCGCTATTGGTGTTTGGCGGCGACGGAATCGATGAGCCCGCCGCGGTCGCCAGCGGGCCCGACGGCGCGCTCTACATCGTGGGTATGTCCACCTCGGTCTCGTTCCCTGGCCCGACGACCGTGTACAGACAGCCCCCATCCGGCAGCGGAGCCAATGGCTTCCTGGCCCGAGTCGCTCCCACGGGCTCGCTGCAGTGGATCCTGTTCCTTACTGGCAGCGCGGACGATGCGGCCACGGGCGTCACGGTCGTGGGTGGCAAGGTCTACGTCTCGGGGTGGACGAGCTCCGCCAACTTCATGGGATTGAGCGGAGCCCCCCCTGGAACCAACGGCTTTGTGCTGGAGATCGATGTCTCCGCGGTGAACCCATCCCTGGGGTGGGACCTGCAGCCCGTGCTCATCGGCGGCGCGGGGACCGACGTCTTGCAAGGCATCGCCCCGGGCCAGAGCGGCAAGCTCTACGTGGGCGGGACTACCTCCTCCACGCAATTCCCCTACGGCAGCAAGGTCTTGAACACCTTCAAAGGTGGCAGCACGGATGCCGTTCTCGCGCAGCTGGACCAGGCGTCGGGAAACCTGGACTGGGTGACCTTCGTGGGGGGCAGCGGAGCAGACGAGGGCAATGCCATCGCTGCGGGCGCCGTGGGACGGACGGTCGTGGTAGCGGGCACCACGAACTCCCCGGGCAACCTGGGCAGCGGCGCTCCACTGCCAGACACGAACGCGTTCGTGGCCTGGGTGCAGTCCACGGGCCAGCTGAAGTTCAGCGAGGTGCGCCAGGGCAGCGCCAACGATGCGGCGCTGGCCGTCACGACCGACAGCGCCGGCAACGCCTATGTCGGTGGAACGACGGCCTCCGCGGATTTCCAGGGGGTCTCCTCCAGCGGCTTTGATTCCTCGATCGAGGCGGGCGCGGGCTTCCGTGAGGGCTTCGTGTGGATGGCTCCTCCCGAGGGAGGAGAGGGCTGGGCGTCCTTCGTGGGTGGCAATGGCCTGGACGAAGTCACCTCGGTGAGCCTGCGCGAGAGCAATCTGCTCCTCCTCGGCCTGCAGACCGGATCGGCCTCGGGCATGCCGGGTGGCACGAATGCCCCCAGCTATGACACGAGCCTGAGCTCCGCGCAGGACGGGTACCTCTTGAGCGTGGGCGCGCATGACCTCTCCCCGCCAATCCGGGGAACCGTCTTCGACCGCCCCCAGCTGGACACGGTCAACCAGGATATTTCGACGACGACCTCGACCAGTGCCCTGTACGCCAACTGGAGCGGATTCTCGGATGTGCCGGGCATCGCCAGGTACGAGTGGGCGCTTGGCACGCGCGGCGACCCCACGTCCCTTCAGCCCTGGACGTCCGTGGGCCTGCAGACGTCCGCGGGGGCCACGGGGCTGTCGCTGGGGGTGGGCCAGGAGTACATCGTCTCGGTCCGCGCGCAGAACACCTATGGCCTCACCACGGTGGCCACCTCCAATGGGGTGCTGGTGACGCTGCCGGACGGAGGCACGGGAACTCCGGATGCAGGCACGGGAGGCAGTGACGCCGGCACGGGCGCTCCGGATGGAGGCACGGCTGTTCCGGACGGAGGCACCGACGGTGGCACCCCTATCCCGGATGGGGGCAACGGAGGAGGCGGTGGCTCCAACGACGACGACCCCCGGTCCCCCGCCGGATGGGGCTGTGCCTCGACGGGGGCGGGCCTGCCGCTGCTCATAGGGCTGCTCGCGCTGCTGCTCCTGGGGAGTCACTTCGGGCGGAAGCCGGCACCGCGGCCCTGAGCGGAGCTACCACCTCACCCGGGAGCCCACGCCGATGGACAGGAAGTCCTGCCTGTCCACCCCGGCGTGCTTGTCCAGGTTGAGGTGGTAGCGCGCCTCGAGGGCCATGGGAGGCAGCCGCTCGAAGGGGCGCATCTCGACTTCCGCTCCCACCGTGCCCCCGAAGTGGCTGTTGCGGTTGGCGTGGATGCCCAGGCCCAGCAGCAGGCCGAGCCGGGTGGGCCCCACCTGGGTGCCGCCGCGCATCAGGCCCTGGAACTGAACGAGGTAGCGCTCCTCGCGAACGATCCGCCCATTGCCGATGTCTTGCAGGCAGCAGGGGCGCGGCGCCGGGTTCCACCAGGGGAGGAACGAGCAGGTCCGCAGGCGGGGCCTCTTCCTGGGCGCGCGCGGCCCGTGCCAGCAGCAGCACCAGGAGGACCAGGCACAGTCGCATGGCAGCGCTTGTTTCGCGAAGCTCAACGCTTGCTGGGCTTGGAGGGCGCTTCCTCGCCGGCTTCGGCCATCTTCTGGAGCACCAGCAGGGTGGCACGGGCCCTCCTGGTGGTGTCTCGCGTGGCCTGCGGATCCAGCTTCAGCGCCTGCTGGATGTCAGCGAGCGCCTGAGAGAGCTTGCGCTCGCGCAGGTACAGCTCGCCCCGGCCCACCAGCGCGTCCACGTTAGCCACGTTGAGCTCGAGCGCGCGCGTGTACGAGGTCTTCGCCTCCTCGAAACGGTCCAGCCGCGCGTAGGTGGCCGCCAGGTGGCAGTGGAAGACGCTGTCATAGGGCGAGGCCGCCACCAGGCCCTCGAAGATGTCCAGGGCGCCGCGGATCTGCCCCGACTTGAACATCTGGTGTCCCATGCCCGCCAGCTCGTACAGACGCTTGGAGGACAGGCCGAGGAACTGCGCGGGGGTGATTTCCCCCAGCACCAGCTTCTCCGCCTTCAGCGAGGGCGCCTCGCTCTTGGGGGCGGAAGACTTCTCCTTTGGCTTGGTGCTCAAGGCTGCCTCCTGCTGAGACGACGAAGGGAGGTGGACGCGTTAGCGCGTGCCCACCTCCCTCTCATGCGGTTCGGTGCTCCGAGTCTATCAGACCAGGACGCGGTTGCGGTTGCTCTCGATGCTGGTGCTCAGGTTCTGGAACTTCTCCACCGTGCCCTGCATGCGCTGGATCTGCGCGAACTGCTCCTCCAGCTGGGCCCTGCGGCGCTGCAGGGCCTGCGAGTCATCGCCCGGCGGCAGCAGGGTGGAGTTCTGCTCGGCGCGGCGCGAGAGGACCTCACCCAGCTGGCTCTGGGTCTCGAACAGCTTGGTCATCGCCTGGAACTGCTCCTGCGGCGACAGGTTCTTGGCGGTGGTGGTGGAGGTGGAGGTGGAGCCGGAGGTCGCCGGCCCGCCCTGCGCGAAGGGCGAGGTCTCCTTGAAGCCCGGGGAGCCGTACAGCTCCGGCTGCATGCCCCAGTTCTTGTGCTCGGTGCCCAGGTTGAACGTCTCGCCCTGATCCTCGCTGCCCTTGATCTCACGGTGCAGGAAGATCCAGTCGTCGGACTCCGCGCCCATGTGGAAGGTGTCCTCACCGTCGAAGTCATCGATGTGCGTCAGGCCGTCGTGGGTGATCTCACCCAGCTTGCCCTTGCCCTTGTCGATGTCCTTCACTTCCAGGCGGTCGTTGCCGCTGGTGATGTTCAGCTTGCCGGTCACCGTGGCGCCGTTGCCGTAGGGCACGCAGGTAACGTCGATGCGGGTGCCGTCCTTGAGCATGAAGGTGCTGTTGCGCTTGAACATCCACTCGCCGCCGTCACCCTCGGACACGTGCGGGTCGCCCCAGATCTTCGTCGACTTGCCGTCCGGACCGGTGATCTTCCAGTCGAACTGGCCCAGCATCTCCACCTGGTAGCCGCCTGCGGTGTGGATGACGCCCTTGTCGTCCACCCGCAGACCGCCGGCCGGCTGGCCCGAGTCGCTCTGCGCGGGGGCGCTGGGAGCCGCGGTGGCCGCACGGGCCAGCACGTCATCCAGCGAGCGGGTGTTGCCGCCGGCGTCCAGCGAGTCCGCGGCCTTCTTCTGCCCGGGCTGGGCGGCGGCGGTCGTGGAGACTTCGGCGACGGTGGTCTTCACCAGCTGCTTCTCGGTGGCATCCAGGCCGGCCTTGCCGGTTCCCCAGGCGAGGGTGCTCGGGGTCTGACCCAGGGGCTTCGTGGTGGTCATGGTCGTAACTCCTTGGTTTTGTTCAGGCAGCAGCAGGCAGGGCCCACCGCGCCGGAATACGTTGCCCTTATTCTCCGAGAATGCGCCAAGAAGTTGCCTACACGGGGCCACCTCACTGCGGCTGTGCCAGAGTGCGCGCCCCAAATGATTACTCTCCCTGACAACGCGGCGATGAAGGAGTACCAGCGCTACATCCACGAGCTGGAGACGCTGCACGGCTGGCTGAAGGTGGATCTGGTGCACAACTGCTTCCTGATGGGCGAGGAAGTGGGCGAGCTGTTCAAGGCGGTGCGCCGCTACAACAAGCTCTTCGACGAAGGGGCGAGCACCCCTTCGGAGCAGGCCCGGGCCGCCGTGGCGGAGGAGCTGGTGGACGTCTTCAACTACCTGCTGGCCATCGCCAACCGCACGGGCGTGGACCTGGAGGCGGAGTTCCGCAAAAAGAACGCCCTGAACCAGGAGCGCAAGTGGAGTTGAGCTGGAGGCTTGCGTAACACGTACTCTCAGTGAGAAAGGGGAACTCGGAAATTCCAGATCCGAGGTTTCCCCCATGAAGAGTCGCCGCTTCTGCTCGCCCGTTTCGCTCGTCGTGGTGCCACTGCTGGCCGTGCTGGGGTGCGGCGGCCCGTTGGAGGAGGAGGCCACGGGGTTGGAGCAGCAGGAGCAGGCGCTGAGCGGCCTGCAGGGCAACACCGTGTACGGGCGGTGGCTGGGTTCGGGGGGGCGCAACCCCACCAGCCCGGGCAACCGGGTGTTCATGCTGGACCACGCGGGCCCGACGGCGACGGTGACGTTCACGCTCACCTCGGCGGCGGACGCGTACCTGTACCTGCTGGACG
>DASVVJ010001037.1:0-5050 GCA_036389955.1 Myxococcaceae bacterium
CATCCCCGCTGCCTCGAAGGCGAGCTGGAGCAGGCTGGGTGAGCTGGTGCGGCGGGTCTGGTGCGACTGCGCTCGGGACTGCGGAGCCGGGGGTCTGGGTAAGTGATCCAGGAGCGCGTGAAGGTCCAGCGTGGCACCGTGGTTCTGAAACACCTCACGCAGCGGATCCGCGGGTCGTCTGCGAGCGCCAGGAAACCAGGGATGGTGGGGGCCGTCCGTGGCGGGATCGAAGCCAGGACCCGTGAGCTGCGCGAGCGCCCCGAAGGTCACCCTGGCAACGGCGTAGGTCGTGCGCCATGCGAGCACACCCGTCTCCGCCGCCGTGTGGAAGGGGCGCGTCAGTGGCAGGACGATGCGCCACTTGGGAAGCGCTGGAGCGTTACCGCCACTCCGGTGAGCGAGGAAGGCGATGCCTCGCTCCACGAGGAGCGCGAAGAGCACGTGCCAGTCCCCAACGCCGTCCGCGTCCAGATGCAGGGCGTGCATCTCCAGCGTGCTGGCGTTGTTGCGGTAGCCCGTCGCGTTCGAGGTGGGGTTGTAGACGGGGCCTACACCCTTGGCGGCCAGGAGCTGCACCCACTCCATGTGACGCCGACCGTAGTCCTCCCAGAACGCCGTCCTCCGCGTGCCGCGCCAGGTGTGCTCGATGCTCGGCCACTCGGTCCAGGTGGTGTGAGAAACGCGCGGGCCGACAGAGGCGGCGAGCGCACGGTGAGCAAGGCGCCGCAGGGACTCATCAGCGAGGAGAGGGAGCCGGTTGAACTCGGACTTGAACGCTTCCTTGTGCTCCACGTCCTGAGCCCCGCCCCGCTCTGCCACGTAGCGGTTGAAGGCCTGCCGGTCCGTGGCGTTGAGCGCGTGAAGGAAGGCCGCCTGCTCGGAGCTCATGGCCGTCGGGCCGATTGGCGACATCAAGGCTGCCCTCCTTCGTTGAGGAGGTATCGATCGTTTCTGCTGGGCGCGAGCACGATATCGCCGGCGCGTTCAAGCGAGGACCAGCAGCCATTGAACGTGCGTGCGTCCAGGCCGTTGCCACCCTTGAGCCTCGCGCGTACCTCCATCGAGGAGAAGGTGCCGCCGTTGGCCGCAGCCACCCGCCGAGCCGCGGCCAGGACGCGCTCCTCCGCCTCGCGCCAGGTGCTGTCCTTGATGGACTGGAGCAGCCGGGCGATGACGGCCTTGTTGTAGGCCATCAGGTCCCACGCGCCCCGCATGTCATCGGCGGAGATCTCCGTGGAGCCTCGCGCGGCGGCGAACAGCAGCGCCAACCGCATCGCCATGATGGAGATGCGGCCGGTGGCGGCTTCCATCAGCTCGGATTCGTGCCGCTGCTGGTGATCCTGCCGGTAATGGGAATCATGCACTGCGTGGGCCCCGGGGCTGAGAGTGAATGACCTCCCCCACACCGCGCTGATGGCCAGGTGCAACTCGGCAACCAAGGCCGCATGGGCCTGGGAGTCAATGGCAGGCCGCACTGGCACGGCATCGCCGGGCTCGCCGTGGACGAGGATGAAGCGGTTGAGCAGGCCATCGTGGATGAGTTCCCGGCTCAGCGCTCTTCCCATGTACGAGTAGGTGGAGGCGGCGAGGACAACCGCGATCGGGTTGGTGGTGGTCGCCTCCTCGCGCCTCGTGCGCACGGTGAGCGAGGGCGGCCCCGGCGAGGACTGCGCCCTCTCGTGGCCGTGGAGGGTGAACTTCCCGCAGCGGTTGCAGGCGCCGCGCCTCCTCCTCCCTCACCTGGCCCTTCCCCTGCTCCAGGTGCTCCCATGCCCGTCGTGGCGGCGCTTGCCCCGGTAGATCCACCCGAAGCCCCAGCCGCTCCACCCGAGGCCCCTGCCGTCCTCTCCGTCGAGGCCGTACCGCCCACACCTTTGGTCCCGGTCTCGGCGCCCGAGCAAGTCCCACCGTCACCTGCGAGCGCCAGGGAGCGGCAGCCAGCATCTCAGGCCAGGCGCGTCCCATGGCGGGTGGCGGCGGGGTTGATCCTCACAGTGGTTGTGGCGGGAGGCGGGGTCTGGTTCTGGGAATCCTCGCCCCGTACCGCCAGCCCGCCACCGCTCGCTGCCGAGACTGAAGGAGAGCCGCGCGCCTGGCCTTTCGAGTACACCCCGGAAGTGACCTGGGAGGTAGGCAGGAAAGTGGCGCCGCCCTGGAAGTCACCTGAAGCTACCGGCCACGACTTCCTCGCCACCGAGGAGGCAGCTCTTGTGGAGCCCTCCACGTTGAGCGAGAAGGGAGAGGCTTCCATGAAAGACCCACAGCAGAAGCAGCAGAAGGGCCTCGGTCCCGTGGGCAAGGCCATCGCCACGGGCGCCTGCATCACAGCGGCCTGTACTGGGCCCCAGGTTCGCCCCGAGCCTCTCGCTGAGCCGTGCCCTCCTGGCGCTGTCAAGACCATGGCCGAGCTGGACATCGACATCGGCGACGAAGGGGATGCGCTGTTCACCTCTGGAGTGGGGGGCGAACTCATGACCGTGAGGGAGGGGGGGACCAGCGTGAGGCTCGTCGCGCGGCCATTCAAGAACCTGCCCCCGGGCGCCATCCTGAAGGGGCGACTCATCTTTGGGGCGGAGCGCGTCTACGGGAGGTTTACCCTGGCACAAGAGAGGGATGGCACCCGCACCTGGCCTGTCTGCTTCGAGTATCTGGACCCCGACAACGATCGCGGAATGAAGATGGAGAGTGGCTCCACGGCCGACACTGCGAGGGTGTTGAACTCTGGGTCGGTGATAGCGGTGGATCGCTTCCAGGGAGGCTGACCGGTCGAAGCCCCCGGAGCGAGCGGCGCTCTTGAGCGGGAAGGCGTGGTAGAGGCGACGTCCCAGGCCGCTACGCCGCGCCCCCACTCAGGAGGTTCTGTTCCGTGTTCGCCTCGTTCCCCTCCGCTCTTCTGGCGCTGGCGCTTCTCGTGGGCGCCACTGCCACCGCGCAACCCCGAGCCGTTCCCTGCGAAACGGGGACACGGCGCATCGAGCTGAAGACGGAGCCCACCGGAGAGCTGCCCGAGCTGTGCATCGGTCCCGAGCTGTCCACCGCGCTCCTCTTCTACGGCGCGGAGCTCCTCAGTAATGGAGTGACCGTGGACGGGCGGGAGCGCTTCACGTTGGTGGAGGTGAGCAACACCATGCTCCGGCTGGTGCCCTCGGGGCGCGTGATGCCGGGGGAGCGATTCCGGCTGACGGTACGCTTCAAGGATGAAGAGGCCCCGGCAAGCGCGGCTTTCTGGCTGGTGGTGTCCCCCGGACAGGTGGAGCCCCTCGTGGAGGTGTACCGCGAGAAGCGCACGCTGGAGTCCTACCAGCAGGAAGTACAGGAGAAGGGCACCCAGCTCTACCAGTGCCAGGCGGACAACAAGCGGCTGCTCGCCGAGAAAGTGAGCCCCGGGCGACTCACGGGCCTGGTGGCCACCGGGCTCATGAAGGAGGAGGGGATCCCTCCCAAGCACATCACCAGCAGCATTGGGAAGCACGCCGGAAACTTCGTCAATGTATTTCAGGCCTACAGCTATCGCTCCACCAGCACGGTGGCTGTCGTGGTGCGGCTGGATGCCACCACGGGAATGCAGCCTTGGCGAGCGGCAAGAGCGGAGCTGGTGGGGCCAGGCCGCCGCCCGCTGCGCGTGTACCCACCCTGGCAAGCTGAGCCCCTCAGCTTTGGCGTGGATGACACGCGCGTGGTGATCGAGGCGGACGCAACGGAGGCAGAGACCCGGGGCAGCTTCACGCTCAAGTTGTGGGATGCGGATGGGACCCGGAGCGTCATCGTCACGGGTGTGACGTTCCCGTAGGCTGGAACCCTCCTCGATCTGGAGGGCGTCTCGTGGCTCCTCGGCGTCTGGTCGTTGCGGTCTTGTTCCTGGCCCTGTCCACCACGTGCAGCAAGACGCCCGTGGCACGCCTCGACACAGGGCAGGGCCAGCCCCTCATTCACATCCCCCGCACGGGCGAGTCCAAGCCGGTGGAGCTGGGGAAGGAGGAGTTCACTCAGGCCATCGCGAAGGAGGTCCGGCGGATAGGGCCCTCGTTCAACCCTGAGAAAGCCGCGAGAGAGCTGTTCGAGGTCCCCCCTCGCAGTGGCTGGTACCGATACACCCAGCGCGAAGGTGTCGTTCCGCTGGATGCGCCGCCCCCGGCTTCGCAGTGGGCCGAGGTGGCTGCGCGAGTGACGCAGGAGTACTTGCAGTTCTGCGAGGCCCTCGGCAAGCCTGGGGATTGCCGGAAGGCGCTGATGAACAGCCCCGTCCTCACCGGGGATGGCCGCTATGCCCTGGCCATGTCCTTCGCCATCGAAGAGATCGTTCCGGAGATGATGCAGTCCTTCAAGGACATGGCCGACCCGGAGGCGATCAAGGCCTCGCTGTACTGGACGATGGCGATCTACGCGGCGATGTGGCTGGCACCCGAACCGGTGTTCTCCAAGGGATTGGCGACGGTCCTCACGGCCAGCTTCGTCTGCTACATTGGGGTGGACACGTTCTGGACGCTCATCCAGGGCTTCAGGCGGCTGGTGGAGGAGCTGGATCACGCCACCTCGTTCGCGGCGATCCGTGAGGCCGGGAGGAAGTACGGCAAGGTGATGGGAAAGAATGCAGCGCGGGCATTTGCCCTGCTGCTGACGGCCGCTATCGGTCAGACGGCTGCCAGTTTCTCGGCCAAGGTGCCCACGCTGCCCGGCTCAGCTCAAGCGTCAGCAGCAGGCGCTCGGATGGGAGTCAAACTGACCGAGGTGGCGCAGGTGGAAGCCGTGGCCGTGACCGCCGATGCGGTCACCATCGCCCTGGCTCCCACGGCGGCGGCCATGACGGGCCAGGCGCCCGGTGGTGGCTCGATGCCGGCGATGAACGCTTCAGGCGGAAGAGGAGGAGGCGGCGGCGGCTCCTCGACACCGGGTGGAAGAAAGCTCACGGAACACGCGCAGGAGAGCCTGAGACGCCACGGCTTCAAAGAGCCGTTCTCTCAAGTTGACGACATCATCGAAAACAACACCCGGACGACCACACAGGCGGACGGGGCCACCGTGTACATTCAGCACGCTGGTGGGAGAGGAC
>DASVVJ010001038.1:0-19411 GCA_036389955.1 Myxococcaceae bacterium
GCGCCGCTGGCACGTAGAGCGAGATGAGCAGCAGCACCACCGAGATGCTGATGTTGAACGTGAGCAACACGTCCAGCAGCAGGGTCGGTAGCGGGACGATCATCATGCCGACGATCGCCACCACGACGAGCGCCAGCACGATGTCGGAGTACTTGGAAAGGAAGCTGTTCGGATTGGGTCCCATCGGCGGCGCTCATCCTAGTCCGCGCCGAGCCCTGGCCCCAAGTCCCCGGGTGCCAAAGGCGGGCTCAGCGCCGCTTCCGGTCCGCGGCCTGTTGTAGGAGTTGCTGCGCGCGCTGGACAAGCGGGCTGCCAGCCATCCCCAGGTCCAGCACCTGCTGCAGGTCCGTGGTGGCCAGCAGCAAGTCGCCTCGGGCCAGGCGGGCCTCGCCCCGGTAAAGGGTGGCGCTGAGATCCTCGGGATCCCGGGCCAGTGCCTCCTCGAAGCGCTCCAGCGCTCGCTCGACCGCTCCCTGTGCCAGGTAGATGGCGCCGAGCTGGGTGTGCACCGGGCCGGTGGCCACGCCCAGGGCCACGAGCCGCTCGAGGGTGGCCCGCGCCTCCTCCACCTTTCCCTCCGTAAAGAGGCGGCGCGAGGTGGCCAGCCGCTCGGCGACGGAGCCCGGGGCCGGCTCGGCTTCGGAAGCGGCGGGAGCGCGGGACGAGGAAGACGGCCCCTCATAGGTCCGGGACTTCTTGCGCTTGCCCTTGCCACCGCCGCGCTCGGGGAGCGCGGGCTCGGCCTGGACCGGAATCTCCAGTTCGGTCCTGGCGGAGGACGGGTCCTCCACCTTCTTTGTGGGAGCGGGCTTGGCCTTCGGGGCGGGCACTGGGGGAGCGGCCTCGGCGGCGGCGCCCCCGGTGCGAGGAGGCTTCAGGGGAAGCTCCGGCACAGTGGGGGTGGCGCTGACGAGCGGCTGGCGATCACGCCCCGGCGCAGTGCCGGGCGTGCGCTTCTCGAAGTGGTGAATCTTCACGGGGGCAGGAGCTGCTTTCCTGCCCGACCCCTGTGATTTGGCCATGGTTCCACGAGGGGCCGGCTTCACCGGCGCCCGCGGCCTACTTCTTCAGTTCAGTGTTGGCGCTGCGCTGGGCGGCCTCGATGGTCTCGATGGCCGCGGCGGCCAGCAGCCGCGCACGCATGGTGAGAGGATCCTTGTTCTCGGGATCCAGATCGACGGCTCGAGCGAAGTCCTGGGCTGCCTCCATGATGTTGCCCAGCCGCAAGTGGACCTCTCCTCGGTTCACCAGCGCGGCGGAGTCTTTGGGGTTGAGCCGCAGCGCGTGATCGAAGTGCTCCAGAGCCGCATCGAGCTCATCCTCCGCCAGGCAGATCGCCCCCAGGGCCGTACGGTAGTAGGCCTCGGAGGGATCCTGCTCGGCGAGTTCTTCGAAGATGTGCCGAGCGTCCTCGTAGTTGCCCTGCTCGTACAGCTGGAAGGCATCCATGGCCCGCTCGAGGAGCTCGGGGCCAGTGGTGCCTTCATGCTGGACGGTAGAGGCGTCGTCGGAGTTCGCCATCGGCGGGCATCCTAGAACGAATGAGCAGCACCCGCTCAGTCGCGGGCTGGGGTCACTTATCACGGTCCGCCGAGATCATGGAAGCCATCCGAACCCGGCAAGACCTGTTACACGCGCGGAAGATCACGGCTTCTTGTGATCCGACGGCAGAAGAATCATCGAGCGGGGGGGCTGCTTCGTTGCGCACTTCGCTCCGGGTGACACACCCAGTGGGTGGGGCCGGGGAGAAAATGCCGGAAAAATGATCGCAGGAAACTCCGGCGGGGGTCGGCCGATAATCAGCTTGTAAGGTTGCTTACCCCACCCCAATCTCTGAAGGATATTCCGCCATGGACGTTACCTCGACCGCGAACTCTGCCGTTGCCTCTGCCAAGAGCCCCTCCACCAACCTGACCCAGCTGGAGCAGGACACCCTGGCCGGCCTGTCTGGTGACGACTACAAGCGCGCCTACGCGCAGCTGATGCTCCAGAAGCAGCAGGAGACCGTTTCCTTCGTCTCCAACGTGATGAAGAAGCGCAACGAGATCGCGATGGTCTCCATCAACAACCTCCGCTAGTAACTAGGGGTTGTTCAGCTTCCGGCCTCGTGTGGCCCGCCTCTGGCGGCCTGCACGGGGCCGGTCGCTTTTGCGGGTTTTCACTCCCAGGCTTGATCCGCCAGGGCCTTCCCGGCTAAAAAAAAACCGGAAATACAGGACGAAACTCCCAGCCGCGTGCCCCGATAATCCTTTTGTAGCTTCACTCTTTCCAAATCTTCCGAGGAGATACCGCCATGGACGTTACCTCTACCGCGAACTCTGCCGTTGCTTCCGCCAAGAGCCCCTCCACCAACCTGACCCAGCTGGAGCAGGACACGCTGGCCGGCCTGTCCGGTGACGACTACAAGCGCGCTTACGCGCAGCTGATGCTCCAGAAGCAGCAGGAGACTGTCTCCTTCGTCTCCAACGTCATGAAGAAGCGCAACGAGATCGCGATGGTCTCCATCAACAACCTGCGCTAACCGTTCCTGACGTCTAGTCACCTGGCCGGTCTCGCAGAAGGTTGCCATCGCGGCAGCCGATGGCGAGACCGGCTTTGTGCTTGGAGCCCTCGCAGTTCCCGAGGAAGAACCCATGGACATCTCCCGCGCCGCAGACACCGCAATGACGGCCGCCCTCAACACCCACAAGGGGCTGAGCCCGTTGGAGCAGGAGACGCTGGCGGGCCTTTCAGGCGACGACTACAAGCGCGCCTACGCCCAGCTCATGCTCCAGAAGCAGTCGGAGACGGTCAACTACATCTCCAACGTGCTGAAGAACAACACGACGATGACGCAGATCAACAACCTGCGCTAACCGCAGCGCAGCTGCGCGTCACAGCTCCCGGCCTCGCGCCAGGGGGTCCTCCGGGGCCCCAGGCGTGAGGCCGGTTGCGTTTGCGGGCGCTCCTCCAGGCCGCCGCCGGCACCACCTCGAGGCCACGCGGGCACAAGAAAAAGAATCGGCCGCCCGGTTCGCGAGGAACCGAACGGCCGAGGGAACTTCAGCGAAGCGGGAGCTTACTCCCAGCGGTCCGCCAGCGACTCCTTCATGTACCGCTGCAGGCGCTTGAGGAACGCGTCATCGCGCAGCTTGTTGCTGAACTGATAACCGGTCTCCTTCGAGTCGCTCGTCTTGAACTCGCCCTCGATGCCTTCCTTGGTGAGCTTGCCCTCGTTCTTCGCGAGGTACTCGTTCATCTTCTTGGTGACCCCTTCCTTCCACGCGTTCGCGCGGGTCTCACCCAGCGACTTCTTACGGGCCTCGAACTCCTTGGCGATCATGCTGTCCACCAGGGTGCGGGCTTCCGACGAGCTGAGGCTCGTGGACGAGGTGGAGGAGGCGGCAGTGGTCTGAGCAACAGGGCGGTTTCCACCGACGGGAGCGGTCATGGCGGGTTCCTTTTAAATTGAAGGTCTTGATCCCATTATCGCCGGGGCCCGAGAAAAGTTGCGCACCGGCGATCAGAGAGTGCTCCGAGGTGCGCGAAGCACTCTCTTGGATCAACGCGGCGCGTTATCAGCCCTTGAGCTTGCCGAGCGCCGGGTTCTTCATCCAGTTCTTGAAGGACTCGAGCTCCTTCTTCTCCTCCTTGGGGTCCAGCGGCTTGGCGTTGGGAGGAGGAGGAGCGTCGGGGTTGCCCAGGGACATGGGGCGGGCGGAGGGCTTACCGGACTCGAAGCCATCCTGCGGGCCCTTGGCGCGCGGGGCGGAGCTGGGCGCGGCGGCGGCAGCCGGAGCGGCGGCGGCGGCGGGCTGCTCGGCGGGGCCGAAGCCGCGGGTGTCCAGGTAACCGCTCATCCACTCCAGCGAGTCCATGAGGACCTGCGGCGTGGCGCCGGCGGAGGTGTCCTTGGCGTAGCGAAGGAAGGCCTCCTTCACGTCGGTATAGAGCTGGACGTCGATCTGCGCGCCCTGCTTGGTGTTGTTCATCAGGGCCGCCATCTTGCGCAGCACCTGCTGAAGCGTGCCCGTGGAGGTCTTTGCGAGCTTCTCCAGATCAGCGGCAAGGCGGTCGCGCTTCTCAAGCATCTCGGGCGGAGCGTCAGGAGGCGCCACAGCCGGGTTGATGTTCAGCTTCTGCTCGTTCGACATGGGAACTCTTCCTCCGTGCAGGGGAGCGTGCAGCCTAGCAGAAAGACCTACTCACCCGGAAAGATCCCTCTGCGGGTCTGTGAACGAGCCCCCCCGCTCAGCGGCGGGAGAGCGAGGAGATCATCGCGTTGGCCTTGCGGGTGACGGGGTCGTCCTCCGGGGCGAGCGAGGCGGCGCGGCGCAGGTCGTCCATCGCCTGGCTCTTCTGTCCCATGGCCAACTTCACCTCGGCGCGGCCCACATAGGCCTGCCCGTCATTGGGCGCCAGCTTGATGGCCACGTCATAGGCGGCCAGCGCGCCCTGGGCGTTGCCGGCGGCCAGCTCCACCACGCCCAGCGCCTTGGCAAAGTAGGCGTCCGTGGGGTTCACCGCATAAAGGCCCTGGAAGAGCGTGCGCGCCTCGTTCACCCGGCCCTGGTAGAAGAAGAAGTAGGCCGTCTTGGCGATGGCGTACAGCTCCTCGTCCGAGTAGCCACGCACCTCGCGCAAGGTGGCCTTACCATCGGCCCACTTCTGCAGCGCGGCGACGAGCTTGGCCTCTTCCTGGGGACTGTTCGGATCAGCAGCCATGGTGCTCAGTAGCCCTCGGTCTTCTGCTCTTCACGCATGCGCCGCTGGATCTCCTCGACCTCGGAGTGCAGGTGGCCCACCAGGGCCAGCATCTGCGCCTCGCGCTGCAGCAGCGCCTTGAGCCGGTCCATGCGGTCCGGCGGCGCGTTGATGCGAGACAGGCCGCGCTCGAGCAGCCGGCGCTGATCCGTCTCGTTGCGCTCGGCCACCGACTCCAGGTGGGGCCGGTCCGAGAAGCCCTCGAGCGGGGCGTCATTGCCGCGCGGGCTGGGCGGAGACGACAGCCGCATCTCCTCCGAGGAGTGCGCCGGGCCGATGAAGTCCAGCAGGGCCGCCGAGGCCAGCGCCGGGTTCTTCGCGTTGCCGGCCTTCTTGGCGTTGCGGGCCCGGTTGAGCTGCGTCGGGTCGATGAGCTTCTCGCGCACACTGCGCGGACCGCCCCAGGGCCAGAGCGGTGCTTTCGGGGGTCGATTATTGATGTTCGCCATGGTGCTGACCCAACCTCACTCCAGAAGGGGTTGCTCCGTCCAGCCCCGGCGCTTACCGCCGGCCGCCTGCCTGCTGCTCTTGCTGTAAGGCGTAGACGAAGTTGAGGACCTCGGCCACCGCGTCGTACAGCTCCTCGGGCACCTCGTTGCCCACGTCGATGCGGTACAGGGCATTGGCCAGGGCCACGTTCTTCATGACGGGGATGTTGTACTGCTTGGCGATCTCACGGATCTTCTCCGCCTTGAGCCGCATCCCCTTGGCCACGACGCGCGGAGCGGAGTCCTTCTCCTTGTCGTACTTCAGCGCGATGGCGATCTCGGTCTCGTCGTTCATGGCCGCCGCCGATGATATCCGGATTCAGGGGTTTACGCGCGCGCCGGGGCGCTGCCCGTCTTCAGCCCGTAGACGAAGTTGAGCACTTCGGCCACTGCGTCATACAGGTCCTCGGGAATGTCCTGGCCCACGTCCACCCGGAGCAGGGAGTGCGCCAGCGGCACGTTGCGCAGCAGGGGCACGTCTGACTGGCGGGCCAGCTCCTTGATGCGTTCGGCCTTGAAGTCCAGGCCCTTGGCAATCACCCGGGGCGCGGAGTCCTTCTCGCGGTCGTACTTGAGCGCCACGGCCACGTGGTCCGGGTTGGTGACGATCACGTCGGCGCTCTTGACGGACTCCATCTGCGCGCCCTCCATGATCTCCTGGTGCATCTGCTTGCGGTGCGCCTTGTGGTGCGGGTCGCCTTCGCTCTCCTTGTACTCCTTCTTCACGTCCTCCTTGGACATCATCATGTCCTTCATGAAGGACTTGCGCTGCCACCAGACGTCGAAGATGCCGAAGAGCAGGAACACGAGCCCCACGCGCATGGCCACGCGGTACACCAGCTCGCCCATCACCGCCATGATGCCCTGGACGTTCATCAGCTGCGTCTGCACCACCATGCCCATGGCGTCTCGCACCACGCCGAAGACGACGTAGGCGGCGATGGTGATCTTCGCCAGGTTCTTGATGAGCTCGACGATGGCCTTCTTCGAGAACATGTTCTTCAACCCGTTGATCGGGTTGAGCTTGTCGAACTTGGGCATCAGCGGGTCCATGGTGAAGAGCGCCCCCACCTGGAGGAACTCCACCAACCCGCCGATGATGGCCCCGCTCAGCGCCACCGGAATGGTGAGTAGAATCACCGTGCGCACCGACATATCCAGCATCTGGCCGGTGGCGACATCCAGCGTCTCGGGCTTGCCGATGTGATCGAACGTGAAGGCGAAGAGCGTCTTCACCTCCTCCTCGATCAGGCCCCACGAGCCCTTGAGGGCGCCCAGGCCCACGAGGAAGACGAAGACGCCCGTCAGGTCCTTGCTCTTCCAGACCTGACCCTTCTTGCGTGAGTCGTCGAGCTTCTTTTGTGTAGGTTCTTCTGTCTTCTCACCGCTGTCGGACATGGCGACCCCCGGCTCAGGTGAGGTAACGCAGCGCGGCCTTGAGGGCGGCGAGCATGGTGATGAACTCGGTCTGGAAGCGCTTCATCAGCAGGTACAGCGCCAGCGAGGCAATCAGCACCGAGACCAGGGGCTTGATCGCCATGGAGATGAAGAAGACCTGAATCTGCGGGGCCACGCGGTTGATGGCGCCCAGCGCCAGATCCGTGAGGAAGGTGGCCAGCATGGTGGGCGCGGCCAGCGCCAGGCTGATGGCGAGCAGGTCCGCGAAGACGCGGATGGTCAGATCGAAGAAGGGCCAGGCGCCTTGGCTGAACCGAGGAAAGCCATCCAGCGGAATGGCCACCAGGCTGTCGGCCAGCGCCTCGATGACGATGTGGTGCCCGTCGAGGGTGAGGAAGAGCACCACGGCCAGCTGCACCTTGAGGCTGGAGAACAGCGACACCTGCTGGCCGATCTGCGGCACGTAGAGCTGGGCGTTGTTGCTGCCGGCCATGGTGTCCGTCAGGGTGCCGGCCACCCGCGCCGCCTCGAAGATGAGGTTGACGATGAAGGCCAGCGATACGCCGATGAAGATCTCCTTGAGCAGCAGGGCGATGAACGGCAGCGCGGTGGTGGGCAGCGCGCCCATCCGGTCCGCCACGACGGGAAACATGACGATCGACAGGGTGATGCCAATGCCCATCTTCACCTCGGTGGGCACCACTTCGCCCCCGAGGAACGGTGAGAAGATCAGCACCGGCATCACCCGGCACATGAGCAGGCCCACCGTGAAGATGACGAGCGAGAGGTTGGTCTGCTCGCCCAGCCGTGAGAGTACGTCCGAGATGTTCATCGGATGAGCGCGGGGAACTGATCGAAGACGTAGTAGGTGAAGCGCACCAACTGGTGGCCAATCCACGGGCCCGTCATCGCCAACACGGCGAACACGACGATGACCTTGGGAGCAAAGGTGAGCGTCTGCTCCTGAATCTGCGTGGTGGCCTGGAACAGGGCGATGATGAAGCCCACCAACAGGCTGATGATGACCGGTGGCGCCGAGGCGACGAGCACCAGGTAGAGCGCCTGCTGGGTGATGACGGTGAGTTCGTGCATGGCGCTTGGGTTCTTACAGGTAGCCGATGACCAGGCCCTTGGCGATGAGGTACCAGCCGTCCACGAGGACGAAGAGCAACAGCTTGAAGGGCATGGAGATGGTGGTGGGCGAGAGCATGTGCATGCCCAGCGCCAGCAGGATGTTGGCCACCACCATGTCGATGACGATGAAGGGCACGAAGAGCAGGAAGCCTATCTGGAAGGCCTCTTTCAATTCGGACACCACGAAGGCGGGGATGATGACCATGAAGTCCTTGTCCCCGATGCTCTCGCGGTCCTCCCCCTTGCGCATCTTCTTGGCCAGGTGGAAGAAGAGCGCGCGGTCCTTGCTCTTGACCTTCTTGACGAGGAAGTCGCGCAGCGGCTCCTTGGAGCGGTTGGCCGCTTCCAACAGCGAGCCCACTGTTTCTGACGAGAGGAGACTGGGTCCCTTGGCCCAGATGTCCACCGCGGCGGCCTTGTACATCTCCTGGCCCACGGGGGCCATGATGTAAACGGTGAGGATGACGGCCAGGCCGGTGATGACCTGCGTGGGCGGGATCTGCTGGGTGCCCAGGGCCGAGCGGACGATGGAGAGCACCACCGAGATCTTCACGAAGCTCGTCACCATCATCAGCATGAAGGGCACGAGCGACAGAGCCGCCAGCGCCAGGATGAGGATGAGGGGCCGCGAGGCGAAGGACTCGCTGGTGGTGGAGCTGACGACTTCGTCCGGGATGGCGTCGCCGCCGCCCTTGCGTTTCTGGGCGAAGGCGAGCGCCGGCTGCAGCGCGATGGCCGCGGCGAAGAGCCAGGGAGTAACTCGGGTCACAAACTGTCGGACGGACGGAGGGATCACAGTGGCAATCTTCAAGGCTGCGGCGGCGTGGAGGAGCCGGACCGGCGGGAGAGGAGCTTCTGGAGGAAGGGGCTGATCGGAATGGCGCTGGCCCGGGGAGCCTCGGCGCGGATGCGCTCGACGGCCTGGGTATCGAGTTTCGACAGGAGCTGGAGACCGCCTTCGCCGCCTCCCACCAATAGGTACTCGTCCGCGGCCTTGAGCACGAAGAGCGTGCGCCGCTGATCCAGGGGCACGCGCTCGAGCACCGTCACCACCGACTGGCGCCCCACGCCCATGTTCTGCAGCCCCATCAGCCGGCGCAGGCCCACGTTGAGCGTGAGGTAGATGAAGGCCAGCACCGCGCCCAGCAGGAACAGCGTGCGCACCAGCGTCCAGCCCATGCTCTCCTGGGCCTCCGGAGGCACTGGCTGCTGGGCGAACGGATCCGGCAGCTCGCTCTCGGGGCTGGGCGGAGGGGTGCTCGGGCTCGGCTCGGTGGGAGCCGCCGCGGTGGGAGACACCGGAGCGGGCTGCACAGCGGGCGCGGAGGGCGCGGCCGCAGCGGGCTCAGGCGTCGCAGCGGGCTCAGGCGTCGCAGCGGGCTCAGGCGCCGCGGCGGGAGGCGCCGGGGGAGCCGGAGCCACGGCCGTGGGCTGCGCGGGAGCAGGAGCCTGCGCCACGACGAGCGCGGGCGCGAGCAGCAGCAGGGCGCTGGCCACGAGTGCCGGGCGCGAGTGGGAACCGGGGAGAACCGCCATGTCTGAGCGGAAGGCTAGTCCATTCCACCGCGAGACCGCCATGGCTCGGCTTCGGATTGGGCGTGCTCCCCTGCCCGCCCGGCGGCCCGAGAGGCTACCCGGCCAGGGAGATCACCCGGACACCCAGCTGGCCTTCCACTTCCACCAGCTCGCCCCGGGCCACCACCTTGCCGTTGACCGACAGCTCCACCGGCTCGCCGGGCGAGCGGTGCAGCTCGATCACCTGTCCTACCTTCAGCGCCACCACCTCATCGGCGGTGACGGGAACCCGCGCGAGCTCCACGGCGATCTGCAGCGGGATGTCGGCCAGCAGCTCGCCTCCCTCTGACTTGTTGTCGTCCAAGGCATCCCCTTCCGAGCCCAGAGGTACGTCATTCTCCGGGTTGGTGAAAGCTTCTTCTTCCCCGCTTGCCCCCGGCCCGCCCTCAGGGGCAGGGATGGCGCGCTGGAAGGCCGGCTCTCCGATGATGATGTTCTTGACGCGCGCCTTGTACTGCCCGGCGTCGACGAAGACCTCGGCCTCCACCCGGGAGCCGCCATTGCCCACGCGCAGGGTGGCCGTGCCCTTCTCGCCCTTGTCCGGCCGGGCGGTGAGCGCGTCCATCAGCACCACGTCCTTGGCGCGGATGTAGGCCAGGTCGCTGCTGGCAATCTCGGCATGGCCGATCTCGGCGCGCAGCCAGGTGCGCACCGTGGACAGCATCTTGAGATTCGCCTTCAGGTCCGAGCGCAGGCGGGCCCGGCGCTCGGGCAGCTTGCGCGCCTCGGCCGCCGCGTTCACCACCGAGGAGGGCACCACCAGACGCACCATGCCCGTGTGAGGCCCGAGGGTGGCGTTGAGGTGCACGGCGATCAACAGCTCGTCCTCGCCAATCTTCGCGGCCACCTCGTCCAGGCCCCGGGCCACGGACTCCAGGCGCAGGCGAGGCACGTTGGGCTCCAGCCCCGGCACCAGCGCCTTGAGCGCCTCGAGGACGACGAAGCTCATCACGCCCTCTTCGATGTCCGTCAACGGGCGCAGCCCCACCGTCTCGCCCGCTCCGCCCAGCAGCATGTCCACCAGGGCGTGAGCGAGCTGCAGCTCCACCTCGAGGATGACCCGGCTCTTCAGCGCACCGGGGGCCACCACGCACAGGAAGGAGACGTCACCCAGGTGGCGGCGCAGCTCCGTGGCGGGACGGATCTGCACGGACGCCAGCGAGAAGCGAGACTCGGCGTCAAAGAGCGCCTTGAGCCGCGTACTCAGCGCCTCGACGGCACTGGGCAGCGGCAACAAGCGCTGTGCTCGGGCGAACAGCCCCGTCTGGCTGCGGTCTACCCGCTCGAGGTTCGGGAAGCGATAGGGCTTCCAGTCCTTCTTGGGGCGCACCTGACGGACGTCCACCAGCATGGTCCGCTCGTAGATTCCGGGTTCATCATCCCGGCTCAAGCTCATGCGCGGGCCTCGAACTTGAGGTCTTCCAGCTTCAGCCCACGGCTGGTGAGCGCGCTCTTGAGGCCCTCGCTCTGCTCTTCGATCATCTTCAGCACTTCACGGTCGCTGCCGCTGAAGACGGCCGAGATCTTCCCATTCTTCGCCGACAGCTTGATGGACAAGCCCTTGAGCACGTCGCTGCGCAGGTCGATCTGGAACTCGGCCGCGCCCGCGCCGTTGGTGCCCACGCGCACCCGCTCGACGATCTTCTGGGCGATCTCGTTGGCGATGGCGCGCAGCCGCTCCGAGCCCGTGTTGGGCTTGGGCTTGGCCACCGGCACCGGGGCCATCAGCGCCGGGTTGAAGCGGAAGCCCGCCGCCGCGGCTGACTCGCCCCCCTTGTTGTCCTTGTTGCCGCCCTGGCCACCGCCGCCCGAGTCCGCGTCCGTCTTGAGCTCGCCCTTGGAGCGCCCAGCGCTCTTGGCTGACGCGTTGCGCTCGCTGGTCGCCTCGCCGTCCGCCTTGGAGTCCGCCTCGCGGGTCTCGGCGCGCGTCTGCGTCACCTGCTGGTCCTGCTTGCGGCTGACGGACGTCTCACCGCCGCGGGCAGTGTCCGCCTGGCGGCCCTGGGACAGGCGCTCGGCCTCGCTGGACTGGCCCGACTGAATGCGCTCGTCGAGGCTCTTCGTCTCCTGGCGGCCCTGAGCGCCCTTCGTCTCCTGGCGCTGGCCGGCCTGCTTCGCGTTGGCGTTCTCCTGGGCGCCGGACTCCTTCAGGGCGCGCTGGAGCACCGACTGGGCGAAGGTCTGCTTCGTCTCCTGGCGCTGCTGGGCCTTGGCCTGCTCGGGCTGCGCCTGCTGCACGAGCTTGGAGAAGGCGGCCTCGCCCTCCTTGAGCTTCTTGCCCTTGGCCTCGGCCAGCTGCTTCTCCTGGAGAAGCCGCTGAGTGGCGCGTTCTGCCTGACGATCGTCTTCGACTCGGCTCATCGCTTCGTACCTGCGAAAGGAGGAAAGGTTACTTGCGCTGGCGCGCCTGGAACAAGGCGCTTCCAATCTCTTCCTGCGTCAATTCCTCGCGCTGCTGACGCTCGTGCTTGACCTGCTTCTGCCAGGTCTCCTTGTGCTTCTCGATGGCCTTGAGCTCCTTGGCCGCCTCGGCCATCTCCCGGCGCCGCTGCTCCACCAGGCGCTCGGCCACCTTCACCGCTTCCTTCTGGCGCTCGATGTCCAGGGCCACCTGCGCCTCTTCGTCCTTCAGGCGCTGCTCGAAGCGGCTCATCATGTTCATGCCGTTGATGCCGGCGCCCTTGGCCATCACCTCGTTGAGGTAGGCCATGACCTTCTGCTTGCGCTCGGCCTTGCGCTTCTCGAGGTCCTCCTCCAGGCGCTTGAGCTCGGCCTTCTCTTTCTCCAGGGCCTTGATGGCCGCGGAGAACGCTTGTTCAGCCTCCTCCTTGGCGCGCTCACGCATCTCCAGGAGGGTCTGTAACCGGTAGGGGGGCATGGCGGCCCCATCCTAACCCGGAAAACCCCGCGCCCGTCACTCCTCGAAGAGGGCGATGAGCTGCTCGACGGTCTCGTCGAATCCACTGTTGGAGTGGGTGTCCTGCTTGAGGAAGTCGATGATGGCGTCGTACTTGTCGATGGCGTAGTCGGTCCGGGGGTCCGTGCCATACTGGTAGGCGCCCAGGAGGATGAGATCTCTCTGCTTTTCGTACGTGGAGAGCGTCTCGCGCAGCTTGCCCGCCGCCTTCTTGTGCTCCTTGGTGACGATGCCGCTCATCACACGGGACAGGCTGGCGAGCACATCCATGGCCGGCCACTGGTTCCGCTCGCCCAGGGCACGGTTGAGAATGAAGTGGCCGTCGAGAATACCGCGGACTTCGTCGGCGATGGGCTCTTCCATGTCACCGCCGGCCACCAGGCAGGTGTAGATGGCGGTGCACTTGCCCTTGGCCGAGTTACCCGTGCGCTCCAGGATGCGCGGCAGCATGGAGAACACGCTGGGCGGGTAACCCTGGCGGGCCGGAGGCTCACCGACAGCGAGGCCGATCTCACGTTGGGCGCGGGCCAGACGCGTCACCGTGTCCAGCATGAACATCACGTTGCCGCCGCGCTCGCGGAAGTACTCGGCGATGGCGGTGGCCACGTAGGCGGCGCGCAGACGCACCAGGCTGGGCTGGTCCGAGGTGGCGCACACCAGCACGGAGCGCTTGAGCCCCTCCTCGCCGAGGGCGTCCTCGATGAACTCGCGAACCTCGCGGCCACGCTCGCCGATCAGCGCGATGACGTTCATCTCCGCTTTGGTGTTCCGGGCGATCTGCCCCATCAACGTGGACTTACCCACGCCGGAGCCTGCGAAGAGGCCCACACGCTGGCCCTCGCCCACGGTGAGCAGCCCGTCGATGCAGCGCACCCCCAGCGGCAGCGGGTGCTCGATGCGCATGCGGGTGAAGGGGTCCGGACAGTCGCGATCCACCGACCAGTCCATCAGGCCGTCCGGCAGGGGCTTGCCGTCGATGGGCTCGCCCGTGCCGCCGAGCACGCGGCCCAGCAGCGCCTCGCCGCACTTGATGGTCAGCGGCTTACCCGTGGGGATGACTTCGCTGTCCGGACCGATGCCGTACAGCTCGCCCAGGGGCATGAGCATCACTTCGTCGCCCTGGAAGCCGACGACTTCGGCCTTCACCGCGCCGCGCACGCGGCTCTTGATGAGCACCACCTCGCCCACGCGCACGTTGGGCACGCTGGCCTTGATGATGAGGCCGGTCAGCTCGGTGACGCGCCCTCGCACACGCACCAGCGTGGCGTCCTTCAGCAGGGCGTAGTAGCGCGAGAGATCGATCGCCATGGCCTACGCCGGTCCTTCCTTCTTGCCGTCGTCGGGCAGCAGCACGTTCTGCAGCATCTCGAACTGGGTGGGCAGCTGCGCGTCCACCGTACCGAACTCCGTCTGGACGATGCAGCCCACCGGCGCCACTTCCTGATCCTCGCGGATGGCCAGGTCCACCGAGCGGCCAATGAGCTCCATCAGCTCCGGCTTGCGAGCGCGCAACACCTGCGCCGTCTTCGGGTGCACCCGCAGCACCATGGCCTTGGCGTTGCGCAGCTGCTCGATGGCGGTGGCGCACATGTCCACCAGCAGCTCCGGCTGCCGCTCGATGTCCCGGCCGATGATCTTCTCGGAGATGCGGCACGCCAGGGCGATGACGTCCTTCTCATGCGAGGCCAGCATCTCCCCGGCCTGCATTCTGGCGCGCAGCAGCACCTCGGTCGCCTGGGCCAGACCTTCCTGGCGCCCCTGCTCGCGCGCCTTGGCCAGCACCTCTTCGCGCTCGCGCCGGCCCTCGGCGAGGATGCGCTCCTTCTCGCGGTGGGCCTCTTCGATGATGCCCTGCGCGGACTGGCGCGCGTCGAACACCTCGGCGTTCATCACGCCGGCGCGTGGAGGCCGGAGTGCGGGACGCTCTGGAGCAACGGCTGGCTCGCCCGACCCGTCGCCCTTGATCACCTTGCCGATCGCCATGAACTGCTCCTTGTCGGGCGAATGCTAGCGCGTTCCGCCACGAGGTCCACGCCCCGAGTTACCCGGCGGCGCTTCCCTCGGGGGACGCTGCCCGCCCGCTCCCTCCCCTTTCCGGGGAAGGGCCTCTGTCGCACCCGTTCGGCCAGAGAGCACACGCGGCGGACGCTCGGGCTCTTCATTTGTAAGTGCAGGGCGTACCCCGCTGGCCCGGCTGCGGATACCCGGGGACGAGATGACGCGGGCGCGCTCGGGCTCCTCGACTGGCCGGGGAGGCACCCGGGCCGAGGCGCCCGTGGGCCGAGTGCCCTCACGCTCGCGCCGGGGCTCGGCCGCGCCTACCTCGGGCGGGGGCCGCCGGGTCCGGGAGCCTTCGCTCACATCGGGCGGGGGCTGGCGTGAGCCCGTGCGCGAGCCCTCGCCCACCTCGGGCGGAGGCGGGCGCGAGTTCACACGGGAGTTCTCTCGGACCGGAGGAGGGCCAATGCGCGCTCCCGCGGGATCCGGCGCCACGGCCCCGGCGCCCCGTCGGGAGCTGGTGGCGTCACGCGAGCTGGTGGCGGGAGCCTCGGGCGGCGGGCGCGTCTTTCGCGAGGCGTCAGGCGCTTCGTCCTCCAGCGACCGGCGATTGGTTCGCGAGGGCTCGATCGAGGAGAGCGCTCCAGCCCGGCGGGCCGCACGCTCGGCCATGGGATCTCTGCGCATCCCACCCTCTCCCTGCTGGGAGGAGCCGGCGACGCCCGCGCGGCGGGCCTCACGCTCGGCCATGATGTCGCGCCGGGGGGCGGCAGCGGGAGGCGGCGCCGCGCCTGGGCGCCCTTCGCGCGCCGGAGCCCGCCCGGATGCAGGTGCTGGCTCCCGTTCCCGCTCGCGCTCACGCCCTGCCGGCTGCGAGGGAGGGGCCGCGGCCGCACCGCCGCGCACGATTGGAGGCGGGTTGAGTGCCGGGCGCTGCGGAGTCAAGCGCACCGGGCGCTCGATGAGGCCGCGCACGGCGAGCCGCTCCAGGTCCGCGACGATGTCAGCGCGGCCGCCATCAGTGGTGCGGGAGATGGGCTTCGAACGCTCGTCGCGCACCCACTTGGCCAGCTGCGTGCCGAACTCCCCGCGGTGCTTCTCGACCATGCGCGCGGCGAACTCCGCCGACTGCGAGAGGCAGGCACGCGCCAGGCGCTGAATCCCGGCGCCGCGGATGGCGCCCGAGAGGTTCTTCAGGCCGTCGTGCACCTCGAGCTGCGCCTTGGCCTCCTCCTCGGGCAGCTTGCGCGGAGCGTTGGCCGCGATGGCCTTCACGGCCAGCTGCTTCTGATCCGGCGGCAGCGGCGCGACCATGCCGTTGATCTGCGCCTCGGGCAGCCCCGCCAGCGCCGGCCCCAGCACGCGCGCGCCGAGCCGATCACAGACGGTGAGCAGCTCGCGGGTCTGCAGCATCAGCACATCGGTGAACTTGAAGCTCACCAGTCCGCCGCTTCCGCTGCGCGTCAGCCGCTGCTCGAGCTTCCAGCGGACGATGTCGAGCACCTGCGGGCGCACCTCGCGCGTGAGCTTCACCGGCTTCTGAGGCACATGCCCACGCACCGCCTCGGCCAGCACGGCGGGCAGAGCGCGCAGCACCACCTCGACCAGGGCGCCGCGCTCCTTCTGCAGGATCGCCGCGAGCTTCTCGGGCTCGGCGCTCCACAGTTGGCCGCGGCGATCCTTCACCAGCCGCTTGATCTCCCCCACCAGCAGCGGGATTCGCTTCTCGCGCGGGATCTGCATGATCTCCTGCGCGCGATGCTGGAGCAGCTCCCCCTCTTCAGACGCGAGCAGATCCAGAGAGGCCACACCCTCCTGACCGCCGAAGGTGATGGCGGTCAGCAGCAGCATGCTCTGGCGCTTGTTGAGCGAGGTGAAGAATTGGTCCAACGGTCACCTCGCGGTCCTCAGGGGACCGCCGTCAAGACGGGGAGCACACAGCGTGAGTCGCGGCTCAGGAGCGAGCGCGCGAACGCGAGGAGCCTCCGGCCGAACCGCCACGCATGAGCACCCAGCCCGACAGGGCCATCATGCCCAGCACGAACACGGACACCACCGCGACCAGGCCGCGGAACTGGCTGGCGCTGGCCGCCGTCATGCGCAGGCCGAACACGTCCTGTAGCCGGCTCTCGGGGTTGGTCTCGGCCGCGGGGCCCAGCGCGGGCGTCAGCATCACCGTGACGTTCTCCGGCTTGAGCTCCTGCACCGCCGAGGCCACGAAGTTCTTCACGTCCTTCTCGCCCAGCGGCGCCTTGCCCTCGATGCTGGGCCGGTAGCGGATCATCACCGAGGCGGACGGCAGCGGCTTGTTCTCCGGCTGCGTCAGGTCGTTGTTCTCGGGGATGTTGACGATGACGTTGGACTCGAGCACCCCGTCCACCTTGTTGAAGGCGTTGGAGACCTCGCCCGCGATGGCCTTGAGCATCATCGCGCGCTCCTCCGAGGCGGTGGGCACCATGCTGCCCTTGGCGAAGTGGTTGAAGCCCTTCTCGATCGGGCGCGGCAGCGAGTTGGCGCGCAACAGCTCCGCTGCCTGCGCCGCATCGGCCTTGGGCACCACGATGTTGAACTTCATGTCCTGGCCTTCGCCCTCCTTCACCTTGGTGGCGTTGATGCCGTTCTTGCTCAGGAGGACGTAGATCTCGTTGGCGTCCTGCTCCGTCAGACCGTGCTGCAGGTCAATGGAGCAGCCGGTGACGAGAACCAGGGCCAACAACGGGATGAGGCGCGCGTACGGTCGGTAAGTCATGTGCGGGGCCTAGCTTAGCGGTGCGGGCGTCCCGTTCCAACATGGGGCCCGGAAAACACTGAAGGGCGACCCCTCGCGCTGGAGAGATCGCCCTTCGTGCGCTGCCCGGATGAGGGGCAGGCGAGGAAGCTACACCTGGGTCTTCAGGGTGTCCTTGAGGCCGCTGGTGGCCTTCTCGACGACCTTGCTCGTCAGGTCCAGCTCCTGGGTGTACTTGTACATGGAGGCCTGCAGCGACAGCATCTCCGCGTTGGAGAACTTCTTGCCGCTGGCGCCCGCCTCGATGAGCTTCTCGAGGTTGAGCTGGCCCTTCTCCAGCGAGTCCATCATGGTGGTGACCATGTTGCCCTTCTGGGCCTCGGACTTGCCGTTGACGGGCTCGGCGCCACGGGCCGTCAGCGTCTCGCTGTTGGCACCGTTGACCTTGTTCAGGGCCGCCTTGTCCGTCTTGTTGACGGTCTCCACCTGGCGGATCTGATCCGCGCGCTGGGTGGCCTGAGCCGCCTGGGCCTTCTGCGCCGCCTGCGCGGCGTTGGCCTGCTCGACCC
Organism: Myxococcaceae bacterium; assembly: GCA_036389955.1. Lineage (GTDB taxonomy): Bacteria > Myxococcota > Myxococcia > Myxococcales > Myxococcaceae > DATHBR01. The sequence goes on from DASVVJ010001038.1 coordinate 17,551, forward strand.
CGCCCGCGGACTGCGCCTTGTTAGCGAGAGCCCCGTCGAACTTCGAGGGGCCCTGCTTGTTCACCTGCTGCGCGCCCTGATCCTGCAGCTTCTGCTGAGCGATCTGCTGCGCCGATACGCCTGCCAGGGGAGCCGCCATGTGACTGTCTCCTTATTTCGTCCGAGGAAGCAGGAGCCTCCTCATCGTCTAAAAGTTCCTTGAGCCGCTCGATGGCCCGCGCATGAAGCCGCGACGCCCAGCTCTTCGACTGCCCGATCTCCGCGCCCGCCTCTTCCAGCGTCTTGCCCTGGAAGTAATACCCCTGCAGAAGCTGCCGCTCCTTCTCCGGGAGCTGATCAATCGCCGCCCTCACCCGCCGCTTCAGCTGCTCCATCTCCAGCCGCTGATCCGCCGGCAGGGACTCATCCACGTACCCCGCCGCGTCCATCCCCTCCAGGCTGGAGGCCAGCACCATCGCCAGCCCCGTCACCGCGTTGGAGATGTCATTTACATCATCGTCGAATGACCCCCCGCGGTTGCCTCCGCCCTGCTCGCGATCCGAAAGATTTCCCAGGTACGCCGCCGCACGCTCGCCCACGAAGGCCCCGCGGGCATCCGCCCCCCGCAATACCCCCATTTTCCTCAGCCCATCGAATATCGCACCTTTAATGCGATAGTGGGCAAAGGTGAGGAAGTTGGCCCCAACCTTGGGATCAAACCGATCGGCTGCCTCGAGCAGACCGATCTGGCCATAGGCCATCAGCTCATCGATTTCGAGCTGGGCGTTGAACTGCTTGCGGACAGTCGCCGCCAGCGACCGCACGTAGGGGCCGTACTTTTCGAGAATCGCCTTCTTGTCGTCGCCGAACCCCAAGTGCCGCTCACTCGGCCTTCGACCAAAGCCGCTCGAGAACCTGGTTGAGCCGCGGGTCCTCCTGGAGCGCGTCGGCGATCTTGGACGACAGCGCGGAGGACTTCATGTGCAGCTTCTCCTTGAGAACCTCGGCCACCAGCTGCCGGGTTGCATCCTCCTTGCTCTTGAAGCCGCCGTTCTTGAGCTGCTTGGCAATGGCCATCGCCTGAGCGGAGATGGGATCCGCCGCCTGCGGGCCCTGCACATTCGAGGAGCCCACCAGGCCCGAAGGGCCCACCAACGACTCGGCCTTGTCGACCTTGCCACCAAAATTGGAACCGCCCACCGGGGCCTTGCTGGACGCACCCTTGGCGCCACCCGCTCGGCCCTTACCGCCCCCGCGTCCTACTCCACCGACCGACATCGCCTACCTCCTCTACTTCTTCGGCGGAGGCAGCGCCCCCGCATCCTTGGCCTGCATCAGCGCCTGGGCCAGACGGGCCCCGTCGCTCTCGGGCTCCAGCTCCATGGCGGCCTTGAGCTCCTTGGTCGCCTCGGGCACCTTGCCCATGAACAGTAGCGCTTCGCCCGCGTGCGCGCGCGGCAGCGCGGAGTTTGGCGCCAACCGCTGGGCCGCCCGGTAGGCCTGCAGCGCTTTGTCGTGACGGCCCTGGGCGAACTCCAGAGCGCCCAGCGCCAGCTGCGGCACCTCGCTCTTGGGCATCAGCACGGCGGCGCCCGCGAACACGTCCTTGGCCTTGTCGACCTTGCCCATGTCCAGCCAGATGTAGCCCGCCTCGAGCAGGATCATGGCCTGCTGCCTGGCGACTGGAACGAGGCTGCCCGCGATCTCCGACGTCGACTCCGCCATGTACGCATCTCTCCTTCTGCGGGTCCTGCAAGGACGGAGGGCGGCACGCCGGCCGCCCTCCCTCCTGCTTCGAACCCTGGGTCCGCCGTGAAGCTTAGCGGATGTTGCCGATCGAGTTCTTGATCGTATCGTGCCGCGTCTTCATCACGTTGGAAAT
>DASVVJ010001039.1:0-3100 GCA_036389955.1 Myxococcaceae bacterium
CACAAGCGCTCGCCCTTCGCCGCCCACTACGACGGCAAGGATCGCTGGTGCATGCTGACGTACGTGAGCAGCAGCGCTCTGGAGTGCACCAAGGAGAAGGTCTCCCGCCGGCGCATCCTGGACATCCCCGCCACCATCTAGCCCCTCAGCACACCGCAGACAGTCGAAGTCGCAGTAGGAGTGGAAGTGGAAGTCGCAGTGGCAGCTGAAGTGGCAGTGGCAGTAGCAGTAGGCAGTACCGCTTGTTGCACCTCTGAATGGGCTTCCCCGGGATGGGTGAGGAGTTCAGAGCGCGGAGCAGAACTCGTGAGGGCGGCCCAGGGTGGTCGATCTCGAGTTCCGCTCCCCCCTAACAAAAACTTTTGGACGGACCTCGGGCAGGGCGGAGCCTCGCACGGAGGACACCCCGGGCCCGAAGCGCTTTCGCTGGATGGCGGCGGCTAGCCCTTGGCGACCGCGGAGAAGCTGGCCATCTCGTCCGCGGCGCTCACCAGGTCGGCGGCCACGGGCAGGCGCAGGGTGAATGTGGTGCCCTTGCCCGGCTGGCTCTGCACCTCGATGCGGCCCTGGTGGCGAGAGATGATGCCGTAGCTGATGGACAGGCCCAGGCCAGTGCCCTTGCCGGGCGGCTTGGTGGTGAAGAACGGGGTGAAGAGCTTGGAGAGCACCTCGGGCGTCATGCCGCTGCCCGAGTCGGAGATGCGCACCACCACCATGTTGCCTTCCTGCTGGGTGGAGATGCGGATCTCTCCCCGGTTGTCGATCGCCTGGGCGGCGTTGGTCAGCAGGTTGGTGAACACCTGGTTGAGCTGCGTGGGGTAGCCGAGGATGGCAGGCACCTGACCGTACTCGGTGCGCACCTCGCAGCGATGCTTGAGGTCGCTCCACATCATCATCTTCAGCGTCTGGACGAGCTCCTTGTTCACGTCCACCATCTGCGGCTGCCCGGTCTCCTCGCGCATGAAGGTCTTCAGGCTCTGGATGATGTCCTTCACCCGCTGGGTGCCGAAGATGCAGTCGCGCAGCAGCTCCTTCACGTCGGTCTGAATGTCCACCACGCCCTCCTGCTCCCAGAAGGCGTGAATGCGGGTGAGCTCCTCCTGGGCGTGGGGCGACAGCTCGCCCAGCATGCCCTCGAAGCCACGGTACAAGTCCAACAGCCGCGAGAACGTGTTCACGTACTGGGTGAGCGTGGACAGGTTGCTGGTGACATAGCCCATGGGGTTGTTGATCTCATGGGCGATGCCAGCGGCCAGCTGGCCCACCGAGGCCAGCTTCTCGGACTGGATGAGCGCCGCCTGCTGCTTCTCCAGCTCCTGGGTGGCCTTGAGCAGCTTCTCGGTGCGGATGTGGACCAGCTCCTCCAGGTGGTCGCGGTGCCGGCGCAGCTCCTCCTCGCGGTGGCGCAGCATCTCCTCGGCGTGCCGGCGCTGCTGCTCGCTGCGCCAGCCGAGGATGACGCTGCAGCAGGTGGCCAGGAACGGTTGGAGAAACTCGATGACCGAGGTGTCGTAGCCGCCGGGCCGGTTGGCGATGCCCACCATGCCCACCAGCTCCTTGCCCGACTTGAAGGGCAGGCCCAGGAACGCATTGAGCGGAGGGTGGCCCGCGGGCGTGCCGCCGCCGCGCGCATCGGCGGGGGGCTCGTTGGAGATGACGTGCTCGCCGGTGGTCATCACCGTGCCGAACAGCGTCTTGAGGTTGCGGAACTCCATGCCCGTGGGGGCCAGGCGGTTGTAGGCCTCGCGCAGCTCGTCCGTCCACGCGATGTTGGTGATGGCGTACGTGCGCAGAAACGGCACGCCCGCGTCGGTGTAGAGCACCTCGCCGATAAAGCCGTACTCGCTGCTCGTCAGGTCCAGCAGCACCGCCAGCAGCCGGTCGAACAGCTTGCGGGCGTTGCTCCCGCGGATGAATTCGAGCTGGGCCTCGGTGAGCGCGCGCAGCAGCAGGTTGCTGGCCTGCAACTGTTTCTCGGCGTGGATTCCCTGATCGGACATCGTGTCGGAGTGCTCTCGCGGATGGCTCTGAGCCTCGGGCTCACGGGGCTGAGAAGTCTCGGAAGAAGAAGGCCGGTAGCCCAAAGCTGATCACCTCGTAGTTGGCACCCATCATATCCGAGTCGAAGCCCTTCGGCCCGCCACCCGCCCCAGGGCACATGCCGAGTGCAGAGCATGCAACCGATCAATGATGTTTTACTGATTTGTCACGTATTACTGCGACAACAAGGTTTGCTACACGTGCGACATAGCAAGCGGACGTGCGTGAGCCGGCGCTTCACGAGGCCGGGCCCGGGTGGACCTGCCGATCCTTCTCGATAGACTCGGGGGAATGGATCAATCGGCCCGTAGGGGCGCACACAAGCGGTGGTCGCCCAGAGGGTGGCTGCCGGCGGTCGCCCTTGCCCTGTACATGACGGGAGGAGCGTGGGTGTCCGTACGCCCCGCTCACACGCAAGAGATCAAGCCCGCGGAACCGCGCGCCACCGCGGCGCTCGCACCGTCCTCGGATCGGAGCCAGGAACGGCACGCGGCGGCGAGCGCCATCGTCCGGGCCCTGGCGCCTCCGGCCTCGCGCCGTCTGCCCGAGCACACAGCGGAGGAACGGGCGCTCCAACAGCTGGCCACCCAATTGGGTGCTCCCGGCGCATACATGGACAATCCCTGTGTGGAGTGGTCGGGACCGTTCTGTGTGCGCACGGTGCTCGAGCCGCTCTTCGCCGGGTTGGATGGGTTGCGCTCGGGCACCACTTCGTCGCGCGTCACGGTGGCGGCGTTCGGCAACTCGCTGATCGCGGCGGACCGCATCGTCGACATCGTGCGCGAGCGGCTGGCGCGCCAGTTCGGCGATGGCGGGCGCGGACTGCTGCTGGTGGATCGGCTGGCGGACTACGGGCCCCGCTCCCGCACGAGCCACTCGGCCAGTGGCTGGGCGGTACACACCGTGGGTGACATCAAGAAGTCCCCCTACCCGCTGGGCCTCACCGGCGTGGTGCACGTGTCGAGCACGCCGAAGGCCCGCTCGCGCTTCGAGCTCGCGGGTGAGACGCAGGGCTCGCTGTTCTGGGTGGACCAGGGCGCCGGTCCCATCGAGCTGCGCG
>DASVVJ010001040.1:0-3892 GCA_036389955.1 Myxococcaceae bacterium
CGAGGCCCGCTCGTGCGGCGTGAAGCCTCGCGACACCGAGAAGATCCCCGAGTTCTCTCCACGGGTGATGATCGTCTTGTGCACCCCGAAGCGCTCCAGCAGTCCGGACGCGTCGAACTTGCCCGCGAACACGCCAATCGAGCCAATGACCGCGTGGGACGTGGACCAGATCTCCTTGGCTCCCAGCGCCGCCATGTAACCGCCGCTGGCGCACACCTGATCCACGAAGGCGATCACCGGCTTCTTGCGCGCCACCCGCTGCACTGCCTCCAGGATGAGCTCCGACGCCAGCGCCGAGCCTCCCGGGCTGCTGATGTAGAGCAGCACCGCCTTGGCCCGCTTGTCCCGCCCCGCCGCGCGCACCGCCTTCACCACCGTGTCCGAGCCCGCGAACGTCGGGCCCAGCCCCCCTCCCGAGCCCTTCCCCGGGACGATCATCCCCGAGAGCATCACCAGCCCCAGCCTCGGCTTCCGCTTGAGCGGCCGCCACTTCACCGGAGCAAACGGCACCGCCGAGAGCCACGAGGGCATCGACTCCAGCTGATCCTCGTCGTCGTCTCCGTCCTTCTCCTTCGCCTCCCGCTTGCGCTCGTCCAGTTGCGCCGGCAGGTCCGCCTCGCTGCACATCGCGTCCACCAGGCCCGCCATCACCGCGCGCTGGGCGCTGTAGGGCCCTCCGTCGATCAGCTTCCGCACTTCCTCCGGCGTGCGCTTGCGGCCCTTCGCCACCGCGTCCACCAGCTCCGCGTACCGCTCGTCCAGGAAGGCCTCCAGCGTCTGCCGCTGGATGTCCGAGACCTGCGCGTGGGTGAAGAGCTCCGGCGCCGTCTTGTACGCGCCCCGGCGCACGAAGTGGGCCTGGATGCCCACCTTCGAGAGTCCCTCGCCCAGCGCCGTGGCCTCCGCCGCGAAGCCCACCAGTTCCAGCCGCCCCGCCGGCGCCAGCAGCACCTCGTCCGCCGCGCACATTACCTGGTAGCCCAGGTTGTCCGCGCTCACCGCCCACGCCACCACCCGCTTGCCCGCCGCCCGGAAGTCCGTGAGCAGCTTCACCAGCGCGTCCTTCTTCGCCGAGCCGATCTGCAGCCCCTCCAGCTCCACCAGGATGCCTTTGACGCGCGCGTCCTTCGCCAGCAGCCCGAGCGCCTCCTGGAAGGACTCCAATGAGGACACCGTGGCCGGCTCGGGACGCGAGCCTCCCAGCTTGAAGCGCGGCCGGGTCTTCTCCCGGTAAGGCAGCTCTCCCGCGAGCCGGAACCGCACATACGAGGGCCGGTGCCGCGAGGCCAGGAGCCGGAACGGCAGCCCGAGCACCGTGCGCACCAGCAACAGCAGGTTGGCGATCAGGACAAAGACAAGGCGCACCATAAGGACCTGGGGCAAGGGATCAGCTCTGCGCGTAGTTGACCGCTCGGGCGGACGCAAGCTCCGGCATGCCGCAGGTGTCGAGCACCCATCTGCCACGGCCAGAGGGAGGCCCGCATGCTCTCCCGGCGAGCGGATCCCCTCTCCTGCCGCCCCCGGAGGCCCCACCTCCCACCTCCCCTCTGGCTCTCGGCCCGGTTTCCCGTGGTAGGATGGCGCCCCATGCGTACGCTTTCCCGACTGATCGTCCTGTCCGCCCTGCTCTGCGGCGGCGCCGTGCTGGCTGGCCGCCCCGTGCAGAACTTCGAGCCTCCTCCCGAGATGAGCGAGGAGGAGAAGGAAGCCCTCAAGCAGCGGCAGCTCGGCGGTGGCCTGAATGGCTACGGCAACGACATCCAGATCAAGGAGACCCCCGTTCCCTGGGGCGCCATCGGCCTGGGAGTCCTGGTGTTCGCGGTGGCCACTCCGTTCGCGATCCGCGCCTACCGCAACACCTCCAAGGAAATCGCCGGCGCGAACACCGTGGGTGTGACCAGCCCCCGCGGCGGCGCGGACGAAGAGGAAGAGGCCTAAGCGCCAGTCCTCTCCGAGGATCCACGCCAGGACCCTCCGAGGAGGCTGCGCCGCGGTGCACTGTCGCTCCTGGGAGGGGACATGAAAGTGAAGTGCCCAAAGTGTGGACGCATGCTCACCGTCTCCGGGATGAAGCCCGGAGCGTCCGTGACGTGCGAGTGCGGCAACGTCATGGCGGTGCCGAAGGCGGGAACGCCCTGGCTCATCATCCTCCTGGGGATGGGCGGACTGGCCGTCATGTGCACCGGCATCCTCGCCGCGATTGCCATCCCCAACTTCATGCGGTTCCAGTCCCGGGCGAAGCAGGCCGAGTGCAGGACCTACCTCCGGTCCTTCTACGTGGGCCAGCTCTCGGCCAGCGGTGAAGCCGGGGGCTACCCGCGCGAGCTCGCCAAGGCCCAGTTCGCTCCCGAGCGCGGCAACCGGTACGCGTACTTCGTGGAGGCCGGGCCCATGGAGGACCGCAGCGGGCCGCAGGCCCAGGGGGTGGAAGAGGCCCGGGCCATCGGGGTGGACACTTTCCAGTATAAGGATGCGCAGCCCATCACCTTCGCGCAGTTGCCGCCCCAGGTGGCGCAGCAGGCCGGACTCTCGGGCGAGTGCCCCGACTGCCGAATCACCCTGGTGTGCGCGGGCAATATCGACCGGGATGACACGCTGGATGTGTGGAGCATCTCCACCGGCGAGCGCACGGTCGAAGGAAAGAGCGTGCCGGCGGGTGAGCCGCTGCACCACGTGGACGACGTGAAGGACTGAGTCTCCTGGCAGCCCGGCCTGTGATCAGCTCCGGGCTTTCTCGATGGCACGCACGGCGCCGAATGTTGTGACGCAGATGCGCATGCTCAGCCCCCGAACTGCTGATGCCTCACGCCGGGCGGACTTCGACCGCTCCGCCCGGATCCACCTGGACGCGCACGGGCAGGAAACGCTCGATGACGCGCGCTTGCATCGTCAGGTGCTCCGTCACCCTCGCGGCCGTGAAACGTGTCGTGCCGGGTGAGGACGCACCGAGCCGCCCAGCCGCCAACAGGGCGGCCGGCAGCAGGATCTGATCGCCGAGGTGCTCATCGATCGCCCCGGCGGACTCCATGAAGCGGGCCACGGCCTCGGCGGCCTGGCGCCCCACCTCTTCGGGGGACTGCCCGCGCTCGCCCACGGCGGTGAAGCCCGCGAAGGTGTTCTCGAACTGGGCCAGGATGAAGGTGACGGTGCCCGCCGAGCGTGTCACGGGCAGGGCCCGGTTCTGCGAGTTGCAGTAGAGCCCCCGCTCGCGCAGGGCCCCCTCGGCGGCGCGGGACTGGCGATCGGCGTGCGCGAATGGCAGTCCGCCCACGAAGGTGCTCACGGTGATGTCATGCAACGTGCCGCGCGCGGGCAGATCCACCAGCCTCGGAGGCTCGGAGGGAGGAGAGATCTCCGCCCCGAACTCGCCATCCCCCTCGGGGTAGAAGCCGGCGTGCGTGAGGCTCAGGGAGGCGTGCAGCCCATAGGCGTGCATCACCGGGAGCCAGACGTTGACCAGGTACGGGTAGCTGGGGCTGTGCGGCAGGTGCGTGCCCCCGCGTAGGGTGAGCCGCCCCCCCCCGGCCAGGGCCAGAGGGAAGAAGAGGCACTGGAAGATCAGCGGGGTGCCGCCGGCGGTGCCCACCTCCAGCAGATAGTCCCCCGCGCGCACGGGCCCCGGCGTGAAGGACAGCTCCGAGGCTCCCAGCACGGCGCCCTCGCAGGTGCTGGTGCTCAGGGCCTCGGCGCCGCGCACACACGCCAGGTGCTGAGGGCGCAGCCCAGGAGGCTCCCGGTGCTCTCGCAGGCCGGTGATCTGGAACGGGCGGCCGGTGATGAGCGACAGGGAGAGCGCGGAGCGGAGGATCTGCCCTCCCCCCTCATTCTCACTTCCATCGAGCTGCACCGTCCCCTCCTCGGGCCGGTTGGTGCCGGTCATGATGTCCCTGGG
>DASVVJ010001041.1:0-2342 GCA_036389955.1 Myxococcaceae bacterium
AGCCGCCGTCGGCTCAAGGCGGAGGCCAAGTGCTCCCCTTTCCAGCACGGCCTCCCGCTTCCGTCCCACCGGCCAAAGTGCCTGCTGCCTCCGGCATGTGAAGCGACCGTCCTCAGCGTGGCTAAACGCATCACTGCTGGCTCTCCTCAAGCCACCATCTATTTGGTACGACCCTTGCGACGACCATGGAACAGACATCCCTGCTTCAGATGCCCTCTTTCCTTTACGGCGCCTACAACACGGCGCAGCGCAAGGCACACACGGAAGGCCGCCGCTGCGGCGCGCAGTACCGCAAAGCTGGCTCCTTCCCCCCTCCCTTGGAACTGGTGGCGCTGCCTCCCGGCGAAGTCGTGATCGCTCATGACGTGGTCGACTTTGATCGGGCTCGCCCGGCCTGGCGCCTGTACATGGTGACGGATGTCATGGACGGATTGTGCGACGCTCTGGATTGGGAAAACGTGTACCCAGTATGCGACGCCTACGAGGCCGCCGCACGCCAGGCGGCTTGGGGGGCTTTGTACTTCGTGTTCGCGCGGATTGCTCCCAAGGGCGCAGAGAAGACAGCGCTCCGTCTCGAGGCGATGCTGCGGTTTTGGGAGCCCCTTCAGTCCGTGCGCTACCTCTTCACTTCACCCAACGTCCCCATCAGCCTGGAGCAACTCCTGGAGGCCTCTATCAACTGGGCCATGGACGCCTGGTGCCCAGAAAGCTCAGCTTCGGTCCGCGAGCGCCTGGAAACAGCCGCCGCTCGGATGGCTCGGGCGACAAAGGAAGACTGCCTCGAAGCGATCTTCCGGCAAATGCCCCGTGCTTTCGCCTCTGCGGACGGCCTGAAGCACCGGCCCCTCTTGATGGATCCAGGGTTCCTCCGCGAGCGGCTCGCCACGCTCACGCCGGAGCTTTTCGAGCGTATCTCCGGGGCGTGCACGGCCGACCTGATGGCTCAGTTGTATGACTGGGATTATCAGCTTGGGCTTCAGTAAAGGGTGAAGCGGCTGGCACGGGCGTGCCTCGAAGGGCGCGGCCGCCCGCCTCTGCTACTGTGGGGACCTACCCAGGAGGTTCCCTCACCTTGCTCCAACCCAGCACCTCGCCCTTGGCGCTTGCCCTGTTTCTGTTGATTCTTGCCGCGACGGCGGCACAGGGCGCCGCCGCGAAACGCTCTGTCATGCTCACGGGCACGGCGGGCGAGCCGCCGGTGCTCTATCTGGCGCCAGACACCGTGACGTCCATCCTGCTGGATGCTCCGATTGACCAGGAGTCCGTGCAGGTGGACAGCCGCGCCCGCTTCTCCCGGGTGGATCCCAGCAAGCTGGGCATCACGCTGGTGCTCCGGACACCGCTGATGCCCAACGAACAGCTGGCCCTGCGCTTCACCTACCAGGAGGGCTCACCCCGGGACGCCGTGCTCCTGCTCACCGGCAAACCGGGCGTAGTGGACGAGGTGGTGAACGTGCGCCGCCCGCCGCAGGCCGTGGAGACGTGCCGCGAGGAGCTGACCGCCACCCGCGAGCGGTGCGAGGCGCAAGCCCGGGAGTTGGAGGAGTGGAAGACCCGGTCCCCAGCGCCGAACCTGGCTGCCATGGCGCTCGCGGGGCTCGTGGGCCACAAGGGCGTGCGTGGCAAGTTCTTCGGCCGTGCCCGCCATGAGGAGAGCAGCGGGCTTCGTGCCGGAGATTGCCGGGCGCTGGGGGCGGAGACCTGGAGCGTGGTGGTAGTGAAGGTGAGCAGCACCGGAAGCGAGCCGTGGGTGCCCGCCTGGGCCGAGGTGACCCCCGAAGCCGGAGGCGCGCCACGCCGCGCCCGCCGGGTGCTCTCCACGCAGACCCCCCTGCCCCCAGGCGGCACGGTCACGGTGGCCATCGAGGTGGAGATGCCCGAGCGCATCGAGGAGAAGCGCTGGCTGACCGTACCGCACACAGTGCGGGTGTGCGACGAAACGGGAAGCCGCTGTGTCTCCCTTCCCATGGTGAATCTGTAGCTCCAGATACAGAGAGGTGGGTGACATGGTGACGGACGTCAATCCCTTGAACCTCCAGCCTGGCGACAGGGTGGATGGCTGGCGCATCGTGCGGCTCATTGGCCGGGGCAGCTACGGCGTCGTCTACGAGGTGGAGAAGGATGGCCAACACTTCGCCCTGAAGCTGGCCTGCCGCACCGGGCTGGGCGTGGATCCACAGAAGACGGACGCGCGCGCTCAACGCGAAATCGCCTGCCTGCAACAGCTCAACCACCCGCACATCATCCGCATGTGGAGCCATGGCCGGTGGCCGGACCCGCGGCGGGGCTTGAGCTACATCGTGATGGACTTCGTGGACGGCTACACCCTGGCCCAATGGGTG
>DASVVJ010001042.1:0-20617 GCA_036389955.1 Myxococcaceae bacterium
GCGGCTACGGTCGTCTCACCCGTGCACAAGGCCGTCCTTCTATTCCTCGCCCTGCTCCTCGCAGCGTGCGCCACTCCGCCGCAGCCCTCCACGCCTGCGACGGGCGAAGCCGTGTCCACGCCGGGCCCCGCGCGCAGGGACAAGCCCTCGGAGGCGAGCGTCCCGCCCCCCATGCCCGGCGAGGATCCGCTGTCTCAGGGGCTCGCGGCGCCCATGGACGTGAAGCGGCTGGACTTCCGGGGCGGTGAGCCGCAGGTGCCCATCCGGCTGATGGAGGCGCGCCCCGAGGTGACGTTCTCTCCCCGGGGGCGGATGCGGCTGCGCTTCGGGGGCCCGGGAGACAAGGTGCTGGAGGCTCCCGCGGGCACGGTGTGGAAGGTCCGCGTGAGGCAGGGCGAGCCCGCGCAGCTCGCCGCGCGCATCCAACTGGCGGAGTTCCGGTTCTCGGACAAGGCGCACCTGGCCGAGGCGCAGGAGGAATGGCAGGAGCGCGGCCTGTCCGTGCGAGCGCATGTGCTGGGCACGCTCTACGGCATCGCGGGCAAGGTGATCGACAACCGCCGCTACCTGTTGCTGGTGGACGAGGAGCTGACGCCCCAGCAGGCCACCGCGCGTCAGGCGGAACTGCTGCGCCAGTTCGGCGTGCAGACCACGCTGTTCGAGGAGGTGCAGACCCCGGCGCGCGGCATCCTCGAGGTGGCGGACGCCAAGGGCAACGTGGCGGGGCTGGCGCAGGACTCGCTGTTCGCGGAGACGCTGAACGGTGCGGGCTTCGACGTGCGGCAGGTGGAGTACGGCGTGGGCTACGACTTCCACGCCTTCGAGGACCGCAGCTTCCGGGGCACGCTGCAGCTCACGGTGGACCGGTTCGGCACGCTGGCCGTGGTCAACCTGGTGAAGCTGGAGGAGCTGCTCAAGGGGCTGGTGCCCTCGGAGATCTACGCCCGCGCGCACATGGAGGCACTCAAGGCCCAGGCGGTAACGGCCCGGGGCGAGGTGCTGGCCAAGGTGGGCGTCAAACACCTGGCGGATCCGTACCTGCTGTGCTCCGAGCAGCACTGCGCCGTGTACCGGGGCCGCACCGGCGAGGCCGCCAGCACCAGCGCCGCGGTAGAGGCCACCCGGGGCGAGGCCCTCTTCTCGAAGGATGGGCGGCTGGTGGACTCGGTCTACAGCGCCATGTGCGGCGGCCACACGGAGCACAACGACATCGTCTGGAACGACCCGCCGGACGCAAGCCTCCGCGGGCGGCCGGACCTGCTGGAGCCCTCCGCTGGAGCCCCCACCCCCATGAACCTGCAGCAGTTCCTGGAGGCCACGGACCTGCCCGCCGCGTGCCGGCTGTCCACCTTCGCGCAGCCGAGCAAGTTCCGCTGGCAGAAGCGCTTCACGGCCGCGCAGGTGAACGCCTTCACCGAGAAGCTGGGCGTGGGCCCGGTGCAGGCGATGACGCTCGGGGAACGGGGTGTCTCGGGCCGGGCCCGGGTGCTGCTCATCTCCGGAGAGCGGGGGGCCACGCAGATCCGCGGAGAGCTGAACATCCGGCGGCTCTTCGGGATGCTCAACAGCAGCATGGCGGAGATCGACGCCCAGCGGGACGCAGAAGGCCGCGTCACCGGCTGGCTCTTCCGGGGCGGCGGCTGGGGCCACGGCGTGGGCATGTGCCAGACGGGCGCCATCGGCCGGGCCGAGGCCGGCCAGCGCTACAAGAGCATCCTGCGCCACTACTACAATGGCGCCGAGGTCGCCCCCATCTACTGAGTCCAGTTCGGGAATGCGGCCCGACAGCCAGCGGGTTATCCCCTCCCCTGCTCCCATTCAGGCGGGTTTCGGAGAGAATTTAGACGGTTCCCTGTTCCCCTGGCGACGCCCCGGGAGTAGCAAAGCGCATCAGGGGTTATCATTCCGCAAGTGGCCACGCACCCAGCAGTCCCAGATAGGCGCAAGCGCAGGCGGGAGGGGCCTGGACGGCTCCTCATTGCCTTCCTGTTTGCCCTGCTGCTGCATGGCGCCTTCGTGGGCGCCGTGGTGCTCTTCTCCTACATCCAGGTGAACCTCCCAGGTGGGTCGGAGCGGCTGACCCGCAAGCCCAGCGCCGTCACTGTCCGCCCCCTGACGTCCGAGGAGTGGTCGAAGAACCGGGGACAGGCTCCCTCCTCCAAGACGCAGGTGACCGAGCGTCCCAAGGCCAAGGAGAAAGAGGAGAAGAAGGACGAGAAGAAGCCCCAGGGCCAGGTCGTGGCCGTGGAGCAGGGCAACAACCAGAAGGACCCGAACGCGAAGTACCTGGCCGAGAACGACAACAAGGCCCAGAAGGAGACGAAGGCGCGGGAGACGACTCCTTTCTACCGCAACGCCAAGCCGCAGCGGACCTCGCCCCAGGCCCAGCCGGTTCCGGGACAGGACTCCGTGGAACAGCCGCAGCTGGCGGGCAACGGCGGCCAGGGCAACGACGACGCGCCCATGAGCCAGGGCGAGTCCAAGTCCTCCTTCGAGATCCCCGACGTGCGGCGCAAGCAGGAGATCGCGCTGAAGACGGACCCGGAGACAGGCGGCCCGGGGCTGAGCGTTCCCAACCGCAACGGGAGCGACGAGGTCGAGGGCAACTCCAAGCGGCTGCGCATCCAGCCGGGCAGCGGGGCGAGCGAGACCGAGGGCTCCGCGGGACGGATGGGCCTGCCTGGCCTGGCCACGCTGATGCCGTCGCAGGCGGTGATGGACAAGCTCGTCGGCGCCGCGCCCAACGATCATCTCCAGGACGCGGAGGAGGGAGATCAAACCCTGCTCAGCACGCGCGAGTGGAAACACGCGCCTTTCTTCAACCGGGTGAAGCAGAGCGTGGGCATGCACTGGAACCCCAACAGCCAGCTTCGCCGCAGGGATCCCACGGGGAGCATCTACAGCGGCAAGGACCGCTACACCCTGGTCCACGTGACGCTGGACGAGAAGGGCGCGCTGGAGGACATCCGCATCGAGAAGAGCAGCGGCCTGGACTTCCTGGACCTGGAGGCGGTCGCCTCGTTCCAGCGCGCGCAGCCCTTCCCCAACCCGCCGGCCGGGCTGCTCGAGCACGACTCCAAGGTGCGCTTCTCCTTCGGCTTCTTCCTGGAGATGGGCGGCGGACCGCGGATGCGCCTGTTCCGCAACGCCAACTGAGGCCACTGGACACTCGCCGCCGGGACCGGAGCCCATTAGGTTCCCTCCCCCGTGGAAGCCTCCATTCCAGTCCCCCAGCTCGCGCATGCGGAGCGCAACCGGAAGGTGCGCCGGGTGCTCGCGGCCATCCTCGCCGCCAACTGGGCGGTGGCCATCGCCAAGCTGGCCTTTGGCCTGCTGAACCACTCGGCCTCGGTGACGGCGGACGGACTGCACTCCTTCATCGACGGCAGCTCCAACATCATCGGCCTGGTGGCGATGACGGCGGCGGCGCGCCCCGCGGACGAGGACCACCCCTATGGCCACGGCAAGTTCGAGGCGATTGCCGCCCTGGGCATCGGGGCGATGATCGGCGTCGGCATGCTGGAGCTGGGCCGCATGGCGCTCGACTCGCTGCTGCATGACCGGCACCCCCAGGTGACGCCGGTCATGGCCGCGGTAATGGGCATCACCCTGGCGGTGAACCTCGTCGTTACGCGCGTGGAGCGCTCGTACGGGCAGAAGCTCAAGAGCACGCTGCTGCTGGCGGATGCCAACCACACGCTCTCGGATGTGTTCGTCACGCTGGCGGTGCTGGTGTCACTGGGCCTGGTGTGGCTGGGCTACCCGCGCGCGGATGGGGTGATTGCGCTGCTGGTGATGATCTTCGTGGCGTGGGTGGCCTACGGCATCGTCCGGCAGGCGGTGGGCATCCTCTCGGACTCGGCGCGGCTGGACGTGGCGAAGGTCTCTCAGATCACCCGGAGCGTGCCGG
Organism: Myxococcaceae bacterium; assembly: GCA_036389955.1. Lineage (GTDB taxonomy): Bacteria > Myxococcota > Myxococcia > Myxococcales > Myxococcaceae > DATHBR01. The sequence goes on from DASVVJ010001042.1 coordinate 3,911, forward strand.
GCGTGCGCTCGTGCCGCGACGTGCGCAGCCGGGGCATGGAGGACAGCGTCTACGTGGATCTGAAGATCGAGGTGGACCCCAACCTCACGACCGCGGAGGCCCATGCGGTGGCCGACCAGGTGGAGCAGCAGCTCCACACCGCCTTCCCCCAGGTGGTGGACGTGGTGGTCCACGTGGAGCCCGAACAGGCCTCAGGCTCACGTCACTGAGGCTTGGCCCGGTCGTATTGCTCCAGGATCGCTTTGACCTTGGCAGCGCTCGGATGGTCTGGCGCCAGCCGCAGGAACTCGCGGTAGTGATGTGCGGCCTGCTCCGCCTGGCTCAGGTTGGCGTAGGCCGCACCCGCGAGCATGTGACAGTCCGCCATGTCCGGATCGATCGCCAGGCACCTGGTGGCCATGAGGACAGCCTGATTGTGCTGCCTCGCCTTGGTGAGCCTGCGCCCCTCCTCGTACGCGACGCGCGCCTCCTTGAGCTTGCCCTGGGAGGGAGAGGCCTTCTTGGTATCGAAGTCCTCCAGCAGCTTGCGGACCCTGGGAGCCGCCTCGTGGTTCGGGGCTTGCGTCAGGAAGTCACGGTAGTGCTGGGCGGCCTTCTCCAGCTCGTTCAAGCGGGCGGAGGAGCTCGCCGCGAGCAGGTGGCACTCCACCTTCTTCGGCTCGAGGGTGAGGCACTTCTCGGCCAGCATCAGGGATTCCGAGAACTGCTTCGCCTTGGCCAGCGCGAGCCCATCCTCGTACATGGCCACCGCCTGCTGATTGGCGGAAGAGGCTTCGGATGGTTTCGCGGCGCCGCCCGCCATCAACACGGGCGCGGCCTGATTCAAGAAGAAGATGAGGGCAATGAGCACGTTCGCCATGGGGCACCACGATAACCCGAAGGCCGTGGGCCCCGTCTGGCCGCCGTGCGCCTTACCACTGAGGTGAAGGGCTCGGCATCATCGGCAGCCGGCGCGGCATGCTGCGCCTGACCTGGCTGACGAAGTCCATGGCGGCGGAGTTGAGCGTCGTAACGGTGCGCTCGCTCACGTTCTCCCGGGAGGCCAGGGACGTGGCATAGGCGGGCCCGGCCAGCAGCAACATCACCGCCGGGGCGATGCACAGCCCGATGGGAGGCAGCGCCGCGAACACCAGCCCGAGCGAGCGCCGCACCGGAGAGGCCGTCAGTTCCTGCTGCCGGGCGAGGCCGCGCGCGAAGAGGAGGCCCCCCACCAGGCCCAGCACGCAGGCCAGCAACCAGCTCAGCCCCCCCACCGGCGAGCCCAACACGGGCCCCAGCATCATGGGCTGCAGCAGCCCGATGAGCACCGCGAGCATGATCGGACTGCTCGCAACGATCGCCACCAGCCCCCACTGCCGTCCATTGAGCCTCGCCACCCGTCCACCTCCACACAAGGACGTTGGGGAGTGCCTTCCCGGGCGCCAAGGGGACAGGCAGCGCACAACCATGGGTATCGTCGGGAGGCCATCACTTCGAGTGGTAGCTACGCGTCACCGTGCAGGGTGGTAGAGCAGAGCCACACAGGAGGCAGCAGACAATGACCGTCAAGGCGATGTTCGCAGTAGAAGGGATGACGCTTCGGGACTGGTTCGCGGGCCAGGCGCTCGCCGCGCGTCTCGTGAAAGACGATCCGCCTGCAATGGGGGCGATGACCCCGGAAGCACTCGCCAGGTGGGCCTACTCGGTGGCGCAGGCGATGGTCGCGCAGCGCGAGCAGATGTACGCCGACGAGGAGAAAGCCATGTGGGGCCCCGGGTTCGGCCCCCCGCCTCCGAGCAGTGGCGGCGGCGGCGGCGAGACCAGGTAGCCGAAACCGGCGCGATATCAGCGCACCTCCAGTTCCTGGAAGAGCACTCCGTCCAGTCCCAGGCGCCTTGCGGCGTCCACCAGGCGCTCATTGGCGATGATGAGCGTCGACGCATCCCCCAGCCGGAACACGTCCGGATGCTCCGGCAGCGATGCGGCATCGAGCCAGTAGGGGTCAGGGAGCTTGTATCCCTTGGAATGGCCACACTTCGGGCAAGGCGGCTCGGGTGGCGGGAGACAGTCGGGATGAAACCGCCCATGAGACTCGAGCTGCAGGTCGAGCAGCTCGGGTGGATGCTTGGCGCGGAAGCGCACGCGGATGGAGCTGGCCTGCAGTCCCTGAACGCCCGAGTTCCGCAGACGATCCAGCGCCTCACGTTGGAGGCAGAGAGACCAGGGGTTCTGCATGAAGAGCTGGCCGAAGTTCCCCGTTCCCGTCCCCTCGAGCGGGCCAAACCGGGCGCCAGGCTTCAGCACAGCCCCCGCTGGTGCCAGCGGACGTACCAGCTCCCGAAGGCGGATAAACTCCTCGCGCGGCACAGGCCAGGAGTCGGACAGCTTCTTCAGATCCTGTGCCAGCAGACTCGACAGGTCCACGCACGGGTACTGGGCCGCGGTCGTGCCCTCCCCTCCTATGCCGCACGCGGGGCAGGGCTGAACGCCGGGCAAACCCCACCGGTGAGCGGCGTTCAGGTTGCCTGTGTAGCGCGAGGCCTGGTCTTCCCGAAGTCGATAGAACTTCATGCTGCCCGTTCTCCTCGCGCCATCCTCAGGGGGCGCGAAGCTGGGGACCTGGAGGAACAATCGGACCGTAATAGGACTTGATGGGTCCAACGATGTGGAAGCGGAAGGCCAGCTCAAACGCCTTACCGAGCAGCTCCTCTCGAGTCACTTCGCGGTCGCGGTTGGCATCGCGAAACTGCCGCCATGCTTCATTCCACAAGCCCCCACGCGGCGCACCGCTGTGGATACGCCGGTGCTCGTGCTCCGGAATCACCATCGTCCACGCATGGACATCAATGCCTTTTGACCTGAACCACTCCGCCAGATCCCTGGCCTGAGGGAACAGGTGATGCCTGACCAGCTTGCCCTCAAGATGAGGAAAGGCCGGCAGGAAACCGTGCCGGTACTGGAAATGGAACGTCATTCGCGGACGCGCATCCGGCCGCAGGCCCGTGTTCCTCCAGTTGCGATGGGAGCCTGGACGGGGAGGAGAAGGGCGATAGTTCCGCACCAGCTCCAACTCGAACTCCCGCGAGACGCGCGCCACGGCTTCGGGATCAATATCCTCGCACCCGAAGACGCCGCACTCCCCAGCCTCACACGCGAACACGACACACTGATCGTTGCTCGGCTCGTCACACTCGATGGCGTCGACTCGCTCTGAACTCTCCCATGCGCTCACAGGTGGCTGAGAAGCAACGCATGCCGACAGCAGCAGCGCCCCCAGCACCAGGGCCATCAAAGGACTCGCCTCGGTCCGGTTGCGAAAAGCTCTCTCTTTTCCCATCTCCCCGCTCCTACCAACACGAAGGCCGCCTCTCCCAGCAGGAGAGACGGCCTCGGTGCTTCACGGCGCCACGGTGACTACGCCGCCTTCGGCGGCACCGGCGTCATGTACTCCTCCGTCGGAGGGCAGGAGCACACGAGCTTGCGGTCTCCCAGCACGTTGTTCAGCCGTCCCACCGACGGCCAGAACTTGTGCTCCACCACCCACTTCACCGGGAACGCCGCCTTCTCGCGCGAGTAGGGCCGGTTCCACTCCGGCGCGGTAATCACGCGGGCCGTGTGCGGCGCGTTCTTCAGGACGTTGTTGTCCTTGGGCGCCTTGCCCTCCTCGATCTCGCGGATCTCCTCGCGGATGGCGATCATCGCGTCGCAGAAGCGATCCAGCTCTGCCCTGGACTCGCTCTCCGTCGGCTCGATCATCAGCGTGCCCGCCACCGGGAACGACACCGTCGGCGCGTGGAAGCCGTAGTCCATCAACCGCTTGGCCACGTCCTCCACCTCGACGCCCGCCGTCTTCTTCAGGTGGCGCAGGTCCACGATGCACTCGTGCGCCACCCCACCCGTCTTGCCGCGGTAGAGCACCGGGTAGTGCGCATCCAGCCGCTTGGCGATGTAGTTGGCGTTGAGAATCGCCATCTTCGTCGCCCGCGTCAGGCCCTCGCCGCCCATCATCGCGATGTACATCCACGAGATGAGCAGGATGCTCGCGCTGCCCCACGGCGCCGCGGAGACGGCGCCAATCCCCTCGCCGCCGCCCGTGGCAATCACCGCGTGCCCCGGCAGGAACTTCACCAGGTGCGGCGCCACGCAGATGGGACCCATGCCCGGGCCGCCACCGCCGTGAGGGATGCAGAACGTCTTGTGCAGGTTGATGTGGCACACGTCCGCGCCGAGCTGGCCCGGCTTCATCAGGCCCACCTGCGCGTTCAGGTTCGCGCCGTCCATGTACACCTGGCCGCCGCGCTCGTGGATGATCGAGCAGATCTCCTTGATGCCCTCCTCGAACACGCCGTGCGTGGACGGGTAGGTCACCATCAGCGCCGCCAGCCGGTCCTTGTACTCGTCCGCCCGGGCGCGCAGGTCCGCGATGTCGATGTTGCCCTGCTCATCGCACTTGGTGACTACCACGTGGTAGCCCGCCATTACCGCCGTGGCCGGGTTGGTTCCGTGCGCCGACGAGGGGATGAGGCACACGTCGCGCTGCCCCTGGCCCCGGCTCTGGTGGTACGCGCGGATGACCAGCAGGCCCGCGTACTCGCCCTGGCTGCCCGCGTTGGGCTGCAGCGAGCACCCAGCGAACCCCGTCACCTCGGTGAGCATCTGCTCGAGCTGCTCGAAGATGACCTTGTAGCCCGAGGCCTGCGAGGGCGGCGCGAACGGGTGCAGCTTGCTGAACGCCGGCCACGTCACCGGGATCATCTCCGCGGTGGCGTTGAGCTTCATCGTGCACGAGCCCAGCGGGATCATCGACTGCGTGAGCGACAAGTCTCGCGACTCGAGCCGCCGGATGTAGCGCAGCATCTCCGTCTCGGAGTGGTAGCTGTTGAAGACCTGGTGCGTGAGGTACGCGCTCTGGCGCTGCAGCCCCTGCGCCACCGGGCTGCTCAGGTTGGCGCCCAGCTCGTCCAGCGTGGCGCCCAGCGCCTTGCCCGCGCCGAACACCGAGAGGATCGCCTCCACGTCCGAGGCCCGCGTCGTCTCGTCCAGCGACACGCCCACGGTGCGCTCGTCGATGCGGCGGAAGTTCATCCCCTTCGCCTCGGCGCCGGACAGCACCGTGCGCACCTGCGCCTGGCTCAGCTCCACCCGCAGCGTGTCGAAGTACTGGTCGTGCTTGGGCTTGAAGCCCAGCTTCGTCAGCCCGGTGGCCAGCAGCACGGTGAGCCCGTGCACCCGCTCGGCGATGGCCTTGAGCCCCTTGGGCCCGTGGTACACGGCGTACATGCTGGCGATGACGGCCAGCAGCACCTGCGCGGTGCAGATGTTGCTCGTGGCCTTCTCGCGGCGGATGTGCTGCTCGCGCGTCTGCAGCGCCATGCGCAGCGCCCGGCGGCCCTGCGCGTCCTCGGACACGCCGATGATGCGGCCCGGCATCAGCCGCGTGTACGCGTTCTTCGTGGCGAAGAACGCCGCGTGCGGACCGCCGTACCCAATGGGCACGCCGAAGCGCTGCGCGCTGCCCACCGCCACGTCCGCGCCCAGCTCGCCCGGAGGCGTCAGCAGCGTGAGCGCCAGCAGATCCGTGGCCATGATGACCAGCGACCCGGCCGCGCGAGCCTTCTCGGCGAACGCCCGGTAGTCATGCACCACGCCGTCGGTGGCCGGGTACTGCAGCAGCACGCCGAAGAATTTCTTCGAGCCCAGGTCCACCGAGCGGTGGTCACCCACCACCACCTCGACGCCCAGCGGCAGCGCGCGCGTGCGCACCACGTCGATCGTCTGCGGGTGGCACGAGTCGGAGACGAAGAAGGCCCCGCCCCGGCCCTCGCCCTTGACGTTGAGCGCCAGCGCCATGGCCTCGGCGGCCGCGGTGCCCTCGTCGAGCAGCGAGGCGTTGGCCACCTCCATGCCCGTCAGGTCCATCACCATCGTCTGGTAGTTGAGCAGCGCCTCCAGACGGCCCTGGGCGATCTCCGCCTGGTACGGCGTGTACTGCGTGTACCAGCCCGGATTCTGGAAGATGTTGCGCAGAATCACGTTCGGGGTGTGGGTGTCGTAGTAGCCCATCCCGATGAAGCTCTTGAAGAGCTGGTTCTTCGCCGCGATCCCCTCGAGCACGGCCAGCACCTCGTGCTCGCCCTGCCCCGCCGCCATCCGCAGCGGCTCCTTCGAGCGGATCGCCTGAGGCACCGTCCGGTCAATGAACTCGTCCAGCGAGCCGGCCCCCAACAGGCCCAGCATCGCCTTCAGCTCGTTCTCATCCGGCCCGATGTGGCGGGCGGTAAAGGGCTCCTGATACTTCCAGTTAAGAGACATGATGTTCGAGCGCTCGCGTGCGAAAAAGAATCAGAGGCCGTGACTAACAACCAGCCCGCGCAGATTCAGCCGGGCTAATTCAGGAGTTCTTCAGGAGGTCCGTGTAAGCCGCGGCGTCCATGAGCCCGGCCAGCTGCTGGGTATCCGAGGGTTCGACCTCGAGGATCCAGCCGCCCCCGTACGGGTCCGCGTTCACCGTCTGCGGGTTGTCGGTGAGCGCGTCATTCACCTTCACCACCTTGCCGCTCAGCGGGGCGTACAGCTCGGACACCGCCTTGGTGGACTCGATGACGCCGAACTGCTTGCCGGCGGTGATGGTGGAGCCCACCTTGGGCAGCTCCACGTACACCACGTCACCCAGCGCCTCCTGGGCGTGCGCGGTGACGCCTACCACGATGGTGTTGCCCTGCACCCGGGCCCACTCGTGGTCCTTGGTGTACTTCAGGTCCTTGGGAATGTCGGACATAACGTTGGCTCCTCGAAAGGGGGCTGCGAAGGGGCTACGGCTTCTTCCAGAACGGCGTCTTCACGACCTTGGCGGCCACGGGCCGGCCACGGATCTCCACGTCGAAGGTGGAGCCCTCGGCGGACAGCTCGGTGGGCACGTAGCCCATGCCGATCGGCTTCTTGACGGAGGGGCCCATGGTGCCGCTCGTCACCTCGCCCACCCGCTGCCCGTCCTTGAGAATGGGGTAGCCGTGGCGCGGAATACCGCTGCCGGTCAGCTCGAAGCCCACCAGCTTGCGCTTCACCCCAGCGGTCTTCTGCTGCAGCAGGGCATCCTTGCCGATGAAGCCGCCGGGCTTGTCCAGCTTGACGATCCAGCCCAGGCCCGCCTCCAGCGCGGTGTGCGTGTCGTCGATGTCGTTGCCGTAGAGCGCGTACTTCATCTCGGTGCGCAGGCTGTCGCGGGCGCCCAGGCCCGCGGGCTTCACGCCGTCCGCCTGGCCCTCCTGCATGAGGGCATTCCACAGCTTCTCACCATGGTCAGCGGCGCAGTACAGCTCGAAGCCGTCCTCACCCGTGTAGCCGGTGCGAGAGATGATGCACTTGACCCCCGCCACCTCGCCCTCGGTGAAGCGGTAGGTGCCCACCTTGGACAGGTCCGCCTTCGTCAGCCGCTGGATGAGGCCGGGCGCCTTGGGGCCCTGCACGGCGATCTGCGCGTAGTCGTCGCTGCGGTCCACCGGCTTCACGCCCTGGGCGTGCTGGCTCATCCAGGCGAAGTCCTTGTCGCGGTTGGAGGAGTTGACGCAGATGAAGATGCGCTCGGGCGAGAAACGGTAGGCGACCACGTCGTCCACGAAGGCTCCCTGCTCGTTGAGCAGGCCCGCGTAGACGGCCTGGCCGTCCGCGCACTTGGACAGGTCGTTGGAGATGAGCCGGTTGGCCGCCTCGAGGGCGCCGGGGCCGGAGAACTCGATCTCGCCCATGTGGGAGACGTCGAAGAGGCCGACGGCGTTGCGAACCGCCTCGTGCTCGGCGATGACGGAGGTGTACTGCACGGGCATGTCCCAGCCCACGAAGTCGACCATCCGGGCACCCAACTTGCGGTGGGCATCGTTAAGAGGCGTGCGCCGGGCCATGGTTCTCTCCTAAGAGGTAGGGCGGAAAAGCGGGCGGACTATAGCCGCGCACCTCTTCCAATCAAGGCTGTCGGGGACCGTCTACACTGAGTCAGACATGAAGATTCGTAATCGATTGAATCCGTCCAACCCTTGCTTCTCCTTCGAGTTCTTCCCCCCGAAGACCGATGAGGGCACGGCCAATCTCCTGAAGACGCTGGAGGACCTGGCGCCGCTGGAGCCCGGGTTCGTCTCCGTCACGTACGGGGCGGGCGGCAGCACGCGGGACCGGACGGTGGAGCTGGTGACGCGCATCAAGCAGACCACGGGCATCGAGGCCATGGCGCACCTGACGTGCGTGGGCCACACCCGGGAGGAGCTGCGCGACATCCTCAAGCGGCTGGCGGAAGCCAAGCTGGACAACGTGCTGGCGCTGCGTGGGGACCCGCCCGCGGGCCAGAAGGAGTTCGTCGTCACGCCGGGCGGCTTCCGCAACGCCACGGAGCTGGTGCGCTTCATCCGGGAGGAGGATTTCAACTTCTGCCTGGGCGGGGCGTGTTATCCCGAGGGCCACGTGGAGACGCACTCCCGGGACGAGGATCTCAAGCACCTCAAGGCCAAGGTGGACGCGGGGCTGGACTTCGTCATCACCCAGCTATTCTTCGACAACGCCTTCTACTTCGACTTCGTGGAGCGGGCCCGCCGCGCGGGCATCAACGTTCCCATCGTTCCGGGGATCATGCCGATTACGAACTTCGAGCAGGTGCACCGCTTCACGCGCATGTGCGGCACCACCGTGCCCATGCGCCTGGGGCTTCAGCTGGAGCGCGTGAAGGACCAGCCGGATGCCGTGGTGCAGCTGGGCGTGGCACATGCCACCGTGCAGTGCATGGAGCTGCTGTCGCGCGGAGTGCCGGGGATCCACTTCTATACGCTCAACAAGTCCCCGGCGACGCGGATGATCGTGAGCGCGCTGAGGGCCCGGTCATGAGCGGCCCTGGACTGAATCTCCCCGAGACGGACCCGCGCGCCGGGGCCCTGCGGCTGGTGCGCCCACCCGCCTTCTTCCTGCTGTGCGTGGGGGTGCTGGCCATCCTGTTCAACCTCGTGGGGCTGGTGCTGGCACTGATGAAGGTCCCCTCGCCCTTCCCTCCGCCTCCGGGTCAGCCGCCCGCGGTCATTGAGGTCACCGCCGCTCTGGTGTTGACCATCGTGGCCGGCGTCATCTGCGGTGTGCTGGCGGTGTGGGGGGCGCTCAGCGCCATGAAGCTCAAGGGCTACGGCCTGGTGTACGTGGGCGCCATTGCGGCCTCGTTCTGCATGTCCCCCACGGCCTGCATTGGCATCCCCGTCACGTGCTGGCTGATCTTCACGCTCAGCCGCCCGGAAGTCCGCAAGCACTTCGCGCCCTGAGCTGGGCCGCTGCCCCGGGTGGACTACCCGCGGCTCCGCGCAAGGAGCTTCTGAAGCAGCGGCTCGACAAGGTCCTGCCCTCGGAGCGCCTTGCGCCACCGCTCCGGAATGGCCTGGAGCCCGTAGCGAATGCCAGCGATCCCGCCAGCGACGGCGGCGGTGGTGTCCGTGTCGTTCCCCAGCGCCACGGCGGCCTTCACCACTCCTTCATAGGTGGACTCCTCCTTCACGCAGTCGCGCGAGGAGAGCAGGCAGTCCACCACGTAGCCGGAGCCCCGCCCTGGCTCCGGAGTGTTCGGCCGCACGTGGAGTTCCAGCTCCGTGTGGGCCTCGTGTCCCTGGGGGTATAGCCGGTGGAAGGTGGCCACGGCCTCGGCCCAGGGGTCCGCCGCTCCCTCCAGCATCCGCCGGGCCCACAGGCAGTACAGCGCGCAGCACACCTGGGAACGCAAATGGCCATGGGTCACCAGCGACTGCTTCATGGCGGCGGCCGTGAGTTCCTCGTCACTGCCGGTGTGCCACAACGCCAGTGGGAGCACCCGCATCAGCGAGCCGTTGCCGTTCTCCCGCTCGCCCTTGGGTCCGGACTGGAGCGCGGGGATTCCCACCCGGAAGGTCTCCAGCGCGGCCCGGGTCTGGATGCCCACGTCGAAGACGCGGTTATCCACCGCCAGGTCACCCTGATCGTACCAGTTCAAGAGCCGGCGCCCGAGGTCCTCGGGATCCAGCGCGTCCTTGTGGAGCAGCGACGCGAGCAGGCACAGCGCATGCGCGCCATCGTCGGACCAGGTTCCCGGCGGCACGCTCGCGTGCGCCCGGTGGAAACCCGGGGGCGGCTCGAACTCGATCTGATCTCGCAGAGGAATCTGCCGCGCTGGGTGGAATTCATACGGAACGCCGAGCGCGTCCCCAATGAGCAGCCCGTACAATCCTCCTGCGATCCGCGCCTCACGTGTCGGCATGGTCCCCTCTCCTTCAACATCTGCGGAACAAAGTGCGCTCGTGAACCGTACTCCAGCGGCTCAGAGGCGCTAGCGTAACGGCCATGGCCATGAAGCAACACCCGGATAACTACCGGCCGCTGTATCCCGAAGATGCGGACCAGGGCGACCCGTTCCCTCTCGTCGTCCCCGAGGGAGTCGCGGCCTACCGCTACTACTTCTATGTCACGACCGACGTGACTTCACCGAAGGCTTTCCCGGTCTACGCCTCGAACGATCTGATCAAGTGGCATGCGCTGGGTCCCACCCTGGTGACCGACCCTGCGCCCATGGCGCACTGGGCACCGTGCGTCCACTACGTGCCGGGCCTCGCGCGTCCGTTCGTCATGCTCTACTCCCGCGCCGTGGGCGTCGGGGAAGAGGCACACATCGGCCACAAGATCCGACGCGCCGACAGCGAGCGCCCGGAAGGCCCGTTCATCGACTCCGGGCACGTGCTCACGCCGGATGTGGACTTCGCCATCGACCCGGATGTGTACCGCGGGCCCGACGGCTCGCTGCGCATGGCGTACGCCGTCGACTTCGTCGCCGACGCGCCGCTGGGCACGGGCCTGGCCGAAGTGGGCGTGAGCGAGGACCTGACACGCGTGCTGACGGCTCCCGCGCTCCTCGCGCGAGCGACCGAGGACTGGCACGTCTTCGACGCGAAGCGACGCCTGCCGTGGATGCAGATCCAGGGCGTGGACTGGAGCACGGACACCGTCCGGTGGAACACGCTGGAAGCTCCCGTGGGTGGGCTGGTCAATCCCCGGGGACAGCGCGTGTACCTGTACAGCGGCGGCTGCTTCTTCGGGTTCTACGCCGTGGGCGCCCTCATCGAGGAGGCCCCGGGCAAGATCGTCAACGTGACGCGCGGGGGACGCAACTTCGTCCTCCGGCCCGAGCCCGAGCGGGGCCTCCATGGGCCTGGCCACTGCGCCTGGCTGAAGGGTCCGGAGGGGAAGGACTATCTGATCGCCCACGCGCGCTTCGGCTCGCCGACGGCGCCCCGGAACGCGATGCTCGTCGAGCTGCTGTGGAACGAGGACGGGCTGCCGTACTGCCCGCCGTTCCAGAGCTAGGCCCCAGGACACGGTTGTTGCGCGGAACCCTCACCCCGGCCCTCTCCCGAAGGGAGAGGGAAAGGGCATGTCCAGGGGGTTAGAGAACGTAGGGACGCCGCTACACGCCACCCCTGGCGGCGATCAGCGTGTTGCTCATCAGCATGGCAATGGTCATCGGTCCCACGCCACCCGGGACCGGAGTAATGGCCGAGGCCCGCTGAGAGGCGGCCTGGAACTCCACGTCGCCCTTCAGCTTGCCGTCCGCCTGGCGGTTCATGCCCACGTCGATTACCACCGCGCCGGGCTTGATCCACTCACCCTTGACCAGCTCCGTGACGCCCACCGCGACCACCAGGATGTCCGCCATGCCCACTTCGCGCGGCAGGTCGCTCTTGCGGTGACAAATCGTCACCGTGGCGTCCGCCTGCAGCAGCATCAGCGCCATGGGCTTGCCCACGATGTTGCTGCGCCCCACCACCACCGCCCGCTTGCCCGACGGATCGCATCCCGCCTCCTTCAGCAGCCGCATCACTCCGAACGGAGTGCAGGGCCTCAGCCCCGGCTTGCCCAGCGACAGGTTGCCCGCGCTGACCGGGTGGAAGCCGTCCACGTCCTTCTCCGGCTTCACCGCGGTGATGATCGCCTCCGCGTCGATGTGCTTCGGCAGCGGCAACTGCACCAGGATGCCGTGCACCGCCGGATCCTCGTTGAGCTTGTGCACCACCCCCAGCAGCGCCTCCTGGGTGATGCTCGCGTCCAGGTGGTGCTCCCAGGAGTTGAAGCCGACCTCCTCGGCCGCCTTCTTCTTTCCCGTGACGTAGATCTTCGAGGCGGGGTCCTCCCCCACCCGGACCACCGCCAGCCCCGGCGTCAGCCCTCGGCTGGCCTTGAGCCGCTCGACGTCCGCCTTCACCTCCGCCCTCACCCGCGCCGCAATCGCCTTACCATCGATCAACTGAGCCATAGGCCGGCGGACTCTATGCGAAACTACGTTTTGGCAAGGGAGTGTTGCGGCCGTGGCTCCAGGAAAAGTTCTCGGTGCGATTGTTGGACTGATGCTGGGCCTGTGGATCGGCGGGCCTCTGGCCATCATCCTGTTCACCTTCGCCGGCGGCGTGGCCGGTCACTTCTACGACAACGCCAACGCCCTGCCCCCCGAGGACCCGCTGGAGGCCATCGACAGTGCTCCCAGCTCCCTGGATGACGACGCTCCGGAGCCGCCCGCCCCGGAGCCGCTCGACGAGCAGGCCCAGGGGCACTTCGCCCGCCACCTGTGCGCCCTCTTCATCGAGGTGGCCCGCGCGGATGGAGACGTGGCTCGGGACGAGGTCCGCGTGGTGCGCGAGTACTTTCAGGACCAGCTCAAGTACGGCCCCGAGGCCCTGGACAAGGTTCGCCTCCACCTCAAGGAGTTCATCCAGCAGCCTCCCGCGCTGGAAGGAGCCATCCAGGCGTGCCGGGACGAGCTGCCCATGGGCGACCGCCTGCTGCTCATCGACACGCTCTACGACCTGGCGCTGGTGGATGGGGACCTCAAGCGCTCCGAGCAGGAGATCCTGCGCCAGGTCGCCAAGGGGCTGGGCCTCACGGAGGAGGACCGCCGCGCCGTGGCCGCCCGCTACCTGGGGACCGCCGACGCGCAGTACGCCCAGCTCGGACTGACGCCCGAGGCCTCGGATGCCGAGGTCAAACGGGCCTACCGTCAGCTCGCCGCCGCCCACCACCCGGACCGCGTCTCCCACCTGGGTCCCGGAGCAGTCAAGCAAGCCACCCGCCGCTTCCAGGAGATCCAGGATGCCTATGCAGACATCCGGCGCCTGCGCGGCCTGTAACCTGCGGTTAAACCCTCGAGGACGCCTCCCTCTATGAGCTCTAAAAAAGATCCCCCCAAGAAGAAGGAAGAGGCCTTCCACAACAGCCCGTTCAAGGACGCGCTCAAGTCGCTCCAGAAGAAGCCTCCCGAGCCCCAGAAGTCCAAGGCCTCGCCTCCGCCTCCTCCGCCCAAGAAGAAGGCCGCTCAGGAGGAGGACGATTCCTCCCTCTTCTTCCAGGCCATGGACGGGGTGCAGCAGATCACCAACCGCGGCGAGGCCCCCAAGCCCAACCCGCGCCTGCCCGAGATCATCGACGAGAACGCCGAGGCCCTGGCGCAGCTCTCGGAACTCGTCGCCGGCACCGGGGACTTCGACATCACCGGCGGGGATGAGTTCATCGAAGGGGCCTCCCCCGGCACGGACCGCAACCTCATGCGCGCGCTGCGCCGCGGCGACTTCTCCATCCAGGGCCGCCTGGACCTGCACGGCATGACGCAGGCCGAGGCGAAGACGGCCGTGGATCGCTTCCTGGCCGAGAGCCGCCGGGCCAAGAGGCGGTGTGTGCTGATTGTCCACGGCAAGGGCCTGAACTCCCAGGATCAGATCCCGGTGCTCAAGGAGGCGGTGAAGACGTGGCTGAGCCAGAGGCACGTGGGCAAGCAGGTGCTGGCCTTCGCCACCGCCCGGCCCCAAGACGGGGGAGCAGGCGCGGTGTACGTGTTGCTACGCAGGTAGCTGGACGGCTGGGCGGCACTGTGCATACATGCCGCCATGGCTCGCGACCTCATTGATCTGCATATCCACGTGGGTGGAGCGGTGGCTCCCCACATCCTGTGGTCCATCGCGCACCAGCAGGGCTTCAAGCTCCCGGTCAAAAACTACTTCGACTTCGTGGAGCTGATCACCTCGCGGCCCGGCAAAGTGGGCAGCCTGGATGACTACCTGAAGATCCTCCACACCTGGACGGAGAAGATTCAGTCCTCGCCCAGCGCCATCGAGCGCTCGGTGTACGAGGTGATCGGCAAGGAGTACCGCGGCAGCCGGGTGACGCAGATCGAGCTGCGCTTCAACCCGATGAAGCGCAACCTCAGCTCCGAGCTGGACCTGGACCACATCATCCACGCGGCGCTGCGGGGCATGGACCGGGCGGTGCTGGAGTACGGAGTGAAGGCAGGGCTGATCTTCTGCCTGGCGCGCGAGTTCGACCACTCGCTCAACTCCATCCTGGTGGACAAGGCCATCAAGTACCGCACGCGCGGGGTGTACGGCATCGATCTGGCGGGCACCGAGAAGAACGCGATGGAGCTCAAGCCCGAGGTGGTCGCCCAGTACGAGGATCTCTTCGCGAAGGCGCGGAAGGCGGGGCTCAAGTGCACCGTGCACACCGGCGAGACGAAGGGCACCGGCGCCGAGGGAGTCATGTCGGTCATCGAGCGGCTCAAGCCGCACCGCATCGGCCACGGCATCCGCGCCGCCTATGACGAGGCGGCGATGAAGATGCTCAAGGAGCACGATGTGGTGCTGGAGCTGTGCCCCACGTCCAACCTGCACACCAAGGCGGTGGAGGGGCTGGACGAGATGCGCCACATCATCAAGACGTTCTGGGACCGGAGGGTGAAGTTCACCATCAACACCGACGGCCCCTACCTGCTCGAGACGGACATGCGCCGGGAGATCGAGCTGGTGGAGCGCAACTCCATCCTCACGCCCGAGCAGGTGGATCAGACGCTGGCCTGGGCGCGGCAGTACTCGTTCATCCCGAGCTGACGCCGAGCCTTATGTACCGACTCCTCCGTGTGCTCCTCTTCCTGCTCTCTCCGGAGAGGGCACACCACCTGGGCCTGTTCGCGCTGCGGCTGCTGGGCTCCTTTCCGGGCTTGTGCCAGAGCTTGCGGCGCCGCGCGATGCGGGGCGCCACGGTGGAACTCCCCGTGGAGGCCGCGGGCCTGCGCTTCGAGCACCCGGTGGCGCTGGCCGCGGGCCTGGACAAGAACGCCGAAGCCGTGGACGGGCTGTTTGCCTGTGGCTTCTCCGCGGTGGAGATCGGCACCGTCACCCCGCGGCCACAGCCTGGCAACCCGCTCCCACGGCTGTTCCGCATCCCCGAGCACCGGGCGCTGATCAACCGCATGGGATTCAACAACCACGGCACCGCCGAGGCCGCGGGCAAGCTGCGCCAGCGCACCTGGCACCCCGGCCCCGTGGGCGTGAACCTGGGGAAGAACAAGGACACGCCGCTGGAGCGCGCGGTGGAGGATTACCTGGCCTGCGTGGACGCGCTGGCGCCCCTCGGGGACTACGTCGTCCTCAACGCCAGCTCTCCGAACACCCCCGGACTTCGCCAGCTTCAGGAGCCGCAGATCCTCGCCTCGCTCCTGAGCGCGGTGAAGCAGCGGCTCGCCTCGGTGGCGCCTGGGAAGCCCCTGTTCCTCAAGATCGCTCCGGACCTGGCTCCCGAAGCGGTGGACGAGGTGGTGGACGTGGCGCTCCAGTGCGGCATCTCGGGGCTGATCGCCACCAACACCACGGTGGCCCGGCCCTTCGAGCATGCGCTGTCGAAGGAGGCCGGTGGACTGTCCGGCGCCCCCGTGCGCGAGCCGGCCAACGCCGTCATCCGGCGGGCCTGGCTGCGCAGTGGCGGCAAGCTGCCCATCATCGGCGTGGGCGGCGTGTTCACCGCGCAGGACGTCTACGAGAAGCTGCGCGCCGGTGCCTCGGTGGTTCAGGTCTACACCGGCTTCATCTACGAGGGCCCCGGCATGGTGCGCCGGATCCTTCGCGAGCTGGGTCCCCTGCTCGCCCGGGACGGCTTCCGCTCCGCCCGCGAGGCCGTGGGTGCTGACCACCGTGGGGCCGTGTCACAGCCCCACGGTAAGACGGGTGCTCCGGCCCACGTCTGATCCTCTGGCTCTACGAGCGGAGCACCTGGCGGTACAGGTCGTCGTGCTTCTGCACCATGCGCTCCAGTGACAGCTCGCGGCGCACGAAGCCTCGCGCCGCCGCGCCCATGTCTCGCGCCTTGTTCGGCTCGGCGAGCAGCCGGCGGAAGGCCCGCACCATCTGGGCCGGCTGCTGAGGCTGCACCACCAGCCCGCGCTCGCCGTCCTCCACCAGATCCGTGTTGCCGCCCACCGCCGTCACCACCATCGGCAGCCCCGCGGCCATGCCTTCCATCACCGCGTTGGACATGCCCTCCGCCGTCGAGCAGAGCACGCCCATCGTCGCCCGCGAGTACAGCGCCGGCACGTCCGTGCGGTGCCCCAGGAAGTGGGCGATGTCCCCCACCCCCAGCTCCGCCGCATGGCGCTCGAGCTCCGCCCGCCTCGGTCCATCTCCCACGAAGAAGGCATGCAGCTCCTGCCCCTCGTGGCGCAGCATCGCCAGCGCCAGCAGCAGATCCTCCTGCCGCTTCACCGGGTGGTTCATGTTCGCCACGTGCAGCACCACCGGCGCCCCACGCGTGTCCGGCACCGGTGCCTTCAGTCCCTCGCGCATCCGCGCGTCGAAGCGCGGCAGATCCAGCCCGTTGTGGATCACGCTCACCTTCGAGGGCGCCACGTACTCGTCCTGCACCAGCATG
>DASVVJ010001043.1:0-2693 GCA_036389955.1 Myxococcaceae bacterium
TCTTCCCTCCTTGAGGCCAGGTGGCCAGGAGCTGCTCCGGCGCCGGGGGCAGCCCCTGGGGCGGCGTGTAAATCCACTCGAGCAGGCCACCCGCCGCGCGCTGCGGCCCCTGGAGCGTGCCATGGCGCGCCTTCGCGGTGACGCGGGCCTCCGGGACGAGCCGGCCCCGCGCATCACTCGCCGCGCACAGCATGCGCGCGCGCGACGCCCCGTCGGCGGGCAGCCTGGGCGGGTTGAGCACGCACGACAGCCCGTCCGTGGGCGGCAGCCCCAGATTGAAGGGCCTGCGCTCCACGTTGCCTGCCCGGTCCACCACCCGGCTCTGGGCCAGCGGGTTGCCAGGTGGCACCACCACCGGCAGGCGGAAGCTTCCGTTGCTGGCCGCCTGTGCCGGGCCATACGTCGTCCCGGCGATGCTGATGGAGATCTGCGCGTCCGGCTCCGTGTTGCCCGCCAGCTCCACCGCCGCCGCCAGCGGCACGAGCACCGTGCCATACGCCCCATGAATGGACTGCGGATGCGGCCACGCGGACAGCGCCACGAGGATGGCCACCTCCGGGTAATTCGTCGTCGGCAGCACGTAGCGGGCGCGGTAGGTGCCCGGCTCCACGCGCGTCAGTTCCTCCACGCGCCCCACGCTGGCGCGCACCACCGGCTGGGCTCCCGAGTCATCCAGAGAGCCATCCGGCCGCAGCATCCTCACGGTAAGGGTGGCCTCCTTGTCCCGGCCCTTCACGGGCGCGGCCGGCTCCAGCGCCAGCGCCACTCCGGCGGCGGGAGGCCCGATCACATGGCGGGACTCGGCGCTCAGGTCCGCGTCACTGGCGCGCAGCACCACGGTGCGCGAGCCCGGCTCGGGCACCACGAGGAAGGTGCTCAGCGGCGGCTGCGCGGGCCCGGGCCGCACCTCCGCGCCCACCGCTGTCAGCGTGGGCGAGCGCGGAGCCACGGGAGCACCCGTCTCGTCGCGGCGCACGAGCGCCACGGCGAAGCCCTCTGGCGCAACGGCCTCGGATGGCCCGAGGATTTCGAGCGTATCCGCCAGCGCTGCCGGGGAGAGCAGCAGGAGCAGGACTGAAGCGAGCCGGTTCAGAACCCCGACTCTACAAGGCTCTCCGAATTCCCAGAAATCCTTATCGCGACGACCGGTGACCCCGGGTCCGCGCCGGGGCCTGCACCGGGCGGCTGCGCCACAGCAGGGCCGCCAGCAGCAGCGCTCCCACCCACGCCATCGAGCCGCCGCTCATGCCGCAGCCCAGCATCGCCCTGGCCTCCTCGACGGGCACCTGGGGGGCGAAGTTGACGGGATCCCACTCCCGGGGCTCCACGTACTGGCCCATGATGACCTCGGTGCCCCGGAAGCTTGGGTCGCACGCCGGCCGCGGGCCGTACACGCGCACCCGGAAGGCGCTGTCCGGCTTGCCGGCAATGCGCGCCGACATCGAGGTGTCGCTCTCGAGTTCCACCTGCCGGGCGATGAGTTCCACGTCCTGCTGGAAGGCCGACGGGTCCACCACCGTCCGGCCGTTGATCTCCACCCAGCCCGCGGTGGCGGGCGTGCCGCCAAAGCCGTTGTCCACGCACACCACCACCTCGCCCACACCCGGCAGCGGGCGGCCCGCCTCGGACGGCTCACCCTCCGTGCGCTTCATGTTCAACGAGGCCAGCAGCGGACGCTCACCGGGCTCGTTGCACGCCTCCTCGGCCGTCTCCGCCCCGGGCTCCTGGCATCCCGGGCCGCCCGGCAGCTCGAAGATGAACGAGTGCACGTCGAACTCGTTCTCCGGCAGGCTCCACACCACGCGCACCAGCCCGTCGTCACCCACGCTGATGTCGTTGAGGTTCTCGCTCTGCGGCGTCGCCGTCAGCCGGTAGAGCGTCTGCGTCTTCAGATCGAAGAGCATGATGTCGAAATTGGCCGACGGGGAGCTCGGATCCTGCCGCTCGAAGGCGATCAGCGAGCCGCTGATGCTCGGGTTGGCATCCAGGCCCGGCAGCACCAGGCGGTACTCGGTGCCACCGCCCACCGGCTTCCAGTAGATGTCTCGGTCGGTCACGCCGCCAGAGTCCGTGCGGGTGCTCGCGTAGACGACCGTCTGCCCGTTGCTGTCCGGCTGCGTCTCCTCGCCCTCGGGGCCGGTGAGCGCCATCGTCTGGAAACCCGCCGGGCCCGGCACCGACACCGCCTGCCACACGTCACACGCACTCGAGCCGTTGGTGCACTTGGCCCAGACGATCACGATGCCGTCCGCGCTCACCGCTGGCGTGCGATCCAGCAGGCTGTCATTCGTCAGCCGCATCAGCGTCTGCGAGTCCAGATTGAACGCGGCGATCTCCGGCTGCGACGAGCCCGTGGAGTACGAGAAGTCCTGCCACACCACGGTGCGGCTGCCCACCACGGCGCTGCGGCGGTTGCCGCCGGCCGGCGGCGCCACTTCCAGCGCCGGGCCCTGCGTCGTCACGTCGTAGGTGAAGATCGCCGAGTTGGTGCTGAGCGACCGGGTGAACACCACCGTGCTCCCGCTGATGTCCGCCACCGAGTCGAGCGCTCCCCCGTTGGGGATCGCCATATCCTCAGAAGTTGAGAGATCGTGGTAGCGGATCTCACTCATGCCCAGCGACTGGTTGGTGTACGCCACCAACGAACCGCTCACGTGGGGGTCAGACTGGTCCCCGGGACCGTTATTGACGAC
>DASVVJ010001044.1:0-4472 GCA_036389955.1 Myxococcaceae bacterium
CGGATGACGACCGGGGGGCCTGCCAGCGGAAGCGCTCCGATGCCCTGCGAAGGGGGATTGCGGTGGATGACGGCAAGCATCGCGTGTCTTCTCCGGCTCAATAGGCGCCGCGGCCGGTGACCACCGCTGGGATGGTTCTCGCCAGGATGATCAGCTCCTGGCGAGGCTTCACCCGGTCGATGTATTCGAGATCCAGCGCCACCTGTTGATCGAAGCTCAGGTCGCTGCGGCCACTGACCTGCCAGAGGCAGGTGAGCCCTGGCCGTACCTCGAGGCGGCGCAGCGCTCGCGCGTCGTACTTCACGACCTCCTGCCAGACGGGAGGCCGCGGGCCAATCAGGGTCATCTCTCCCGCGAGCACGTTCCAGAGCTGTGGGAGCTCGTCGATGCTGAGCTTGCGGAGGATGCGCCCGACCGGTGTCGTCCGGGGATCCCGTCGGAGCTTGAAGCGCACGCCATCGAGGGCTTCCGGCCGCTGGGCGGCCAGCGCCGCCTTCATCCCATCGGCCCGGTCCACCATGGTTCGCAGCTTGAGCATCTGGAAGAGGCGCCCGTGCTGTCCCACTCGCTCCTGCTCGTAGAGGAGGGGCCCACGGCTGGTGAGCAGAATCCCCAGCGCGGCCAGCAGCATCACCGGCGAGAGCAAGACCAGCGCGGTGCTGGCGACCAGGATGTCGAGCACGCGGCGCAGGAGCGGCCCGCTGTCGGTGAGCAGACCTTCCCACTGCCGCCTCAGCCGGCGCAGGCGCGCCAGGTTCTGGGCATGGACCTCGGGCTTCTTCATGAACGGTGCTCCAGGAGTCGATCGGGAAGAGGTGGCGTGGAAGCCCCCGGTGCCTGCCAGAACCCTGGAACGTCCCCCACTTGATCTGGACCCCCAGCAAAGTCGGTGCCGAGCCCCAGGACGATGAGGCCGATCCGGTCCTCCCGTCCCAGCAGGTGGCGGAGCGCCGCGAGTTCGAAGAGGGAGTGGGTGCCCACCTCGACGAGAACCAGCACCCGGGTGCTCTGCCGGGCCCGGCGGCGGAGTGCCTGGGAACGCTCGGGTTTGTCCCAGACCGAGAGCACGCCGTCCCGCGGCGGGGGGGCGGGTGGCAGCTCGAGCCGTGAAGTGAGTTCCACGGCGCGCTGCGTCCACTCCGGGGCGAGCGCCAGCACGAGCGTGGTGCCCCGGGCCGTGGAGAGAGGCTCCTGGAGGTCCAGGACCAGATCCTCCAGTCCCCGTGGATTCGCCGGCCAGGTGGACGCGGCGACAACGGGGCCGCGTCCCCAGAAAGCGAACTCGGAGGCGGTCCAGAGCTTGAGCCCGCGCAGGGAGCCGGCCGCACTGCCCAGCGCTATGAGTGCTCCCATCAGGACCGGGAAGGCGAGGGCGATGAGGCGGTAGGAGCGCGTCGGGCGAGAGGGGAGCGCGGGTGCGTCCAGGACCCGGAGCCCTGGGGCGGGCTGGTTCATCACCCCGTCAGCCAGCTTCTGCTCGGCCTTGAGTTCGATCAGCCGCTTCTCCGCGAGGTGGACCTCATCGAGCAGGAGGCTGGCCTGGCCCTGCATCGAGGACAGCCTTGCTGTGCGCTCACGCGCGGAGAGTTCCAGCTGGGCGAAGGACTGCCACTTGCGCTGGGCCGCCTCTCTTCCCGCCCGGGCCTCCATGAGCCCCTGCTGGAGGAACATCCATTGAGGATTGTTCCCCACGGTTTGATCCGTGAGGGTCGGGGTGGTGGTGATGCCTCCCGCGAGCGCCGCCACTGCAGCGGAGAGCCCCTGAACCTCCGGGTGCTCGTCGGAGAGGCTGGCACGGCGGGCGACGAGTTCCGCGCGAAGCTCGGCGAGCTTTCGCTCCTGGGGCAGCGCCTGGGTCTCGGAGAGGACCACCTTCGGGCTCTCGCGCCCGGCGGCGGAATGGAGCAGGGCCGCTCTGGCTTCCGCCGACTCCATTTCGATGCGGCTGCGGTGGGCCTCGGTGCGCAGCAGCGCCGCCTCTTCGAGCGCGGTCCGCTGGTCGACCGTGAAGTCCGCGAAGCCGTTCTCTCGCCTGAAGCCGTCATAGCGCTCCCAGGCCGCGGTGAGCTGTGCCTGCCCGCGCTCAATTTCCTGGCCGAGCGTGCGGAACCGCTCCTCCGCGCGTCTGCGCTCGGTCTCGGTGCGGTGCTCGAGGAAGACCTGGGTCACAGTCTCCATGAGCCGCAAGGCTTCCTCGGCGCTGCCCGCTCTTCCCCGGACGGTCAAGACGTTCGAGTCCCTACCAGGGGCCGCGTCGATCCTTCGGCCCAGCGCCTCGAGGGTGAGTGGCAGTTGCGCGCGGTGGCGCACCTCCGCGAGCAGGGTGGGCAGCTTGATGGTGTCGACCAGAGTCCTGAACTCGCGCAGAGCGTCCATGCGGGAGGCGGAGGGAGGAGGCTCCCACACCAGGATGGCCTCCGAGACGTATTCGCGAGGCAGGAGTGTCTTGACGACGAGCACGCCCACTGGGACGCCGAGCAGCGAGGCCAAGACGATCAGCCGCCACCGCCGGAGCACGGCTCGCAGCACCCGCATCGCATCGACAGGCTGACCGGGCCGCGCGTGGGTAGGCCCGGTGAGAACCCCGGCAGACCTGGGGGAACCTTCATCCGCTGGAACGAACACACCTCTTCACCGTGCACCCTGTGTGCCATGGGCCGCGCTGGCCCGGCTCTTGCGGTGAGACGCCCGCATGAGCCGCTTCTCTCTCTTCTTGCTGAGCACGCTGGCGCTCTCCTCCGGGTGTCGTGCCCACCTGGCTGCCGCTCCTACAACGCCCGTGGAGGAGGCGGGCTTTGCGGCCGAGGCCATTGCGGAGCCGCTGGGAATGGAGCCTGCTCCCGCGCCTCCTTTTCGACTGGAACCAGGGGATGTCTTGAGCCTGCGGACGATCTCACCGGCTCCTTTGGAGGCGCCGCGCCTGAGTGTTGATGACGCGGGGTTTCTCCATGCCCCGCTCACGGGGACCCTGGCGGTGGCCGGCTTATCCCTGGATGAGGCCGAGGCCCTGCTCCAGGAGCGGTTGCGCCGCTATGACCGCTTCGGGATCGTCTCGCTCACCGTAGCGGACCCATCCGGACACCGGGTCAGCGCGCTGGGAGCCGTTGCAAAGCCCGGCACGTATACGCTCGGGAGCCCCACGCGTGTCGCGGACCTCCTCGCGGTGGCTGGGGGAGTCCAGCGGGCCGATGGAGGGGCCGAGAGCGTGGAACTGGGCGATCTCGAGGCCGCGCGGGTGCTCCGTGCCGGCGAGCCGCTGCCCATCAGCATCCCCCGGGCGCTCACCGGAGACCCCAGGCACAACGTGCCGCTGGCACCCAGGGATGTGCTGTTCGTCCCCGCTCTGCAAGGAGCGGCGGTGCGTGTGCTGGGGGAGGTCAAGAGCGCTCGCCTCGTGCCCTGGCGCCCGGGGCTGAGGTTGAGCGAGGCGCTCGCGCAGGCCCAGGGCACGAGCGCTGATGCGGACGAGGCGGACGTGAGGGTCATTCGTGGCCCGCTCTCGGCGCCGCGGCTCTACCGGGCCAGTCTCCGGGCGCTGATTCAGGGGCAGGCCACCGATGTCGAGCTGGCACGCGGTGACGTCGTCTTCGTGACGAAACACTGGTTCGCCTCGGCGACGGATGTGCTCCAGCGCCTGCTTCCGTTGATGGTCGTCTCTCCTGTCCCAAGGTGAGACGGGCGCTCGTCCCGAATCGAGACGTCCACGCCTTGCTCCAGCGCTGAGCCGACTGGGCGGGCTCCGGCACCCTTCGTGCAGTCCCCGCGGCATGGAAGCTCATTCATGCACCGCCGCGTCCTGATCGTTTTCGTCGATGCCCTGGGGCCCCTCCAATTGGAGGCTGCTGGTGGGTTCGGAGGCTTGCCCTACCGGGGGCAGCTTCGCGGCATTCTCGGATACTCGTGCGGCGCGTTGCCGACGCTGCTGACCGGAGCACCTCCGGCCCGTCACGGGCGCATGTGCCTCTTTGCCCACGCTCCCCAGGGGGAGGGAGTGTTGGCCCCGCTGGCGCTTCTGGGCCTGTTGCCACGGGTGGTGCACGAGCGCGGACGGCTGCGCCGGTTCGCGGCGCGGATGCTGGCTCGGCAGGCCAGGCTCACGGGCTACCTGGAGCTCTACCGGGTGCCTCCCGAGCTGTTCCGCTGGCTGGATGTGCCGGAGCGGGAGGACCTGTTCGCCGCGGAGCGGATCGGCGGCTGTGAGACGTTTCTCTCGGCCGCGCGGCGTGCGGGACTCCGGGTCTTCGCGGCGCCCTGGCAAGTGCCGGAGGCGCAACGTTGGGAGCACACCGAGACCGTGCTCCGAGAGCAGCGGCCCGATGTGGCCTTCGCGTATGCCACTGAGCTCGATGGGGCACTGCACCGGAGGGGCAATGACAGTGCCGAGGCCCGGCTGGCGCTGCAGCGAATCAACGCCCGGATTCAGCGGGCGGGTGAGGCCATGCGGGTAGGAGGAGGTGAGGTGAGCACCATCG
>DASVVJ010001045.1:0-4130 GCA_036389955.1 Myxococcaceae bacterium
CGGCCACGCCACCCCCGGAGGTGCCCGCTGCGGCCACGCCCCCTTCCCCGGAGGCCAGAACGCGAGCCCGCCCCAGCAGAGGAGCGGTGATTGGCGCGGGCGCCGCCGGGCTGCTGCTCATCGGGGCCGGCGCGGTGCTGCTCTGGCCCAGGGCTCAGGAGGAAGCTCCCGCCGAGAGCGCGCCGCCCATCGCCGCGAAGAGTCTCGCGCCTTCCGAGCCTCTCACAGAGGCCAAGCCGAAGCAGGAGGCTGCGCTGGTGCCAGCCCCTGTTCCGCCAGAGCCGCTGCCCGGCATCGAGCAGATCGAGCGGTGGGTGAGGGAAGGGCGCCGGGATCAGTCCCTGAGCGCGCTCGCCAAGCTGCGCAAGCAGCACCCCACCAGCGCCTATGCCCCGTATCTCGAAGGACAGGTCAACTTCGACAATCTCCGGTGGCACGACGGCCTTGCCTCGTATGGGGCGGCCATCCGCAACAACCCCGCTTACCGATCGGATCCCACGCTCATCCGCAACGTCATCCGCTGCCTGGTGAGTGATCGCTTCCATTCCAGGTGCGGGGAGTTCCTCGTCCAGCAGGTGGGGGCGCCCGCCGCCGTCCACCTGGAGGAGGCCGCCCGCGCGGATGCCTACGCCAATGTGCGTACCCGGGCGGCCCGGCTCCTGCCGAAGGTGGCCTCACGCCCCTGAGGCCGAAGCTCGGATGGCTGCTGGGCAGGGAAGGGGACGCACCCGCTTCAAATCAAGGGGGGCGCGGGGCTAACATGCCTACCCTCCCGTTTTCGCCTGACCGACCTTGACCCAGCCCACGTCCTATCCGCAGGCCGCGCAGGCCTTCCGCCGTTTCTTCGGAGAGCTGCGCGATACGTACCTCGAGCGCGAGACGCTCTTCACCCAGATCGAGCTGGCGCTGCTCTGCAAGGAGCACGTGCTGGTGGTGGGGCCTCCCGGCACCGCCAAGAGCGCCATCGCCAGCGCCGTGCTGGGGCGAATTCTCGATGAGAAGACGGGTACGCCCTCGCTCTTCGCCAAGCAGATCGCCGAGTCCACGGTGCAGACGGACCTGATCGGTCCGGTGGACTTCAAAGTGCTCACCGAGACGGGCCGCACCGAGTACATCACCGACGACGGCATGCTGGGCGCCGTTCACGCCTTCCTGGACGAGGTGTTCGACGGGCGCGACATGCTGCTGCGCTCCATTCTCAACGTGCTGCACGAGCGCGAGCTCAAGCATGGCCGGCGGGTGACGACGGGGCGCATCGAGTGCGCCATCATGACGAGCAACCGGTACCTCTCCGAGGTGCTCGCCCGCTCGCCGGAGCTGCTGCTGGCCTTCGCGGACCGGTTGAGCTTCATCAGCTTCGTGCCCAAGTCGTTTGCCCGGCGCGCCAGCCGGGCCACCATGCTCCACCGCTTCATGCACGGTTCCCGCCCGGACCTGCGCTCGGGGCTCACCCTGCAGCAGCTCGATCTGCTCCAGGAGGCCGTCACCAAAGTGAAGGTGTCCAGCCAGATCCTCGAGGGCGTGGAGCTGCTCGCGGATGGGCTGGAGCGCTCGCTGTCGGCGCAGGTGGCGAAGCTGCCGGACTACGTGCCCACCAAGTATTTCTCGCAGCGCTCGGTGGTGAAGGCCCTGTGGGCGCTCAAGGCCGCCGTGGTGCGAGATCAGATCTACCGGCGCCCGGACCGTCAGCTCGAGGCGACGATCAACGATCTGGACGCGCTGCGCTGGTTCTTCCTGCTCGGAGGGCCCGGTGCCGCCGATGCCGAGGCGCTGCTCAAGGTCGCGGTGGATCCGCGCGAGCGGGCGCAGCTGGAGATCGTCCGGCTGGAGCAGAAGACCTTCGACGAGACGCTGGCCAAGGTGCGCAACGAGCTGGTCTCCGGCGTGGAGCGCGAAGCGGGCGCCATGGCGGCCACCGAGGATGTGACGGCCGCCGAGGCGCTCGCGCGCAACTTCCAGGCCGGGCTGGCCTCCATCACCGCCCAGCGGCTGCTGGTGAAGCTGGTTCCCGGCCCGCGGCACCTGGAGAACCGGGCGCCGCTGCTGACGGCCGCGCGCGGGCTGATCACCGCGGTGGAGCAGCGGCTGGCGCGCGGGCTCACCAACCAGCAGGGCGAGGCGGCCGGTGCGGCCGCGGGCGCGGGTGGGCAGGAGCGCGGCGGGCTTCAGCTGCTGACGGCCTTCAAGGATGCGCTGGAGCTGTGCCGGTCCGTGCCCGAGCTGAAGCCCCAGCTTCCGGCCATGTGCGAGTCCTCCGCGCGCCTGCTGGAGCAGATGCTGGAGATGATCGCCCTGTCGGCCGAGGGCGTGGAGTTCGAGGACGGGCTGAAAATCGAAGGCCTGGTGGCGCTGGCTGACAACCTGGAGGAGGAGATCTCCCAGGTGGCCGCACTGTCGGGGCTGCTGTCCGAGGGCGCCCCGGCGGCGATGGAGCGGCTGCGGGTGGCGGACATGGCGGTGCGCCGCCGCGTGGTGGCCTCGCTGCGCCGGCGGGCCATGTCGGCCTTCCAGGCTCCCCGTCCCACCAAGCGCGATCCGTTCGAGGCGCTGTCCACGGACTCGAAGCGGCTCACCCAGCTGGAGAAGTCGCTGCAGACGCTGGATCCCACCCAGCCAGGGATCAAGCAGGAGCTGCTGCAGCCGCTTGGCCTGGCGTACGCCAAGCAGGTGCTGTCCACCACGCCCTTCGAGCGCATCGAGCAGTACGCCCGGGCCATTCAGACGGTGGCGGAGAACCTGCGGCAGGAGGGCCTGTCGGCCGAGGCCATCCTCAACGAGTGCCGGGACACGCTGGAGGCCCGGCTCGTGGAGCACGCCCGCTCGCTGGCGCGGGACGTGGCGAGCCCTCCGCCCGCGCCCTCCGCGGTGGTCAACGGCGACGCGTACCAGTTCTACCGCAACACCTTCTCGGTCCGGGCTCCGGACGGCGAGCTGGCCGCGTTGATGGGGCTGGATACGCAGCTGGCCTTCGCGCGGCCGCAGACGGCGGCCTCGTTCCTGTCGGACGGGGTGCGAACGGCGGTGGCTCAAGCCGAGCTGGCCTTCGTCCACACGCGCATCAAGTACCTGCGCAGCTGGCTGACTCAGCTGCTCACCGCGCTCCTGCCGGAGTTGGAGGCACCCAAGGCGCGAGGCGAGGCGGAGCGCACCTTCGAGCGGCTGGTGAAGAGCCGCTTCCCGCTGCTGGCCCTGAAGGAGGGAGAGCTGGTGCGGCTGCGCGGAGCCCTGGGCACCCTGGGCGCCCTGCAGGGCGATCTGGGCGAGCACGCGCGCAAGCTCGCGCAGCAGCTGCGCGGCATCGACGAGGACTTCGGGCGCTTCAGCAAGCGCGTGCTGGAGCTGCGGACGTCGCTGTGAGCCCTCGCGTCCTCCATTTCCCCGCGCCGCGTGAGGCGGCTTTCGGGAGGCCCTGAGCATGCTGGCCTCCCGGCTGATGGAGCTGCGCCAGCGGCTGGATCCGCTCCAGCAGAGCGCCGCACGCCCCTCGGGCGTGATGGGTTGGGCGCTGGGGCTTATGGCTCCTGGCGAGGTGGATCTGTCGTTCCCTACGATCGAGACGCTGGATCGCGAGCTGGATCGGGTGGGCGTGCACACGTTGGCGGACGCGCACCTGCTGCGCAACCTGGGCGTGCGCAAGGGCAGGGCGGGCAAGCTCGCCGAGGCGCTGCAGCAGCGCGCCGGTGAGGCACTGCAGGAGTACGAGGAGCGCCTGCGCCGCGTGGAGCGGGCCCACCGCGCGGGGGAGATGCCACCCGGAGCGAAGACGACGCTGGAGCGCTCCTTCGTGAAGCTGGCGCGCGTGGTGAAGGTGGCGGACGTGTTCGCCTCCGCGCCCGGGGCTCAGCCGCCGCCGTTCGAGATCCTCCCGCGCACCTCTTACGCCTGGCAGGGCCGGGCACCGACCAGCGCCCGCATGGCCATTGCCGAGTTCCTCGCCGAGCGCGCGCGGGAGAATGTGGACGACGTGCTGCAGAAGCGGCGCGACCTGGACCTGGCCCACGAGATGCTGCTGCGGCTGGGCGCGGAACACGACCGGGATCGCGGCGTGGTGCTGCGGCGCGAGGTGGCGGAGGCGCGCGAGCGCACCCGCGACGTTCCCCCGGTGCGCTCGCTGGAGGAGCTGGTGAAGC
>DASVVJ010001046.1:0-9796 GCA_036389955.1 Myxococcaceae bacterium
GGATGGGGCTCGCCTGCTCCATCCCTCCGCCTTCTTCCCCGCACTGGCTGTAGCGCACCCCTTTCCCTCTGGGAACCGGGTAGGTAGGAGGCCTTGTCGCCTACCTATCACGACACCTCTGGCGCGCGATCAGAATGGCCCCCTGCAACGCACGCTCACCACCAGGACAGCGCTTTCACGCTGCAAGCACCCGGTCTCACTCGCCTTCTGCTCTTCTCAACTCCGGACCTCGAATCAGGCCTGCCCGTGGCCCCGATGCGCTTCAGAGCCGTCTTGATCTCCTCGGCGACGAGGAGCGCCAAAGTCCATCTCCGATACCCATCAAGGAGCGCGCTCATACGCGAAGGCGCGCAAACTCCTCGATAGCCGCGAGCAGATCCTCGCGAACGGGAGCATCACCAGAGAGTTGGTTCCCTGGCTGCCCCAGAAACGACTCGACGCCCGAAAGGATGGCTCTGCACAGGTGGGAGCCATCCACCTCTCCCAGGAAGGTCGTGCCACATCGGACGGCAATGCGCCCCTTCCCTCCCCTCCGGAATTGGACGGAGAACGAGGAGTCAGTCCCAACAAACGTGTATTCAACCTGTCTTTCAGCCAGGAACCGGCGCAGTCCGTCGAG
Organism: Myxococcaceae bacterium; assembly: GCA_036389955.1. Classification (GTDB taxonomy): domain Bacteria; phylum Myxococcota; class Myxococcia; order Myxococcales; family Myxococcaceae; genus DATHBR01. The sequence continues at coordinate 620 of DASVVJ010001046.1, forward strand.
AAGTTCCACGATGGCAAGACCGATCATCATTGCTTGATCTGGAACTTTGCCCCGCGAGGTGCAGATGCCCTCTTCCCCAGCGAAGGACATGTGTCCCAGCTCGTAGCCCGAGCGTGCGGAAGTTGCCCGTCCATCGACCCATTCGCATTGGAAGCGAAACATTTCACCCCCCTCCCTTGACCGGGAACATGGTGATGACTCGGTTGGCGTCGTCTGAATCCACCACCAGCCGAATCACATCACTTCTGCCATTGATCTTTACCTTCATCTGGAAGGTCTGGAGGCGTCTGCCAGGAGCCGAGATCCGATTCCCGTTTTTGACGATTTCCTCAGCAGCTTTCTGGAGCTGGGCACGGGTCGTTCCTGGCGCGAAGAGGTCACCCGAGCCATTCGGATGATTGCCTGTGATGTGCCTGCCTTCGATGTGTTGCCAGCCCTCGTTGAGGTTCCCGTCTTCAATCCGTGGAGGCGTCCGGTGGGGTGCTCTCGTCGTGGCTGTGCTGCCACCGCCGATCATCCCCTGGACTGCCATGGCAACCGCCGTGGCAGGCAGGGAGATGACAATGGTGCTTCCGACAACGGCCACAGCACTCACCTGTCCCACGTTCGCCAGGTTAATGCCGAACCGTGAGGCCCCCGCCGCCGCTGCCCCCGAGAAGCTGGGCAGCATCGACAGCCGCGAGGACAGCAGCGCAGCGCCCCCAGTCAGGCCATGGCTTACCACCACCGTCACCGCGAGGACGAAGACGCGAGCCACCTCCGGTCCCACCCGGTTCGCGAAGCGCTTACTGGCGTGCTCCAACTCTTCCCAGGTGGTTGCCCGGTCGCTGGCCCACTTCAACTCCCGGCTCGCATCCACCACCTCTAGGAACGTCTCCACTCCCAGGTAGATCAGCAGCAGAGCGGAGACGATGGCCGCCGCCTTGGTGAAAACGGGCTCGGGGTTAGCCGCCATGACGGCCCAGGTGATGAGGCCCGTGGCGATCACGGTGTAGAAGAGCTGAGGGGCCAGGGTGTTCTCCACCGCCTTGGCGATGCTCTCCTTGAGCGGATCGATCGACAGGCCCAGGGCCACCCCGAGCTTGTCCCACTCGCTCAGGCCCATCACGTCATCGAGCAGAGAGAGGCAGGTTTCCTTGCGCTGGCCCGGCTCGCAGATGCCTCCGAAGCTCTTGCCCATCAGGCGCTGCCAACGTGTTTCCGGGTCGTCGCTGAGGTAGGAGGCGCGCACCCACCCGTCTTGCTGGGGTGGGCGGAGGGGGAGGGGTGCATTCAGCACCATCTGCGTCAGCGCTTCCTCGAAGGCTTCTGCATCCACCTTCACGGGCTGGATCGAGGTGGGAGGCGTGTACTCCAGCGGCTCCCCCTGCCCCGTGTCGAGGCGTACCACGCGCGTGGCGCTGCACGAGGTGGACAGGGCCAAGAACAAGGCCGCAACGATCAGACGCTGAGGAGCCATGAGACGCCCTCCACATCGAGGAGGGTTCGAATCTACGGGCAGGGTATCCCAGAGGCGATGACACCCCAGGTCCTGTTCACATCCGGAAATTCTCCAGGATGCCCTCGAAGACGGGCCATTCGCTCTTCGCCGCTACCCGCACGAGCACATTGACCACGCGACCCTGGCCTCGGCATCCTCCGGTTGCTGGCAGGCTCCGGGGGAAAAACAAAAACCCTGGAGTTTCAACGGAAGTCCGTGAAACTCCAGGGCTTTCGAATGGTCGGGGAGACAGGATTTGAACCTGCGACCCCTTGGTCCCGAACCAAGTGCTCTACCAGGCTGAGCCACTCCCCGATATTTCCCCTCTGCCGGTGTACTGCCTCGGGCCCGTCAGAGTGCGGCGGATGTACCCGACCCGCCCGGCTGAGTCAACGCCTCAGGATCTGCTTTTCGTCCCCTTCTTAATTTTCGAGCGCCCGGAGGCCTGTAGGCGCCTGGAGTCCTTGCTCCCCTGCCTGCCCTCCCAGAGCCCAGGGCTCAGGTGGGCCGCAACGAGCGGATGGCCTGCGCGTAGTCCTTCGCTCCGAAGACGTACGAGCCCGCCACCAGCACCGTCGCCCCCGCCTCCACTACCCGCCGCGCCGTGTCCGCGTTGATGCCCCCGTCCACCTCGATGTCCACGTTCAGCCCCCGCGCGTCGATCATCGCCCGCAGCTTGCGCACCTTCTCCACCGCCCCCTCGATGAAGCTCTGACCCCCGAAGCCCGGGTTCACGCTCATCACCAGCACCATCTCCACCTCGCTCAGCACCTCCTCCACCGCCGACACTGGCGTCGAGGGGTTGAGCACTACCGCCGGCTTGGCCCCCGCCTGGCGGATCTGCTGCAACGTGCGGTGAAGATGCGGGCTGGTCTCCACGTGCACCGTCAGAATGTCCGCTCCCGCCTTCGCGAACGCCTCGATGTACTTCTCCGGCTCCACAATCATCAGGTGAACATCCAGCGGCCGGGTCGCCGCCCGCTTGATGGCCTGCACCACCACCGGGCCGATGGTGATGTTCGGCACGAACCGGCCATCCATGACATCCACGTGAACCCAGTCGGCTCCCGCCGCCTCCACGGCGCGGACCTCCTCCGCCAGACGGCCGAAATCACAGGAGAGTAAAGAGGGCGACACCCGTACGCGTCGGTTCATAGAGGCTTCGCTTCTTAGCCGCTCCGGGTTTCCAGCGGTACCGGGCATTCCCTGCATGCACGACGGTAGACAGGCCGCTATCCAATAGGGCGAGCGGCCGCGCAGACCGGGCCCTCACGCATCGTGCTACAACGCAGGACCTGATTGGTTCACCCGTCACCCCGGAGTCGCTCCCCGGTGCTTTACACGTCCGACGAAAACGCCCTCTCCCGCCGTCTTCAGAAGCTCACGTCCATTCTCGACGTGACCAAGGCGATGAGCGCCGAGCGCGATCTCGACCTGCTGCTGCCGCTCATCATCTACGAGGCCTCCAAGGTCGTCGAGGCGGACCGGTGCTCGCTCTTCATCCTCGACCGCGAGCGCAATGAGCTGTGGAGCAAGGTCGCTCAAGGTGCCAAGCGCGAAATCCGCCTGCCCGTGGGCAGCGGCATCGCCGGCCAGGTGGCCGCCACCGGCGCGGTGATCAACATCCCCGACGCCTACGCCGATGAGCGCTTCAACCGCTCCTTCGACATCTCCAGCGGCTACCGCACGCAGACCATCCTCTGCGTGCCCATGCGCGATGCCAACGGTGAAGTCACCGGCGTCATCCAGGCGTTGAACAAGCGCGGCGGCCTCATCTTCGACGCCGAGGACGAGGAGCTGCTGCTGGCCCTGGGCGCTCAGGCCGCCGGCGCCATCGAGAACGCCCTGCTCCACGAGGAGATCAACCGCCTCTTCGAGGGCTTCGTCTCCGCCTCCGTCGTGGCCATCGAAGCGCGCGACCCGACCACCGCCGGTCACTCCGGCCGTGTGGCCGACCTCACCGTGTCGCTGGCCCAGGCCCTGGAGCATCAGGACACCGGCGTCTACGCCAACACCCGCTTCTCCGCCGTGGAGCTTCAGGAGCTGCGCTACGCCTCGCTGCTCCATGACTTCGGCAAGGTGGGCGTGCGCGAGCCGGTGCTCGTCAAGGCCGAGAAGCTCTACCCGCACGAGCTGGAGATGCTGCGTGCGCGCTTCCAGATCGCCCGCAAGGATCTGCAGCTGCAGAGCTACCGCCGCCGCCTGGCCGCCGTGAAGCTGCGCGGGGACAAGGCCATGGGGGAGATCGACGCCGAGGAGGATGAGCGGCTGCAGAAGGACCTCAAGCACCTGGATGAGGTGTTCGAGTTCGTCCTCACCTGCAACCGCCCCACCGTGCTCGCCCAGGGCGGCTTCGAGCGGCTGACCGAGCTGAGCAAGCTCACCTACACCGACGCGCAGGACAAGGATCAGCCGCTGCTGCTCGATAAGGAGATCCGCTCGCTGTCCATCGCCCGTGGCACCCTGTCTCCCGAGGAGCGCAAGGAAATCGAGAGCCACGTCGAGCACACCTACCGCTTCCTCACCCAGATTCCCTGGACGCGCGCCCTGCGCCGCGTGCCGGACATCGCCTACGCCCACCACGAGAAGCTCGACGGCACCGGCTACCCCCGCGCCATGCCGGAGAAGACCATCCCCGTGCAGTCCCGGATGATGTCCATCTCCGACATCTACGACGCGCTCACCGCCTCGGACCGGCCCTACAAGAAGGCCGTGCCTCACACGCTCGCGCTCGACATCCTCTCCAAGGAGGCCAAGGGCGGTCAGCTCGATGCCGAGCTGCTCAAGGTGTTCATCGAGGCGGAAATCCCCCGGAAGGCTCTGGCCGCGGTGAAGTAGGCGGCCTGGCTGGGGCTGGCGCCGCACCGCAAGGCTTTGGCGTTCTTCCGCAAGCCTGGATTGAAGGGCCCGGCACAATGGCTGGGCCATGGTGATCCGGGTGGCGGAACTCCAAGCCCTCTTTCAGCAGCAGTTCGCCGCGCTGTCCGGTGACAAGCAGCGGTTTCACGCGGCCATGCGCGGCAGCTTCGGCGAAGGGTATGACGTGCGGAAGGCCGAGCGATTGCGGCTGCGCGCGCTCGCCGGGGACTTTGGCTGGCTGCCCCAGGCCAAGTGGGTGGATCCGGAGATCCTCGAGGGCTCCAGCGGCGTGTATTACGCCGAGCTGGGCACGGTGTTCCTCAGCCGCGCGATTCAGCACGCTCCCGCCCTGGCCGTGGCGACCTTCATCGAGCAGGCCGGGCTGATTCTGGATGCGCAGCTGTGCCCCCGAAGCTCCTCGGAGGACCGGGGCGCCGTGTTCCGGCGCTTCCTCGGGGGCCACGCCGCCGAGCGGGTTCAGCTCTCGTAGGCGTCGTTGTTATAGGTTACAGGCAGGGAGGAGCCTCCTCCATGCCCGGGACGACGGTCAGCGACATCATGGTGCAGTGGGCCCGCCCTTCCGCTCCGTGGCGGGACCGGGTGGAGTTCATGCTCTGGCAGCCCGCGCAGCCCGCACAGGCGCGCGTGCATGAGGTGACGCCCGACGCCAACGTGGACCTGCTCATCGAGGTGTCGGGCTCGGCCTGCAGAGCCTGGCTCTATGGCCCGGTGACTCGGCTGGCTCACGTGCGCAACAGCGCGGGCTGCGACTACTGCGTCGTCCACTTCCATCCCGGAGCCATGCCTCGGCTGGTGGAGGCCAGTACGGCGGAACTCGTCGACACTGCCGTGGAGCTGCGGCAGGTGGGAAATCTATCCCTCGACGCGCTGGGGGAGCAGCTCGTCCGCGCTGGCTCAGTGGAGCAGCGCTGGCAGCGGGTGGAGGCCGCGCTCCGGCAGGTCTCGTGGCCGGCGCTCGACACGTTCGATCGGGCCTGGCGCTACATTCAGGCGCAGGGCTCCATGCAGCCCGTGGCCGAGCTGTCGGACGCGCTCCACCTCAGCCCGCGCACGCTGGAGCGGGCCTTTCAGGAGCGCCTGGGGCTCTCTCCGAGGACCTTTCGCCGGATCCACCGCGTGCAGCAGGCCCTGGAGAAGCTGCGCTCGGAGCCCTCGCGCTCCCTGGTGGAGATTGCGCTGGCCAGTGGCTACGCCGACCATGCCCACCTGACGCGGGAGTTTCGTGACCTCCTGGGCCGGGCCCCGAGCCAGCTCCGGGCCGGCGGCTGAGCCTTGCCTGTCGCATTCGTTCAAGCGCCAGGCCAGCCCCCGGACCTAGCTTGCGTCCCATGACGACACGCAAGCTCCAGGTGGTGGAGTGCCAGGGAACCCCACGACAGATCGGCCAGCAGTGGGGCGAAGGGTGCCGGGCCAGCTTCAAGACCTCGCTCGAGGTGCTCTTCCACGGGCTGGCCTCCGGGCCCTTTCAGGCTTCCCGGGCGGATGTGGTGCGCACGGCGATGAAGCTCGAGCCCAATGTGCGGGCCTTTGACCCGGAGGCGCTGGAACTCATCCGGGGCCAGGCGGAAGGGGCGGGCCTCCCCTACGAGGAGGCCTTCGCGCTCCAGTGCATGCTCGAGGTGGCCATCAACTACCAGCAGATCGGCGGCATGTGCACCTCGTTCGCCCTTACGGGCGCGGCCACCGTGCAGGGCCAGGCGCTCCTGGGACAGAACATCGACTGGGGCCCGGATGCCACGGTGGATTTGATTCGCGTGCGCTACCCGGATGGGCGGACCCTGTTGTCGCTGTGTCTGTCCTGCGCGCCCTACTACCACCTGAGCAGCGAGGGGCTGGCCAACTGCGCCAACCTGACGCTGGTGGCGCCTCAGCCGTGTAGCTCCATCGTCCCGCTGGGGATCTACCTTCCCAAGGTGCTTCGCCAGCCAGGCATGAGCGCGGCGATGTCCATGCTGGCGGGAGTGGCCCGGGGCTTCGGCGCGTACCTGCTGGCGGATGCGGAGGGGCGCGTGCTTGGGCTCGAGAGCACCTATGAGGAGCGGGCCGTGCTGGAGCCCGAGCGCGGCGTCCTCGTGCATGCCAACCACTACCAGGCCGAGCGGCTTCGCGCGCTCGACCTCACCCATCAGTTCGTGCCCTGCACGCACGGGCGCGCCACGCGGATGAAGGAGCTCATCGACGCCGAGTACGGGCGGCTGACTCCGGAGCGGTTGATGGAGTTTCTGTCCGACCACGGCAACCCGGGCGGGCGCCTGTGCCGCCATGACGAGCCCGTCGCTCCGGGACAGATGCCGATGGTGACCAAGGCGGCCGTGGTCATGTCCCCTGCTCGGGGAACGATGTGGGTGGCCGCCGGGCCCGCTTGCCGCGAGGACTTCGTCGAGTACCGGGTGTGAGGGCCGCGGGAACCCTCACCCCGTCCCTCTCCCGAAGGGAGAGGGGTTTTTGGCCACGGCTCAGCTACCGCCGCTGATGGTGTGCAGCCGCAGGCTGTTGATCTTGCCCGGCTGTCCCACCGGCGCTCCGAAGACGATGACGATGCGCTCGCCCGCCTGCGCCAGGCCCCGCGCCAGCAGCTCCTCCTCCACGCGCCGCACCATCGCCTCCGTGTCCTGGATGGGCTCCAGCACCCGCGGCACCACGCCCCAGATCAGCGCCAGACGGCGCCGCACTTCCTGGTTCGGGCTGAACGCCACGATCGGCACCGGCGGGCGGTAGTGCGCCAGCAGCCGCGCCGTCACGCCCGACAGCGTGAACGCCGCGATGAGCGACGCACCGCTCGCCGCCGCCGCCTGGCACGCCACCCGCGCAATCACGTCCGGAAAGTGCGACGGCAGGTTCACCGGCGCCCCGATCATCCGCCCCAGGCTCTGCGACCGCGAGGCCGACTCCGCCGCCAGCACGATGCGGTCCATCATCTGCACCGACTCGAGCGGGTACTTGCCGCTGGCCGTCTCGCCCGACAGCATCACCGCGTCCGCCCCGTCGAACACCGCGTTGGCCACGTCACTGGCCTCCGCGCGCGTGGGCCGCGGGTTGTCGATCATCGAGTTCAGCATCTGCGTCGCCACGATGACCGGCAGGCCCCGGCTGTTGGCCCGGCGGATGATGTCCTTCTGCACCGCCGGCACCTCCTCGGGCGGAATCTCCACGCCCAGGTCGCCGCGCGCCACCATCACCCCGTCCGTCTTGTCCAGGATGGCGTCCAGCCGGGCAATGGCCTCCGGCTTCTCCAGCTTGGCGATGATGGGCACCGAGCGGCCCACCTCCGCCATCGCCTGCCGCGCCATCTCGATGTCCGCCGGCTGCCGCACGAACGACAGCGCCAGGAAGTCCACGCCCGCCTTGATGCCAAAGACCAGGTCCTCGCGGTCCTTCGGCGTCAGCGCGTCCGCGCGCACCGCCACACCCGGCAGGTTGATGCCCTTGTTGTTCTTCAGCACGCCGCCCACCACCACCTGCGTGCGCAAGAGCTGCTTCTTGTCCGTCTCGATGACCTTGAGCTCCAGCAGGCCGTCATCCAGCAGGATGCGGTCTCCCGGGTTCACGTCCGCCGCCAGGTGCGGGTACGTGGTGGACACGATCTCATCGTTGCCCTTCACGCTCTCGTCCGTGGTGATGGAGAACGTGGCGCCCTCCTTCAGCTCGGTGCTGCCGGTGATGAACCGGCCGGTGCGGATCTTCGGGCCCTGCAGGTCGCCCAGGATGCCCACCGCCTTGCGCACCTTCAGCGAGGCCGCGCGCAGCTTGTTGATGTTCTCCTGGTGCTGCTCGTGACTGCCGTGGGAGAAGTTCAGCCGGGCCACATCCATGCCCGCGTCAATCAGCGCTTCCAACATCTCCTGGCTCTGGCTGGCAGGCCCGAGGGTGCAGACAATCTTCGCTCGTCGCATAGGGGCCCGGAGGATGGGGGGAGCCTCGCGTGCGGTCAAGCACGCAGCGCAGGCCCGGCGCCCGGTAAAACGGTAAAAGAGCCAGCAGGCGAAGGAGGGCTTCAGCCCCTCAACAGCACGCCCAGGTTCTCCCGCTCCCAGCGCAGTGCGGCACCGTAGTGCGGAAACGCCTTCTCCCGGTCCCGGAACGCCCGCGGGTGGTGCACCCGCCGCCCACCCCGCCCCGTGCTGGGGAAGAGCTGGTGCAGCATCTCGTGGAAGACGATGAACTCCACGAAGAAGGCCGGCACCTCGGGCCGATCCAGCGCCGGGTGGATGCGGATCTCCCGCGTCTGGTGGTCGTACACCCCCAGGCGGATGGACTTGCGCCGGCGCCGCGGAGGCATGCGGCCCCAGCCAATGCGCGCCTGGATGCCGTCCTGGAAGTAAGTGCGGTTCACCGCCTCGAAGATGCTCTGCAAGTCGAAGCAGCGGCCCTGGGGGTTGAGGTCCGCGTCCGACTCGCGGCGGAACTGGCGGATGCGCGGCTGCTGGCCCCGGATGTACTCGTCCAGGAGCCCGCCTGCTCCCCTGTGTCCCCGGCCCGCGTAGTCCGCCACCGCGCGCACCACCGGCTCGGGCGCGTCCAGGAACATGTGGTGCAGCCGCAACTGCAGCACGTTGGCGCCCCGGCGGAAGGACACCATCGTCGAGCGGTTGTCCGTCACCGACAGCCGCCAGGCCAGCGACTCGGCCCGGACGAACAGCTCATCGCGCTCGCTGACGACACGGGGCGCTTCCTCCACCATCCGGTTGCGCACGGGCGGCTGTGGCGGAGGCGCAAGCGTGGGCCTCGCGGACGCCGTGGGGCTGCCCGAGAGGGTGAAGAGCGACATCTGGCGGGGGTACTCGGGATTCAATCGCCCAGCATCGTACCCGCCACTC
>DASVVJ010001047.1:0-5165 GCA_036389955.1 Myxococcaceae bacterium
GAACATGCGCTCCAACTCCGCGAAGGTCTGCTGGCGGTGGGTGGCGTCATTGGGCCGCCAGCCCGGAGCGTGCAGCCAGCGCGGGCGCACGTCGAACAGCAGCACCGCGTACTCCTGCAGCGTGGAGTCCTTCTCCAGCAGGGCGCGCAAGGTGGCTGCCTGCAGTGCCCACGCGTTGCCATCTTCTGTGGACAGCGAGGTGTCCACCACCAGCACCGCTCGGCCAGTGGGTGGCCCTTCCGCTCCGGACGTCAGGCGCTCGGGCAGCCGCACTCGCGCGTAGAAGGCATGGCCCGGCAGGCCTGCGGCGTCCTTGCCCACCAGCACATCGGCTTCCGGGCTCCTGGGCGTGAGCGCCACCGCCAGGGCGCTATCTCCCTGCAGCTTGGCGAAGTCATAGGCTTGCCACGGCCCGAGGGCTCGTGGCTTAACGGCCTGCTCGGGCTGCACCAGCACCTCCTGGGCGTGACGCGGGTCCACGTGCACGCGCGCGGACACCTGCAGGTCCTTGCCCGCTCCCGGCGGCAGAGGCCAGGTGTAGCGCAGCCGCTGCCCGTCGAAGAGCAGCGACTGCTCGTAGGCAATCACCACGCGCTTGAGGGACTTCGGCGGCAGCGGAAACACGCGTGCGCTGAAGGTGGAAGCGCCTGCCCACTCCAGCAGCGCCGGGTCCACGTTCTGCCGCACCACCTCCTCGTACACCTCGCGTGCGCGCTTCTGCTCAACGATGCGGGCCTCTTGCACTGCGCCCCAGGAGTACTTCGCCCCAGGCTTGCTCGGAGGCGCCGCGGCAACCAGCGCCTCCGCCTTCGCCGAGCCCTCTCCCAGCGGCGGTAGCAGCTCCGACGACTGAAAGAGCGAGGGCGTGTTCACCGCCACCGCACCCGAGTACAGCGCGAACCCTGCCACCGTGGCCCCACCCGGCAGCGGGTAATAGAAGGTGCCCTCCAGCGTGCGCGGTGTCTCGTTCTCGAACAGGTAGTCCACCACCGTGCGCGCCCGAGCGCCCTGGATATAGGTCACCACGCGCACCGCCCGCGTCTTCAGCGGCTGATAGCGCCCGGACTCATCCGTCACCAGCACCTTGGCTGCGCGGGGCGCTGCCTCCACCTTCGGCAGTACCGGGGTGGCCAGCTTGGGGTCCTCGGACTGGGTTGGCTTGGCCTCCTCGAGCTTCTCGGGAGCGGAGCTCGAGGAATCCATCTTGGGGGCGTCGCTGCTGCCGCCTCCGCTGCTGCTGCCCTTGATGATCTGAATGATCTCCCGGCGCTTCGCCTCCAGCACCCGGGGAGCGCCATCCGCCGGGGCCGGCGCCATCGGAGGCGGGGGCGCACCGGCACTGAGGCCCGGCGGGGGTGCCTCGCGCGGGGCGCTGCGCGGTTCCCAATCATCCTCCAGGGCCTCATCGTCCTGCGCATTATCGGCGCTGGGCCGTCTCCGGTCGCCCCGCGGCGCACGTTCTCTCTGGGGGTTGGTCAGCCGGGACAGCTCCTCTTCCTTGATCTCCTGAGGATCCGCCACGGAGTCCCGCAGCTCCGCGAGGTCCACCTCGCCCGTGTCGGGCTGTCCCGGAGCCGTCGCCGGTGCCGCCACGCCTGCTTTCGCGAAGCGCTCCTCCACCTTGAGCGGGGCGGTGGGCTCGGGCGGCTTGACGGTCTCCTGCGGAGGAGGAGGAGGAGGGGGCTTGGGAGTGCCGCGATCACAGCCGACAGCCAGAAGCCCCGTCAGGAGCAATGCGGTGGACAGGCGCGTGAGGAGCATGGCCGGGGACGTTAGCCCATCGTCCCCGGCGCTGAGCAGGTGGGCCTGCCCGAATCCCTTACTCGCGCGTCGCGGCCCGCACCGCCTCGAGCAGCTCGCCCGAGTCGATGAGCTGGCTCACCGTCTCGATGTCCCGGTGTACCTCGCGATCCTTCTCCATCGTCGGCACGCGGCTGCGGATCAGCTCGTATGCCGCCTGAGCGCCCCGGCCCGCCTTCACCGGCTGGCGGTAGTCCAGCGCCTGCGCCGCCACCAGCATCTCGATGGCCAGGCACGAGCGCGTGAACTCGGACACCTGCCGCGCCTTGAGCGCCGCCGTCATGCCCATGGACACGTGGTCCTCGCGGCCCGCCGAGGACGGAATCGAGTCCACCGAGGCCGGGTGGCTCAGCACGCGAGACTCGGCCACCAGCGCCGCGCTCGTCACCTGGGCGATCATGAACCCCGAGTTGAGCCCCGAGTTCTTCGCCAAAAACGGCGGCAGCCCGGACAGCGCCGGGTTGACGAGCTGCTCCACCCGCCGCTCGCTGATGGCCGACAGCTGCGTGAGCGCCATGGCCGCCACATCCAGCGCCAGCGACACCGGCTGCCCGTGGAAGTTACCGCCCGAGACGATGCGCTCCTTGTCCACGAAGACCAGCGGGTTGTCCGTGGCGCTGTTCACCTCCACCTCGAGGATGCGCCGCGAGAACATCAGCCCCTCGCGCGCCGCCCCGTGCACCTGCGGCATGCACCGCAGGCTGTACGGATCCTGCACCTTGCTGCAGTTGACGTGCGTCTCCACCAGCTCGCTGCCCGCCAACAGCCGACGCAGGTTCGCCGCGCACGCCTTCTGGCCCTCGTGCGCCCGCACCTCGTGGATCTCCGGGGTGAAGGGCTTGTGGCTGCCCAGCAGCCCCTCCAACGACATGGACCCGGCCACGTCCGCCAGCTCCGCCAGCATCTCCGCGCGCAGCTGCAGCAGCGTGCCCACCGAGCACATGGCCTGGGTGCCGTTGACGAGCGCCAGGCCCTCCTTGGCCTCCAGCACCACCGGCTGCAGGCCCGCGCGCTCCAGTGCCTGCCGCGCCGGCAGCCGCTGCCCCTGGTAGAAGGCCTCGCCCTCGCCGATGAACACCAGCGCCAGGTGCGCCAGCGGCGCCAGGTCTCCCGACGCGCCTACGCTGCCGCGCTCGGGCACCACCGGCACCACGTCCCGGTTCAGCATCTCCAGCGCCAGCGCGAGCGTCTCCGGCCGGATGCCCGAGAAGCCCTTGGCCAGCACGTTGCACCGCAGCAGCAACAGCGCCCGGGCCTCGGGCAGCGGCAGCGGCGAGCCCACGCCCGCCGCGTGCGAGAGGATCAGGTTGCGCTGCAGCTCGCGCAGATCCTTTTTGTCGATGCGCACCTCGGCCAGCGTGCCGAAGCCGGTGTTGATGCCGTAGGCCGGTTCATCTCCGGCGGCCACGCGGTCCACCAGGGCGCGGGAAGCACGGACGCGGGAGGCGGCCTCGGGGGCCAGCTCCACCTTCACGGCGTGGCGGGCCACCTGGAGGATCTCCTCCAGCTTGAGGGTGTCACCATCGATCAGTAGGCGAGGGGAGGACATGGGCGCCTCCCATAGACGGGCAGCGCACGGTACGCAACGGGGTCCGCCTGGTCTTCAGGGAACCCTCGGCTCCCTTTGACAGTGGATGACGCTGTGCGTATAGGCTGCGCCTGGCAAGCAGGGAGGGGCCCGACACCTTGGCGCTCATCGTTCAGAAGTACGGCGGTACCTCGGTTGGAGACGTCGAACGCATCAAGAATGTGGCGCGCCGCTGCATCGCCGCCCAGAAAGCCGGTCACGACGTGGTGGTCGTCGTCTCGGCCATGTCCGGCGAGACGAACCGGCTGCTCAAGCTGGTGGGCCAGATCTCCGAGCGGCCCAACGAGCGCGAGCAGGACGTGGTGGTCGCCACCGGTGAGCAGGTCTCCATCGGGCTCGTCGCCCTGGCCATCCAGGCGCAGAAGAAGAAGGCGGTGAGCTTCCTGGGCCACCAGGTGCGCATCACCACTGACAGCACCTTCTCCAAGGCCCGCATCAAGAGCATCGACGCGGAGCGCATCGTCCAGGCGCTGAAGAAGAAGCAGATCGTCGTGGTGGCCGGCTTCCAGGGCCAGGACGAGGAAGGCAACGTCACCACGCTGGGCCGCGGCGGCTCGGACACCACGGCGGTGGCGCTGGCCGCGGCGCTCAAGGCCGACGCCTGCGAGATTTATACGGACGTGGACGGCGTCTACACCACTGACCCCAACGTGTGCCCCGCGGCGCACAAGCTGGACCGCATCTCCTACGAGGAGATGCTGGAGCTGGCCAGCGTGGGCGCCAAGGTGCTGCAGATCCGTTCGGTCGAGTTCGCGATGAAGTACAAGGTGCCCTTGTGGGTGAAGTCCTCGTTCACGGACGACCCGGGCACGCTGGTGTGTGAGGAGGACGCTTCGATGGAAGACGTGTTGGTCAGTGGCATTGCCTACGACAAGAACGAGGCGAAGATCGCCATCCGCGGCGTGCCGGACGTGCCGGGCGTGGCGGCGAAAATCTTCGGCGCGCTGGACGAGAAGAGCATCGTCGTGGACCTCATCGTCCAGAACGTCTCCAAGGACGGGCGCACGGACCTGACGTTCACCGTGGGCAAGGCGGACCTCACCAAGACGAAGGACGTGGTGAAGAAGATCGTCAAGACGGTGAAGGCCGAGGGCATGGAGACCGACGATCAGATCTCCAAGGTGTCCATCGTCGGCGTGGGCATGCGCAACCACTCGGGCGTGGCGGCCAAGATGTTCAAGGTGCTGGCGGGCGCCGGCATCAACGTGCAGATGATCTCCACCTCGGAGATCAAGGTCTCGTGCGTGATCCACTCCAACTACACGGAGCTGGCGGTGCGCGAGCTGCACAGCGCGTTCGGCCTGGACAAGCCCAAGGCCGAGGGCGTCTCCGAGTCCGGCGCCGCTTAGTGGAGTGTCCACTAAATCGGGGCAAGCTCAGGAGGGCCGTGTTTCGGTAAGCGGTACCGCTGACTCTGGCGCTTCACGGTGCGCGCTACCAGACTCGGGCAGGCCGGCCCGGTAGCGCCGCGCGCGGCGGACAGTTCCAGCAGGCAGGACAGTCGCGGCAGCGCGCCTCTACCTGAGGAGGGAGCAGGGGTGTCGTCAGCGCCCAGGTGACGGCGTGGCGCGGGAGCCGCTCCTGCTGGGTGAGCCGGAGGAGAAGAGCGGACGCCACCTGGCGCCTTCTCCTCTTGCCCAGGGTGGGCCTCTAACCTCGTCTCCGCGTTGAGCGAAGGAGTGAGGCATGCACCGCATGAGGAGCCCGGGAGCGAGGCAGTCTTCACGGTGGCCTGCGGCGGTGCTGCTGTGGCTGTGGGCGGCCCTGGCCGCGCCCG
>DASVVJ010001048.1:0-1761 GCA_036389955.1 Myxococcaceae bacterium
GTTGGCGCCGTTGCTGTGCTGGTGGCAGCCGGCGCAGGAGAGCGCCTGGGCCCGCGCCACCATGTTGTCCGGCGTGAGCGGGCTGGCGATGGCGCTCAGCTTGCCCTGGATGTTCGCCCGGAAGGGGCTGGCCGCCGTGCCGAACTGGTTGACGTAGTGGTTCTCCATGGGGTGCTGCGAGTTGCTCTGGCCGCCGTTGAGGTTGTCCGGCACGGACAGGGTGAAGCGGTTGATGTCATTGACGGCCAGACTGGCCACCTGCGAGGGGAACACGGCGTTCTGGAAGTTGAAGGCCTGCGGGTGGCCCGAGCCGGGGTTGAACAGGGTGCCGCCCGGGTTGGTCTTCACCGTCACCGGGATGAACTGCACCTTGCACGGTGTGGTGGTGCAGTCGCGGCGGATCTTGAACTCGCGCAGCATCCAGTCGGCCTGCATGAACTGGTTGGTGCGCACCTGGCCGGTGCTGCCCGCGCGGTTGCCCAGGTTGTCGATGTGGATGATGGGCATGAAGCCCGGCAGGCCCAGGAAGTAGAAGTCGCGCAGCTTGTTGGCGCGCGAGGTCACGTCCGGATCCGTGGACAGGCTGCTCCAGAAGTTGGCCACCGGCCGGCAGCCCTCCAGGCCCATGGCGGGGTTGGGGTTGGGCAGCACCGCCTCGAAGATGATGAGGTTGCGGTCCCCGGGGTTGGTCACCCCCGAGCGCTTGGCGAAGACGACGCGGTACTCGCCGCAGTCGGCGCCGCTGGCGGAGGCCAGGTCAAACCGGTTGAAGAGGCCGATGGGGATGTAGAAGTTCGGGTTGGTGGTGGGGTTGATGAAGGGGTCCACCGTGGCCTGGTTCCCCTCGGCGCGGGGGCAGGTGTAGGGGAAGCCGTTCATGTTGGCGATGCCGGGGCTGTTGCAGTTGGGCCCCAGGCCCAGGCCGGGCCCCAGCCGCTGCGTGTCCCACCACTGCTGGAAAAGCGCCAGGGGCGTGGTGGGCACTCCGCTGGTGCCGACGAGCTGGTTCATCACCGCCTGGAACGAGAACCGGTTGAGGATGGCCTGGTCCGTCACCGCCAGGGAGCGCCGGGGATCCACCGTGAGCGACTGAGCCGTGGGCCCTGTCGGTGGAGGAGGCATCGGCATGGAGCCTATGCCGCGGCGCTCGGGGTTGGGCCGCTCGGGCACCTCCTGCGCGGGAACGGGCGCCTCTTGCGAGGGCTCCAGCTCCTCGGCGGCGGGAGCACATCCGCTCGCCACCGCCAGCAGCATCGCTCCCAACAGCCCCACACGGTTCTTCCCGGTCACGCTCGTCATGGCTTGCCTCCAGAAGCTCAGGTACTTCGTTTCTGGATGGATGCTTCAGCAAGGCATGGGCCAATCTGGTGCCGGGGCGTGCTTCGAGCGGAGGGCTCGCGGAAGCCTGCTATCCGCGCGTGATTCCTGGACGCTGCGCGTACGTCACGAACGCGCGAGGCCGGGTGCGCCACCGCGGACTGCATAAGCCGCAGTGGCCTGCTGCGGCTTCCGCAGTCCGTGCTTCAGCTCGCCAGCGGCAGCTGCTCTGGCGCGGGCTGCTCTGCCCACGGGCGGAGCCGGTACAGCCGGGCCAGTGGGCGCATGTCGGTGGGCGCGGGCCGCGGTACGGCCGACAGCAGGTCCCGGCCCAGGAGTCTCACCTTGCTGCTCAGGGAGAAGACGTGCGCGATGCGCCCCGAGTCCCGGTGTATCCCGACGATGACCCGGGCGCGCTCCAGCTCGCTGCGCGCATGCACCAGC
>DASVVJ010001049.1:0-6755 GCA_036389955.1 Myxococcaceae bacterium
GGGCCTCGTCCCGGAACACGCTCCTCGCCGTGCCGGTGGCCCGGTCCACCACCCGGTTGTCCACGATGCCGTGGCGCCACGGGTTGGCGCCGGTGGCCAGCGTGGCATGCCCGGGGGCGGTGCGCGTCTTGGCATAGTCGATGCGGGCGTAGGGGAAGTAGGCGCCTCCGTCGAGCAGCTGCCGCATGCCGCTCTTGAACTTGGGGCGTGTCCGCAGCAGCACATCCGTGCTCAGCGCATCCACCGTGATGAACAGGGTGAGCCGCGGGGGCTTGGCCAGCGCGGGCAGGGACAGCAACACCAGGGCCAGAGTGAGAGGGCGCACCATAGGAGCCCCATCTTCGCCGCGAGTTGGTCAGAAGCAACCAACTCGCCACCGCTCGGCTTGGACGGGTGTCATCGCCCTGTTACGGTCCGCGCCCGCATGGTGGAGGCGAGGCTGCGAGTCATCTACGGCGATACCGACCAGATGGGGGTCGTCTATCACGCCAACTACTTCCGGTACTTCGAGTTCTCCCGCATGGAGTTCTTCCGAGCCCGAGGCGGCAACTACCGCGAGATGGAAGAGCAGGGCTTCCAACTGCCCATCGTGGAGGTCTCCGCCCAGTACAAGGCCCCCGCCCGCTATGACGACCTGCTCGTCATCCGGCCCACCATCACCGAGCTGCGCCGCGCCTCGCTGACTTTCACGTATGAGCTGTTCCGCGAGGACGAGCTGTCCTCGCCGCTGTGCATCGGCCGCACCGTGCATGTCTGTATGGGCCGCGATGGCAAGCTGCGGCGGCTGCCAGAAGACTTCGTGCGGCTTGTCGGGCCGCCCGCCTGAGTTCTCAAACCCGTTACTCCCAAGGAGTTCGACATGGATCGCAACCTGGCAATGGAGGCCGTGCGCGTCACCGAGATGGCGGCCATCGCCTCGGCCCGTCTGATGGGCCGTGGCACCAAGAATGAGTCGGATCAGGCCGCCGTGGACGCCATGCGCCGCGCCTTCGACGCGCTGGTGATCGACGGCACCGTCGTCATCGGTGAGGGCGAGCGCGACGAGGCGCCCATGCTCTACATCGGTGAGCGGGTGGGCAAGCGCACCGACGGCGCCCCCGAGGTGGACATCGCCCTGGACCCTCTGGAAGGCACCAACCTGTGCGCCTACGGCCGTCCCGGCGCCATCTCCGTGGTGGCCATGTCCGGCAAGGGTGGCCTGCTCAACGCGCCTGACACCTACATGGAGAAGATCGCGGTGGGCCCGCGCGCCTACGGCGCCATCGATCTGCGCCGGTCCGCCACGGAGAACCTGCGCGCCATTGCCGAGAAGAAGAAGGTCTACGTGGAGGACCTGACCGTGGTCATCCTGGACCGCGAGCGGCACCTGGACCTCATCAAGGAGGTGCGCACCGCGGGTGCCCGCGTGCGTCTCATCGAGGACGGGGACGTGGCCGGCGCCATCTCCACCTGCTTCGAGGAGACGGGTGTGGACGTGCTGATGGGCATCGGCGGCGCGCCCGAGGGTGTCATCGCCGCGGCGGCCATCCGCTGCGTGGGCGGAGACATGCAGGGCCGGCTCAAGCCGCGCAACCAGGGCGAGATTGACCGCGCCAAGAAGATGGGCATCACCGACATGCAGAAGATCTACACCGCGGAGGATCTGGCCCGGGGCGACGTGATGTTCGCCGCCAGCGGTGTCACCACGGGCGACTTCCTCAAGGGCGTGCGCTTCTTCGGCGGCGGCTGCGAGACGCACTCGGTCGTCATGCGCAGCAAGACGGGCACGGTGCGCTTCGTGCAATCGGTTCACAAGTTCGACAAGAAGCCGGGGTACGCTTTCTAATCGGCCGCACCCCTCATCCCGCTCCGGAGAGTCCCCATGGCAGGCGCCAGCCGCACGATCGTCATCAACGCCCCGATCGAGAAGGTGTTCGACGTCATCACCCAGTACGAGAAGTACTCGCAGTTCCTGCCCGAGGTGAAAGAGGTCCGCACCTCCAACCGTCAGGGCAACGAGGTCAACGTCCACTACAAGGTCGATGTGATGAAGACCATCAAGTACACCATCCGGTCCAAGGAGGAGCGCCCCAACCGGATGAGCTGGACGTTCGTGGAGGGCGAGTTCATGAAGGACAACAAGGGCAGCTGGGTGCTCGAGCCCGAAGGCGAGGGGAAGACCAAGGCCACCTACACCGTGGAGATGGCCCTGGGCGCCCTCGTCCCCAAGTCCATCGTCACCGCCCTGGTGGAGACCTCGCTGCCCAAGATGCTCGAGGCCTTCAAGCGCCGGGCGGAGTCGGTCTGATCGGCCGCACCCTGGGGTGATTACACCCCACCTGGCTCACCTGGACCCACCCTCGGCAGGCGAGTGAGCCTCAAGGATTCTTGGGGCTTGCCATGTCGGATGGGCATGGTAGCGGTGGTGGTTGCACGGCTTGCGGGCCGCCGTGGCTGCATTACAATCAACGGAGCCAGGGCGGAAAAGTCGGCAACTCCCATGACAGCTGTGCCACAGGGGTGTGGTTCGGGTGTCGGGCGGTGAACGAGCAACCAGGCCCGTCAGTGCAGGATGTAACCCACGTAGAAACGGGGGTCCTTAGTTTGCATCTAAAGAGCAGACTGGAACGGGTTGGGGTTGGCGGGCGTACATCCGGGTATGTAGGCTGAGGGAGAGCGAACCCATGCTGGACGCCTTCATCATCGAAGAGATCAAGCGGCGCGAGCGCAACCGCGAGGATCGGGAGCGCCCAGCGATTCCGCTGCCGCTGCCGTTGCCCATGGATCGTCCGACTCGCCGCACGGAGCCGGACGACGAGGAGAAGCCGCAGCGCGGCGTCGTCGTCATCGACATCTGAGGCTCTAACGCCTCACCGAGGCCACAGGCCCGCGGCAGGTGCTCCGTTCGAGGGCAGCCTTCCGCGGGCTTCGTGCATTCTGGGGCCGGCCTGGCCCGACGCTCAGTCCGGTACCAGCGGCAGCAGGTGCCGGGGGTGGTAGAGGTTCCAGAGGGGCCCGCGCACGGTGGCCATGGAGTCCAGCACCATGCGCTTCCACTCGGCGGGAATGGCCTCTTCGCCGTGGAAGGCGCCCAGCAGGGCCCCGGCGATGGCGCCGTGCGCGTCGGCGTCTCCACCGCGGTTGACCACGTCCACCAGGCCCGCCTCGAAATTGGGAGCGTGGAGCAGCTCCCAGAAGGCCAGCCGGAAGGCGATGCGCACGTGGCCGATCTGGCGGTGCAGGTGCAGCTCCGGCCCGTAGAGCATGGGGTCGGCCTGCTGGGCTGCCTCGAGGTCCGCCATGAGCATGGCCTTGGCGGCCGTCACCTCGCTCACGTAGTCGGCGGCCGAGCGTGCCAGCATGGGCGCGCCCACGTTCAGCCCCGTCTGCGCGGCGGTGATGAGCTCCTTGGCCTCGAGGTTGGCGCCCCCGGTGAGGGCCTTGGCGATGGCCGAGTTGAGGGCCGCGCAGGCAAGCTGGCAGCGCGGATCGAAGTGGGTGAGGGCGGAGTCCTCGAAGGACGCCTGGAGCCTTGCCTGCTCGTCCTTGGCATAGAAGACGCCAATGGGGGCCGTGCGGGCCAGACTGCCGTTGGTGAAGGTGCGGCGGAAGTTGCGCAGCCAGACGCGGCGGCCGGCGTTGAGCACGGGCAGGCCCGAGTCCATCTCGTCCAGCACCTCGCGCACCGCATCGCTCATATCGAAGGCGTGGGCCTTCCAGGCCCGGTAGCGGCGCGCCACGTCGGCGGCGTCGTAGCGCTTCACCTCGCGCAGGCCCCAGGCGATGCAGCAGGCCATCTGCGTCTCGTCCGTCACCTGGCCCTTGCGCAGCTCCACGGTGGGGGGCTCGAGCGGGACGTCCGGAGGCAGGCCCTCCTCGTTGAATTCGGTGAACTCGGGGGGGAGCTGCTCGTCCGGCTGGGGGCCCGTGCGCGGCTTGATGATGCCGCCGGTGGGATTGCGGCGCATACCGTCCGCCAGCCTGGGGAACAGGGGCGCGATGAGGTTGCGCCCCCGCAGCGGGGCGCCAAGCGCATCCCCCACGGCCAGGCCGAGCAGGGCCCCCCGGCCACGCTGGCCAGGGAGGGGATCAGGCCCCTGTTGTTGAGGTGGGCGGCGGGGCGGTGGCATGGCAGGAACGTGGGAGCAGGGGCTTCAGGGTGTGGACACTGTAGCAGCCCGGGTGGTGTGCAAGCTTGCGAGCATCCGAGGGCTCCTCTAGAACCCGCGGCATGACCGAGATCGCTCAAGTGCTGGCGCGTGAAGTGCTCGACTCCCGAGGCAACCCCACCGTGGAGGCCGAGGTCCATCTGTCCGGTGGGGCCCGTGGCCGTGCGGCGGTGCCGTCGGGGGCTTCCACCGGTGAACACGAGGTGCTGGAGCTGCGCGACGGCGACAAGAACCGCTACCTGGGCAAGGGTGTGCGCAAGGCCGTGGCCAACGTCATGGAGACCATTGCCCCCGAGCTGATGGGCATGGACGCCACCGATCAGTTCTCGGTGGACATGCGCATGCGCGAGCTGGATGGCACCCCGAACAAGGGCAAGCTGGGCGCCAACGCCATTCTGGCCGTGTCCATGGCCACCGCGCGCGCGGCGGCGGATGCGTACCAGGTTCCCCTGTACCGCTATGTAGGTGGCCTGCAGGCGCGCACCCTGCCGGTGCCGCTGATGAACATCCTCAACGGCGGCGCGCACGCGGACACGCGCGTGGACGTGCAGGAGTTCATGGTGGTGCCCGCGGGTGCCAGCTCGTTCGCCGAGGGCGTGCGGTGGGGCGCCGAGGTGTTCCACGCGCTGAAGAAGATCCTCAAGGCGCGCAAGTTCGCCACCGGTGTGGGCGACGAGGGCGGCTACGCCCCGGACCTGCCGGCCAACGAGGATGCGCTCAAGCTCATCATGGAGGCCATCTCCGCGGCGGGCTTCAAGGCGGGCGAGCAGATGTACCTGGCGCTGGATGTGGCGGCGAGCGAGTTCTTCGACAAGAGCGCCAAGAAGTACAAGCTCAAGGGCGAGGGCAAGGAGTACGACCCGGCCGGCATGGTCGACTACTACCGCGGCCTGTGCGAGCGCTACCCCATCGTCTCCATCGAGGACGGCATGGCCGAGGACGACTGGGAGGGCTGGAAGAGCCTCACGGACGCGCTGGGCAAGAAGATCCAGCTGGTGGGTGACGATCTCTTCGTCACCAACGTGGAGCGCCTGAGCCGCGGCATTCAGCAGGGCATCGGTAACTCCATTCTGGTGAAGGTGAACCAGATCGGCTCGCTGACGGAGACCTTCGATGCCGTGCGCATGGCGCACCGCGCGGGCTACACCTCGATCATGAGCCACCGCTCGGGCGAGACGGAGGACACCACCATCGCCGATCTGGCCGTCGCGCTCGACTGCGGGCAGATCAAGACGGGCTCGGCGTCGCGCTCGGACCGCGTGGCCAAGTACAACCAGCTCTTGCGCATCGAGCAGGAGCTGGGGGCGGGGGCGCGCTACGCGGGCCGCACCGCGATCAAGGCCACCCTGGCGAAGTGAGGCGCCGTGACTGAGGCACGACGTCCTCGCATCCTGGTGTCCAATGATGACGGCTACTTCTCCCAGGGCCTCCAGGCCCTGGTGGATGCCGTCAGTCCGCTGGGCGAGGTGTGGGTGGTGGCGCCGGACCGCGAGCAGAGCGCGGCCTCGCACGCCATCTCCCTGCACCGCCCCCTGCGCATTCAGCAGATCCGCGAGCGCTGGTACGCCGTGGATGGGACGCCGACCGACAGCGCTTATCTGGCGATCCACCACATCCTCAAGGATGCTCGCCCCACGCTCATGGTCTCCGGCATCAATCACGGCGCGAATCTGGCGGACGACGTCACCTACTCGGGGACGGTGGCCGCTGCCATGGAGGGGGCCCTGCTCGGGGTGCCCTCCATCGCGTTCAGCCTCGCGTCCCGGCCGCCGTTCGACTTCGGACCGGCGGCGCGGTTTGCCCGGGCGCTGGTGACCGCCGCGCTGTCTCAGCCCCTGCCTCCGCGGATGCTGCTCAACGTGAACATCCCCGGCGGCGTGGAGCCGGACGGCTACGCCGTCACCCGGCTGGGGCGGCACTCGTACGGGTACGAAGTGGTGGAGAATGTCGACCCGCGTGGCCGCAAGTACTACTGGATCGGCGGCACCGAGTACGAGCACGAGGACATTCCGGGCAGTGACTGCAACGCCGTGCACCTGGACAAGCGGGTGTCGGTGACGCCGCTGCACCTGGACCTGACGGCCCACGAGCGGATCTCCGATCTGTCGGGCTGGTCGCTCGAGGGCTTCCGGCGGTTTTCCTCGGGCGGTGCGTGAGGTTGGCGGGGCGCGGTGCCAGCCGGGCGGGACTGGTGCTCCTGCTGGCCCTGGGGGCCGTGGGCTGCACCGGCTCCCGGGCCGCGTCCCGCGCGGAGGCATCCGTGGCGGAGCCTGTTGCCACCGTCCGGCCCCTCTCGGCTCCGGCGGCGCCTGCTGCCGCCGCCTCGAAGCCGGCCGCGCTGCCCATCACCTTGCGGCCCGCGCATGCCGAGCCTGAGCTCGTCTCGGTCCGCCACGTGGTGGCGCCTGGGGAGACGATGTTCCGCATCGCCCGGGCTTATGGCGTGACGGTGGAGGAGCTGGCGGCGGCCAATGGCATCAAGGACGTGCGCAGCCTGGCCGTGGGCCAGGAGCTGCTGGTGCCCACCGTGCCTACCGAAGAGGAGTCTCACTCGGAGCCGGACCTGGAGCCCGCGCCAGGAGGACCGCGCGTGGTGGACCGGGGTGA
>DASVVJ010001050.1:0-7454 GCA_036389955.1 Myxococcaceae bacterium
ATCCCACATCGCCCGGGTGGAGCGATTGCGCCGCAGCTGCTGCTCGGTGGAGATGTCGTCGCTGTATTCGCCGCCCTGTGGGTAGTAGTGCACGCTGAGCACGTCCAGCGTCCGCCGCCCGGTGCGGGCCGCCTCCTGCCGGAGCTGATCCAGCAGCCAGGGCACGTAGTCCCACTGGCCGTGCGCCGCGCGGTCCGGCAGCGACGAGGGGGGAGGGGAGTTGTTGCTCTGGAAGTACTGCTGGTCGTACCCGCTGTAGAAGTAGCCGCTCCAGCCCCACTCCTCGGGGCCCACCAGCTGCGCGCCCGGGTCCACGGCCTTCACCGCGGCGCCATAGGCGATCATCCGGTCGCGCACCTGCTCCATCGTCGCGCCCGTGGGGTGCACGTCCCGGTGCGTCGAGTGCCAGAGGCTCGGCTCGTTATCGAGCAGGTAGTAGCGCGTGCCGCCCTGCGCCGCCGTGCCCCACCGGTTCACCAGGTGCCGCACCCAGCCCTGCTGGAACGCCGGGTCCGACGGCATGTTGGCGTCGGTGGGATCATTCCCCGTCAGCGCGGCTCCGGTCATCTGGATGCCATTGCCCGCGTCGGGGAACCACTCCTCATCGAAGTCGAGCTGCGGCCCGTACTTGGCGATGGAGAAGCTGGCCAGCTTCTCGCGCCCCGCGCCGAGCTTCGCCACCCAGCCCAGCGTGGGCATGGTGATCATCGGCTGAGCGCCCGCGCTCCGGCTGTCCGCGATGAAGGCATCCACGGCTCCGCCGGGCGTGCCATCTCCCTCGGGTGTGCTCTGGAAGTACCAGTCATTGGCCCGGCTGGTGGCGTTGAGCTGCCAGTTGTACCGGGTGGTGTGGTTGCCTCCGCGGCGGTGCAGCGGCACGTTCAGGTCCGCCAGCTGCGCCGCCGTGGCGGACGACACGCCGTAGATCTCCGGCGAGATGGGCCGGACGTTCTGCTGCGCATTCACCAGGAGGTTGACCGCGAAGCCAGGGACCGCACTCTGGGGACCGCTGGCTTCTTCCTGCCCTTCTTTCCGTGACTCCTCGGACCAGGCCCGGCCCGAGGCAGTGCTGAGCAACAGGACACCCGCTCCAAGCCACGTCAGTGCACGCTTCGTCATGCAAGACACTCCTTGGAATGTCAGCCGCAATGCCAAGCATGCGCGTGTTCGTGTGTCCTTGGGAAGACTGGGTTTGTGTGCGCTTGCGTGAAGGTCTCGACTGTCACGCAATCTTTCTCGTCACAGTGTGACGTTACGTGCCTTCCTGCAGGAACGGCAGCGCGTTCCGAGGGCAAAGAGAGAGAGGACAAAAAACCGAGAAACTCCGGTGCAGCAGGGTCATGAGGTCTCCGAAAAAGAGGTGCGTCGCTGCGTTGACGCCGCCTGCCTTCGAAAATCATCGGTCCCCTGGTTCGAATGTTCGGCGGAGCCCAGTCCCTGGAGCGTGGTGCGCACCGCGACATCCAGCGGCGTGTGAGGTTCCTTGCCGAGGAAGGCGAGCAAGCGTGTGTTGTCGAGGCGGACGGGGGTCTGCCAGAGGTAGCGCATCTCGAGCAGCTCGCGCAGCGTGACGTTGAAGGGCGCGGCGAGCCGCAGGAGGGTCCAGGGCATGCGCCGGATCGACGGGCTGGGAGAGCCCAGGACGCGTTGAATGCTCCGGGCCATCTCTCCGCCGTCTTCCAGCCAGTGGCCCGCGAAGTGGAAGCGGGCGAAGGGCGGCAGCTCCTCCTCGCGCTCGGCGAGCGCGGCCAGGGTGGCGGCGAGATCGGGCAGGTAGGCCCAGGCATGGCCGATTCCAGGGTCGTTGGGATCGGTGATGGTGCGTGGCCGCGCGCCCGGCTTCACGAGGCCCTGGGAGAACCAGTTGTTGCCCGCCCGGGGCCCGAAGAAGTCTCCGGCGCGCACGATGAGGACGCGTGCCCCTCGCGCCGCCTCTTCCTCCAGTCGGTGCTCCATGGCCACGCGCAGCTGGCCTTTCCGGGTGTGGGGGTGTTGAGGCGAGTCCTCCTTCAACACCGGGAACGCGTCGTGGCCGTAGTTGTAAATGGTTCCCGGGAGCACCAGGCGGGCGTCGGCCGCCCGGGCCGCCTGGAGGCTGTTCTCCAGCATGGGCAGCACGAGCTTGTCCCAGTCTCGGTAGCCGGGGGGATTGACCGCGTGGACGATCAGCCGGGCCCCGCGCGCCGCCTGGGCGACGTCTTCGGTGCGCATCGCATCCCCGCGAACCCACTCCACCGCCTCCAGTCCCGGGGGCTGGGCTCCCGCTCCGGCCTTGCGATGCAGGGCCCGCACCTTCCAGCCCCTGGCCAGGAGGGCAGCCACCGTCTCGCCCCCGATTCCACCCGTTGCACCCAGCACCAGCGCCACTCGTTCCTTCGTCATGACTCCTCCTTCGTGATGTCCGAAGAAGGATGCGCCGCTGGAGCCTCCACGGGAATTGTGGATGTCCGTGGAGCTGCTATACAAAAATGTATGGCAGAAGAGCTGGACTGGCAGCTGTACCGGTCATTCCTGGCGGTGATGGACGAGGGCAGCCTCTCGGGCGCCGCGCGGGCGCTGGGGCTGACGCAGCCGACCCTGGGCCGCCACATCGAGGCGCTGGAGCAGGCGCTTGCCACCCCTCTCTTCCTCCGCTCGCCCCAGGGCCTGACGCCCACGGAGGCGGCCCGGGAGATACGTCCCCATGCCGAGGCGATGCGGGCAGCGGCGGCTTCGCTGCGCCGGGCGGTCTCGGGCGGGGAGGGGACAGAGCGGGGAACGGTGCGCATCACCGCCAGCGAGGTGGTGGGCGCCGAGGTGTTGCCGCCCATCCTCGCGCGGCTTCGCGAGCGGCACCCCGGGCTCTCGCTGGAGCTGGTGCTCTCCAACCGCACCGCGGATCTGCCGCGGCGTGAAGCGGACATCGCGATCCGGATGATCCGGCCCGTGCAGTCGGCGTTGCTCTCGCGCAAGGTGGGGGTGACGATGCTGGGTCTGCACGCGCGCCGCGACTACCTGGCGAGCCATGGGACGCCGCGGACGCTCGAGGACCTCGGCGGCCACGCGGTGATCGGCTTCGACAAGGAGACTCCCTCGGTCCAGACTCTGCGGGCGATGGGCCTCCGGATGACGCGGGAGGCGTTCACGTTTCGCACGGACAGTGACCTGGCGCAGCTGTCCCTCATCCGGGCAGGAGCGGGGATCGGCGTGTGCCAGGTGGCGCTCGGACGGCGTGAGGAGTCCCTCGTGCAGGTGCTCGCGGACGAGTTCTCGTACCCGCTGGACCTCTGGGTGGTCATGCACGAGAACCTGCGGACGAGCCGGAGGATGCGGCTCGCCTATGATCATCTCGCCGAGGAGCTGAAGGTGTACGCCGCGCTCAGGTGACGATGTAGCCCGCCTTGACGGCCAGCTCGAAGAGCCGCTTGTTGTAGTCCTTCGTGTCCTTCTTGTACTCGAGCTGGCCCTTGAGGGTGAGCGGGTAGTCCAGACGCTGCGGCGGCCCCTGCTCCTTCAGCTTCTTGTATGCCACCCGCGCCAGGGCCCTCTCGGCGTTGGCCGGAGTGATGGACTCGTTCTGGTTGATCTGCGGCTGGCCGTCCGTGCGCCGTAACTGCGAGGCCTGGGGGCGCGAGGCGCCCTGCTCAAAGCGGTCCGCCTGGAACGGCGACTGGGCGGCGGGGCGCTGGCGGATCGCGGGCTGAGCCGCCTGGGAAGACACGGAGGAGTTGAGGGAACGCAGGGGACGGGTCGTCAGCGAGTTGTTGAGGGCGAGGCGGGACATGGTGTGCTCCGGTGGAAGTGGGTGACGTTTTCTGTACGTGCACTGCTCCCACGCGGTTACACGGCATTTTCAGCGCCTTTTCTGGCCGCGTCACCGGCCTGCTGTCCTGAACAGCTCCACGTCAGGGGCTCGTGCGCTCGGGCGTCTCAGGCGCCTGAAGGACGGCCCCGCGCCGTCCCGCGACCGCGGCTGCTGACCCGAGGTCCCTCACTCCTCCGTCCACGTCCCCCCGTGCCCTCTCCGGGCGCGGGGTAGCTCAAGAGTTGGGTCATGCAGCCGAAACTGAATCGGCTCCTCCGGGCGCTTGCCCGCGAGGGGCTCGAGGTGACTTATGACGGTCGCCTCTACTCCGTGCGCCTCCAGGGTGACGCGAACGCGCCCCCCGCCGAGGTGCTCCTCCCGCCGGACCTGCCCGTGGAGGGCAAGGCCTTCCGGCAGCTCGCCAACCTCGCCGCGCTCAAGCACCCGGGCGGCGGCTCCGTCCTGCGCGTGCGCGCTACCCCCGACTTCCACCCCGGTGACTCCGGTGTGGCCATCGGCTCGGTGCTGCACACCCGCGGCCTGGTGGTGCCCGGCGCCGTGGGCACCGACATCAACTGCGGCATGCGTCTGCACGTGGCCGACCTGAGCGTGGACACGTTCCTCTCGCGCCGTGACGACTTCGTCGAGCGCATGAAGGGCCACTTCTTTTTCGGCACCCGTGACGTGGCCATGTCCGCTCGCGCCGCCGAGGCCCTGCTGCGGGACGGGTTGCCCGGCTGGCTGCTGGAGACGATGGAGCAGCCCCTGGGCTGTACCGCCCGGGCGGACCTGGCCCAGCTCGATGCCGAGTCCACCCGTGTCTACCTGGGCGGGGCGCTGCAGGGCGATCCGTCCTGGGCGCCTCCGGGGCTCGTCAAGCCAGGCGTCGTCCGCGACGCGGGCCTGGCCACCATCGGCGGCGGCAACCACTTCGTCGAGGTGCAGCGCGTGGAGGCCGTGACGGACAAGCCCCAGGCCTGGGAGTGGGGCGTGCGCGAGGGCCAGCTGGCCTTCATGATCCACTCGGGCTCGCGCGACGTGGGCAAGCACGTGGGCATGGCGTGGCAGGACCGGGCCCGCGCGGCCTGGCCGGCCGGTGCGCCCTTCCCGGACAGCGGCATCCTCCCGCTGGCGGAGCCTGGGCTCGTGGCGGAGTACCTCCGCGCCGAGGCCACCGCCGCCAACTACGCCTTCCTCAACCGGCTGCTGCTGGCCGAGCTGCTGCGGCTCACCCTGCGCGAGCTGTTCGGGGACGTGGAGGCGCCGCTCGTCTACGACGTGCCCCACAACATCACCCTGCCGTACGAGGGTGGGTGGCTCGCTCGCAAGGGCGCCTGCCCCGCCGAGGCCCAGCAGCCGGTCATCATCCCCGGCTCCATGGGTGCCACCTCCTACCTCATGGTGGGGTGTGGCGACGCGGCGGCGCTGGCCTCGGCCTCTCACGGCGCGGGCCGGGCCCGCTCGCGCTTCTCCATGGCCCGGGGCGGGGCGGACCGGCGCGACGAGGCGCTGGGCCTCACGGGGGTGGACTGCATCACCCTGCGTGAGGAGCGCCGCATCGAGGAGGCTCCCGCCGCCTACAAGCCCATCGGGCCGGTGGTGGCCTCGCAGGTGCAGGCCGGCATCGTGCGAGAGGTGGCGCGGCTATTTCCGCTGCTCACCTTCAAGGCTTAAGCCCTGGTCTGGCCAGGACATCTGGCTCTTCAGGCGCTTGGCATATTGGAGCTGAACCGGGCCCAGGGCCGCCCATGCCACGATGCGCTGGCGGGCGGCCGCGCCTGCCTGCTGCAGCGTCTGGGCTGCCGGATATTCCAGGCTGTGGGTCGTGTCACGCTCGAGCCGGGCCAGGAGCGGCGGGATGATCCGCTCGGGCATCGCCGAGATCTGCGCTCCCAGGGCTTCAATCACCGCGGACTCGTCGCGGCTGTGGAGCGTGTTTCCCGGTTCGAGTACGCGCAGCAGTGCCGGCACCGCCTTGGGCCCCAGCTTTCCAAGCGCCTGCGCAGCGGCCACGAATTCCACCGTGTCGGCGCTGTGCAGTGCCTTCGCGAGCGCCGCGATGGCCTCTGGGTGTGGCTGTCCCAACTCGCCGATGCTCCAGATGATCCGGCGGCGCGCCGCCGAGTCCTTTTCGGCTCCCATGGCTTTGCCGAGTCTGCCGGCATCCTGCAGATCGCCGAGGCGCGCCAGAAGCGCACTCGCCTCACTCGCCGTGTGGTAGGCCGGCGATGGCTTCGCGATGTGCCTGCGCAGCACGGGAATGAAGCGCCGTGCCGCGGCCTGGTCGATCTCCAGGATCGCCGCGATGGCTTCGATCTGAAGCGGCGGATGAGGGTCCTTCGTGAGCGCACTCAGGGGCTTCACCGCCTCTGGAACCGCCTGCTTCAGTCGAGCCAAGGCGGCTACCGCCTCCTTGCGGACCCCCAGGTCTGGGTCCCGGAGGGCACGGATGAGCAAGGGGCGCGCTTCTGGCATGCCGGGGGCCATCTCTCCGAGGGCTTTCACCGCCCGATTGCGATCCATGTGGTCCTGGCTCCGGCTCAGCACCTTGAGCTGCTCTAGCCGTTGCGGCCCGGCCGGCGCCAGCTGTGAGAAATTCAGCTCCGTTCGAATTAAGCGCGCCGTCGCCTGGAGCCCCGGGTCCCGGGACTTCAGGCTGCTGGAGAGGAGGCTCCAGAACTCGTCCGGCGGCGGCTTCATGGTGCTCAGGGCCTTGAGTGCGCGCGTTCCCACGCCGAACGTGGGGATGCGGGCCAGTGCCAGCAGCTCCTGGTTCGCGAACTCCCCCCCCACCCGCGAGAACACCTCGAGCATGTACCAGCTTGCGTTTCCATCCTCGTTTAACAGGTACGGCTTGAGCTGTGGCAGGACGTCGGGACCGAAGCTCACCAGCTTCTGGACGAGCTGCGCCTTCTGGTCCGCTGCCGTCGAAAGCCCTCTGCCGCGGGAGTCCGTCGGCCCGTCCGACTCGAGCTGCCGCAGAATCTCTCGAAGCTCCTGAGGGGAGGGGAGGCCCGGGCGTGCGTCCGTGGCGGAGGGGCTGGGGTCCGCCAGCGCCACCCGCGGGGTGCTCAGGCTCGCCAGCACCACCACGAGGCCGCTCACCACGGCGGCGAAGGAGGAGATGGAGCTTCTCATGGGAGGACGATAGACCAGGCTGTGCGCTTTCTGGAGGCAGGGGGTGTAATTCACTGGCGCGCACCGGTGTCCTCCGGTGGAATCCCCGCGCTCATTCAGGGAGGGGTGATGGAAAACACGTTCGAGACACCAGGCAGCCTGCCGCCGGACACCAAGGTGAAGGAGGCCGCCTCGCTCCCCGCCATTCTGCTGATGATTGCCGCGGCCATGGGCGCCGCCTTCGCCCTGCTCATCCTCCTGTTCACCACCGAGGTGGCGCTCAGCGCCTTCGAGGGCATGAACCTGCCCCAGGAGTCCAAGGATCAGCTCGACACCATCCGCCAGCAGTCCGGTCAGGCTCGGATTCCGTACATCCTGCAGCTCGTCCTGAGCGCCGTCGTGTTCTTCGGCGCGCTGCAGATGAAGAACCTCAAGAACTACTGGGTGGCCGTCTCCGGCGTCGTCATCGGCTGCATTCCCTGCTGCGGCCCCTGCTTCGGGTGCTTCACCCTGCCGCTGGGCATCTGGGCCCTCGTCGTCCTGCTCGGCAATG
>DASVVJ010001051.1:0-1700 GCA_036389955.1 Myxococcaceae bacterium
TCCAGTTCATCTTCGCGAGCGGCCTGTCGTCTGACTTCGAGGATTATCGGAAGGGTCTCGATGCCAATGCCCCGCCGCTCGCGATCGCTGCCTTCAAGACCCTCGCCGAGGCGGACTCCTGGCTGAAGGCGCATCCCAAGCCACCGCTGGGAGCGCAGGTGCTCGTCGCCAGCGAGTATTACCGTGTCATCTACGTACGCGATACCGGGCTGCGCAAGCTGCTCCATAATCCCGGTGCCCTGACGCATTACCTCGAGGACATGACACGCGATGGGCTCCCTGCTCCGGTCAAGGCATTCAGCCATCGCGAAGAGGCGGAATCCTGGCTCGACAGCCAACCTGAACCGCCAGGATATGCGTTCATCACGATCGCGGGTGAGCATTACCTGGCGGTGTACCACCACGCGGTCAACCTCCGTACCCTCTATCCTGTTGCTCGGAATCTTCCACCGAGCACGGCTTAACGCGCTTCAGCGAGGCGTCAGTCTGCGCGATAGCCACCGCAGGCTCACGTCCCTGCGTCAGCAGCTCCTGGCCCGAATGCCGCGAGCACCATCCAGCCGACGATCGCGCACTCGACGATCCGCTGGGCCAGGCCGCGCCAGGGCTCGGCTTCCGGTACCCCCATGACGAAGAGGCCCACCACCGCGACCACGCCTGCGGCAATGGCGAGGCGCCCCAGGGTGCGCGAGCCGCTGTTGGCGCCGAGCAGGCACAAGCCGATGCTCGCTCCCAGGTAGCCCGCGAGCCCGAAGAGGTTGTGCAGTCCCTGCTGGCTGGTGCCCGTCGCGGGGCATCCCGCGTCGCACGGCACGAAGGCAGCCCCTATGTAGGAAATCCCCGCCAGCGACACGAGAGCAAGTCCGGCCGTCACCACCGGGCGGCGGGGCAGCACGCCCTTCAGGCTGAAGGTCGCGGCGATGAACAGCAGGCCCGTCGGCAGGAAGGTGAGGAGGTTGACGGCAGATGCGTGAGGCGCACCGGCTGCTCCGAGCTCGCTGATGTAGTCGCGCACGTGGCTGTAGCCAGGAAACATCGCGCTGAAGACAAACGGCACGCCGAGGGTCACCAGCGCGGCGATGCTGACGATCAGCCGTATGGAGCGTGGACGTGACACCAGCAAGCACCTCGATTCGCGCACAGGGGGTCGCGGAGCGGACGGAAGTCTAGTTCACTCCTGCCATGCCCACCCCGCAGGTGATGCCCGAGATCGCGCTGTGCGTCTTCGCCAAGCCTCCGCGCGCGGGAGACGCCAAGACGCGCCTGGCGCCCGCCGTGGGAGCCGAAGGTGCCGCGGCCCTGGCTCAGGCCTTCATCTCCGATACCTGGGCGGCGGTGGCTCACCTGCCCTGGGCCAGGCCCGTGCTGGCCTCCACCGCCCCATGGCCCGAGGGGCTGCTCCCCGCTCCCGTGGAGGTGTGGCAGCAGGGCGAAGGCGACCTGGGCGCTCGGATGGAGCGCATCCTTCATCGCGGCCTGGAAGTGTGTCCCGCTGTGATGGCCTTGGGCGCTGACAGTCCCGGACTCCCCGTGGCCCATCTGGAGGCGGCTCGCGCGGCACTGGCGGATGTGGATGCCGTGTTCGGTCCGAGTGATGACGGCGGCTTCTATCTGCTCGCCCTGCGCCGGCTGCCCGTGGGCGCCCTCGTGGACCTGCCCTGGAGCCAGGCGGAGACCCTGGCGCGCACCGAGGCCCGGCT
>DASVVJ010001052.1:0-2485 GCA_036389955.1 Myxococcaceae bacterium
CACGGTTGTCCGGCAGGTACGAGCGGACGAACTGGTTGAGCAGCTCCCGGGACACCACCTCCATGCGGTTGCCCGAGCCCGAGGCCGCCGCCGGCGCGGACGCGGACTCCACCTTCACGCCCAGGTTCTTGGCGATCTCCTGGAACATGGGCTCCTGGGCCATCTCGGGCATGCGCCGCTGGAGCTGAACGATGAGCTGGCTCCGGTCCTGCGCGGGCAGCGAGTCCACGCCCTGGGCCAGCCCCTGGTGCAGCATCTTCCAGGAGGTGCGGTACGCGTTGTACAGCGGCACCAGCTGCTGAATGGTGTTCTGCAGCACCGCCGCCCCGCCCGGCGCCTGCGGGATGACCGAGTTGCTGGTCATCGTCCGCTTGCGGGGCGGAATGCTGACCGAGGACTTCCGGGGCTTCGGCGGCTCCACGGGCGCGGGCTCGGTATCCTGCACCGTCTTCAGATCCAGCGAGGTGGCCTCATCGCTCGTGTCCATCGCCGAGGCCAGGAGGGTGCGGGGGCTTTCACGGCCGCCCTGCCCCTCCTGCTCCAGCAGCGAGTCCAGGCTGGGCAGCAGCGAGGTGCGCGCCTCCTGCTTGCGCTCCTGCACCGGGGTGGGCTTGAAGCTGAGCGCCTGCCCCTCGTTCTGAATGTCCGCCAGCGCCCGGAACTGCGTCAGCCGAGACGATTTGTCGCGCTCTGCCTTCGCGTCCCGCGAGAAGTGAAACTGCACCGAACCGATGCTGACGTCCGTGCCGGGGGTGATCCTCACCGGCACGTTCTTCTCGATGCGCTTGCCCCGGACGTTGACGCCGTTGGTGGACCCCAGATCCACCACCGAGATGGACTTGTTGTCGAACTTCACCAGCGCGTGGAACAGCGACACGAAGGCCCGGCTGATCGGAATGTCGTTGAGCTGGTTACGGCCAATGCGGACCGGCGACTGCGTGAAGACGTACTGCTTCTCCATCGGCGGCTGAGCTTCGGCGTCCTTGATGCGGATCACGAGGGGAAGCATGGCCTTCTCCTATGCCGAACGGCCGACCCAGCCAAGAGGGGTCCCTCCTGAAAAGAGGGCAGGTGTACTCCAGGGGCCCCGGCAAGCCGGGAGCCCCCTTTTACGCGCCAGCGCGTGCGCTGTCCGCCCCTTTAAGCCTGGGAGAACGCCAGATCCCACTCCCCACCGGGGGTGAGGCCCACCCGCAGGTGGGTAGGCGTGGCACCACCGGCCATGTGCTCCAGCAACTCGCGCGACAGCTGGGGCATCAGCGAGGCGCGCAGCACGTGGTCCACGTTACGGGCGCCCGAGTCCATGTCGGTGCAACGGCGAGCGAACTCCTCGAACACCTCGGGTGCGAACTCCGTCTTGATGCGGTGCGAGGTGTGCAGGCGGCCCGCCAGCGAGTTGAGCTTCATCGCCGCGATGTCCTTGAGGATGTCCTTGGAGATGGGGACGTAGGGCACCACGGACATGCGCGCCAGCAGCGCGGGCTTGAAGTGCTTGGTGAGGGCCGGCTTGATGGCCTCGCGCACCTGGTCAATCGTGGGCGGCTCGGCCTGCTGGAACATCTGGGTAATGACGTCCGTGGCCAGGTTGCTGGTGAGGATGATGACGGTGTTCTTGAAGTCCACCGTGCGGCCCTCGCCGTCGTTGAGCACGCCCTTGTCGAACACCTGGTAGAAGAGGTTGAGCACCTCGGGATCGGCCTTCTCGCACTCGTCCAGCAGCACCACGGAGTACGGGCGCTGGCGCACCGCCTCGGTGAGCATGCCGCCCTCGCCGTAGCCCACGTAGCCCGGGGGCGAGCCGATGAGGCGCGACACGGTGTGCTTCTCCTGGAACTCGGACATGTTGATCGTCGTCAGGAAGCGCTCACCGCCATAGAGCGAGTCGGCCAGGGCCAGCGCCGTCTCCGTCTTACCCACGCCGCTGGTGCCCACGAAGAGCAGCACGCCGATGGGGGTGGAGGGGTTGCGGATGCCCGCCGCGGAGGCCCGGAGCGTCTCGGCCACCGTGCGCAGCGCCATGTCCTGGCCGCGCACGCGTGCGCGCAGCGTGTCCTCCAGCTGGAGCACCGCGGTGAGCGAGCTGCTCTTCATCTTGCCCACCGGCACGCCCGTCCACCCGGCCACCACCCGGGCCACTACGTCCGAGTCCACGTCCATGTGCACCATGGGGGACTCGCCCTGCGCCTTCTTCATGGCCTCGCGCAGCTCGGTGACCTTGGCCTTGAGCTTGTCCTTCTCGGCCTGGTCCTTGGCCGCGTCCAGCTCGGCCTGGGCCTTCTTCACCGCGTCCACCGCCGAGCGCTGCTCCTCCCAGCGCGCGCGCACCGTGGCCACCTGGTCCTTCACCGCCGCCAGGCGCTCTTCCACCGTGGGCCCATCCTCCGGAGGCGGCGTCTGCCCCGAGGCCAGCTCGCGCTCGCGCGCCGCCTTCTCGCTCTCCAGCGAGGCCAGCTTGGCCTCCAGCTCCACCAGCTCGTCCGGCCGG
>DASVVJ010001053.1:0-4900 GCA_036389955.1 Myxococcaceae bacterium
CCGGGGAGCGGATGCGCGAGAGCAGCTCGGCTTCGCGCTCGAAGCGTGGATCTCCCGGTGCGATGGCCAGCTTGAGGGCCACGGTCCTCACCCGCCCGGGCAGAGCGCTCACGGCACGGTAGACAGCGCCATAGGAGCCACGGCCCCGCAGCTCGTACACGCGCCAGGCCCCCACCTGTGTTCCCAACGGCAGAGCCGTGGGATCCAGCTCCAGCGCTGGCGTGTCCATCAAGTCTCTCCGGCCAGAGCGCACCTGCGCCCAGCGCCAGCCTACCCGACAGGTGGCCAGCGCGACACGTGCATCAGTGAAGGGGCAGCCCGCGGAAGAGGAGGTCCTGCGCGGTGGTGGGGCTTGCGCGGAGGACGTTGAGTCCACGGCTGGAGACGAG
Source organism: Myxococcaceae bacterium (assembly GCA_036389955.1). Lineage (GTDB taxonomy): Bacteria > Myxococcota > Myxococcia > Myxococcales > Myxococcaceae > DATHBR01. The sequence goes on from DASVVJ010001053.1 coordinate 390, forward strand.
CCAGGGGCCAGGGGCCGTGCCGGGTAGGGCGTGAGCCAGGTAACCCGGCACGTCAGACGCGGACCGTAGCGTGCGCGGCGATGGTTTCGATGAGACATGAAGGGTTGCTGCTGCTGTTCCGCAACCGCCCCGAGCTGGCGCCCGAGCTGCTGCGCGACGTGCTGGGCCTCCCGCTGCCGAGGTGGACGGAAGCGCGGGTGGAGTCCGCCGAGCTCACCGAGGTGGCGCCCACCGAGTATCGGGCGGACCTGGTGGTGCTGTTGCTGGAGGGCAAGCCCTGCTTCGCCATTATCGTGGAAGTGCAGCTCTCCCGGGATGATGAGAAGCGCGGGAGCTGGCCGCTGTACCTCACCAGCCTGCGCTCGCGCGTTGGCTGCCCCACGGCGCTGCTGGTGGTGGCGCCGGACAGGGCGGTGGCGCGCTGGTGCGCTCAGCCCATCGAGCTGGGGCACCCGGGCTTCATGCTTCGGCCCCTGGTGGCGGGGCCAGAGGCCATTCCCGTGATTGTGGATGAAGCGGCGGTTCGGGAGGACCCGGAATTGGCGGTGCTCTCGGCGATGGCACACGGGGGAGAGGAGGTGGGCGCCTCGATTGCGCGCACGGTGCTGGCGGCGGTGGGGGACCTTGATACGGAGCGCGTGCGCCTTTACGTTGACCTGGTGTTGGGCTCGCTGAGCGAGGCGGCGCGCGGCGCCCTGGAGGCACTGATGGAGAGAGGCACTTACGAGTACCAGAGCGAGTTCGCCCGCAAGTACGTCGCCCAGGGACGCGAGGAGGGACGAAAGGAGGGGCGTGAGGAGGGGCTTCAGAAGGGCCGGGAAGAGGGGCTCTACGAGGGAGAGCGGACGGCCTTGTTCAAGGTGCTCGATGCCCGGGGCCTCGTGGTGAAGCAGGCAGCGCGCCGGCGAATCCTCGCCTGTACGGATCTCGCGCAGCTCGAGCGCTGGCTGCGCAAGGCGGTAAGCGTGCGGTCCACCAAGGAACTCTTCGAGCCCGAGCCCGTCACCAGGCTCAGGGCGGGCAAGCGTAGCCCCGCCCTCAAGGGCTCGAAGCCGGGCTCCCGGAAGTGACAGGACTCAGCAGCCCTGTCCCTCGCGCTCCAGCTCGGCCCGGAAGAAGGCGCTGCCCTCGGCCAGGGTCTGCATGTAGGGCCGCACGTCCTCACGTGCCTCGGGTGACAGCTTCGCAAACGGCGTCACGTGCGCATCCGGCACGTAGCGGAAGGTGAGGTTGACCCGCCGCGTCTGAAAGTCGGGCAGCTCAGGCGGCAGCAGGTGCCCGGCGCGCGTGTCCACCCGCTGCACCCGGTGGAACGTCTGCTCCTTCCACCGCGCGCCCCCGAAGAGCTGCAGCGAGCCGTCATCCAGCCACTGCTCGAGCACTACCGCATCCCGCTCTCCCGGGCGGGTGGAGGTGACGAACTGGATCAGCGCGCGCTCTCCCAGCGAGAGCGAGGCCACCGGCCCGGGCTCGAAGTCCTTGTGCTCGCCCACGCGCGCTGTATCCACCCAGCGCCCGTCCTCCAGGCGGTTGCCGTAGAAGTTCACCAGGCAGGTGTTGAGGTGCCAACCTTGAGGCATGTCCGGCCCCCGGAACATGCGCCGCGCCAGCTCTTCGATCTTCTTCACCTGCCGCTCGAGCACCGCCGGGAAGGGCTCGGCTCGCACGCACCGGTCCTTCACTCCCTTGGGAGGGCGGTAGTAGTCGAGGCACGCGAACTGCCAGTTGCCCAGCCAGTACACGGGGCGCAGCAGCCGGCGCTGCGTCTGGCCCGGCGGGGGAGGGAAGTGTTTGGAGTAGCGCTCCTCCCACAGCGGGTGCAGCGTGGTGAGCCAGGCCAGCACCTCCGCGCGGTCCGCCGCCGAGAGGAAGCTGGCGTTGTAGTGGTGGCCCGGCGTGCGCTGGCGGGCCTTCGAGGCCAGCAAGCCGCCGCCGCGGCGGGGAGGAGGAGGCATAGCCCCCTGCGAGTACCACACCTCTTCGTGGATCTGGATCCCGGCTTATGATGCAGGGTGTCAGGCTCCACGCCGGAGCCGCTCCGAGGACGACATGCCACTGCCCACCCCCCGCTTTCACGAGGACGCCCGCGCCGGGCAGCTCTACCTGGAGCGCGCCTCCGAAGTCGCCGAAGAGGCCCGCCGCTACGTCGCCGAGCACCGCGTACGTCCCGCCCGCGAGGACAAGGTCCGCATCGCCGCCTTCGGCATCGACGTGCAGGTGGCCTTCTGCACCCCCGGCGCCAGCCTCTTCGTCCCCGGCGCTGTCGAGGACACGCAGCGCACCTTGCGCTGGCTCTACGCGAACATGGAGCGGGTGACCGAGCTCGTCTTCTCGCTCGACACCCACCGCGCGTTTCAGATCTTCCACCCCTCGTGGTGGCGGGACGCGGAGGGCAAGGCGCCTCCGCCGCTCACGCCCATCATGTCCGCGGACATCCGCGCCGGGCGCTGGCGCCCCACCCGCCACCCGGAGGAGAGCCTGGCCTACTGCGAGCGCCTGGAGGCCAGCGGCAAGTACGTGCTCACCGTGTGGCCGTTCCACGCGCTGCTCGGCGGCCTGAGCCACCCGCTGGCGCCCGCCATGTACGAGGCGAGCCTCTTCCACGCGCTGGCCCGGGACACGCCCACCTGGTTCGAGATCAAGGGCGAGCACCCGCTCACGGAGAACTACTCGGTGCTCTCGCCCGAGGTGACCGAGGTGAGCGGCCAGAAGGTCGGCGAGTTCAACTCGCGCCTCTTTGACCACCTGATGTCCTTCGATCGTGTGTACGTGTTCGGCCAGGCCAAGTCCCACTGCGTGCTCTCCACGCTGATGGACTTGCGCCACCACCTCGAGAAGAAGGACCCCTCGAAGCTGGGCCGCGTCTTCATCCTCGAGGACGCGATGAGCCCCGTGCCCGCGCCGCCGATCGATCCGCTGCCTCCGACGCTCGACTTCCCGCGCGTGGCGGACGCGGCCCTGCGCGAGTTCCAGAAGGCCGGCATGCGCGTGGTGCGCACCACGGATCCGATCGACCTGTGAGCCGGGGGCCCGGACGCTCTTACATGGAGCCCGAGCCCACGAGCTGACTGTCCTTGCGCGTCATCCGCTCGCGGCTGTCCGGAGGCTTCACCAGCCGCGCGACGGCAGCCCAGCGGGCAGCCGCCTCACGCAGGGCCCGGGACGCCGCGGCCTTGTCGAGCGCGGGCGTACCAATCTCGATGATCTCGCGGAACAGCGAGGTCTCCAGCCCTGCCTCCTGCGCCACGGAGCCGGCGAAGAGCACCACGGGCTTGCCCAGCTCACGGCTGGTGCGCGCCAGGGACGCAGGGCCCTTGCCCACCACCGTCCCCCGATCGAACCGGCCCTCGCCCGTGAGCACCGCGTCCGCCACCGCCACGCGCCGCTGCAACTGCAGCGCCTGGGCCACCAGCGCATAGCCCGACATGAGGCTGGCCCCCGCCAGCACCGCGAGCCCGAAACCGAACCCGCCGCCCGCGCCTGCGCCGGGCACCCGGATGAACTCCGGCCCCATGCCACGCGAGAAGTACTCCAGCGCCTCCTCCAGCTCCTCCACCGCCGCTGGATCCGCGCCTTTCTGAGGGCCGAAGAGCCGGCTGGCTCCCGTGGGCCCCAGCAGCGGAGAGGTGACGTCCGAGGCGGCCAGCAGCTCCACCCCGGCGAGCCGCGGGTGGCACTGGCTGGTGTCCACGCGCGCCAGCCGCTTGAGCGCCACGCCTCCCGGAGGCAGGGGGTGGCCCTCCGCGTCGAGGAAGCGCATGCCCAGCGCGGTGAGTGCACCCACTCCCGCGTCATTCGTCGCGCTGCCCCCCAGCCCGATGATGAGCTTGGTGCAGCCCGAGTCCAGCGCCGCTCGCATCAGCTCGCCCGTGCCATAAGAGGAGGCACGCCGCGCATCCCGTTCCGCCGCAGGCACCAGGGACAACCCCGAGGCGGACGCTACTTCGATGATTGCAGTGAGCCCCGCATCCATCACCGCATAGGAAGCTTCGACGGGCGCTCCCATCGGCCCGCGCACCGTGAGCACCCGCCGCTCGCCGGGAGCCCCCGCCAGCAGCGCCTCCACGGTGCCGGGACCGCCGTCCGCCAGGGGCGCTATATCCAGCAGCACCTCGGGAGCGGCTTCCTTCAGTCCCGCCTGGATGGCCTCGGCCGCCTCCGAGGCGGTGAGCGTACCTTTGAACTCCTGGGGGGCGACCAGCCAGCGCAGGTTCACGGAGTGTTCTTCGCTTCCTGAGGAGGGTTCACTTCCACGGCTCCGGGCAGCGTGATGGCGACGCACTTGCCGTCGAGGCCGTTCTCCACGCATTGCTCGTGCGCCTTGCACCGCCCGCGGCAGGGCAGGGTGACGCAGTAGCCCGTCTCCGGATCACACGTGGTGCCGGTGGGGCACGACGCGTAGCAGCCCCCATTGGCGCGGGAGACGCCCGCAGCCGTCGCGGCGATCGCCGTGTTGACGATGGCATCGGCCACGCCGCCACCCACGCCGTTGCTAGCGCGGCCACTCGCGC
>DASVVJ010001054.1:0-2702 GCA_036389955.1 Myxococcaceae bacterium
TCGGGCATCTGCGCCTGGGGCTGCTCGAAGGTGACGATGAGGCGCTTCTCACCGAAGCGGCGCATGACGGAGGCCTTGTCCTCCACCAGCAGCAGGCGCCCCTCGTTGATGACGCCGATGCGGTCGGCCAGCTCCTCGGCCTCCTCGAGGTAGTGGGTGGTGAGGACAATCGTGGTGCCCTCGGCGGACAGCTTGCGGATGTAGGTCCACAGGTCCCGGCGCAGCTCCACGTCCACGCCCGCGGTGGGCTCGTCCAGGAAGACGAGCTTGGGGCGGTGCACCAGCGCCTTGGCGATGAGCAGCCGGCGCCGCATGCCGCCCGAGAGCGCTCGGGCCACCACGTCCTTCTTGCCCTGCAGGCTCAGCGCGGTGAGCACCTCGTTCACCCGCGCCTCGTCCCGGGGCTGGCCGTAGAAGCCCTGCTGGATGTAGAGCGCCTCGGCCACGGAGAAGAACGGGTCGAAGTTGATCTCCTGGGGCACCAGTCCCACCTGGGCGCGGGGCCGCACCGGGTCCACGTCCAGGTCCTTGCCGAACAGCAGGATGCGGCCGCTCGTCTTCTTCACCAGCCCGCAGATGGAGCCAATCATCGTCGTCTTCCCGGCGCCATTGGGGCCCAGAAGGGCGAAGATTTCCCCCTCGCGGATGGAGAGGTTCACATCGGACAGGGCGGTCAGCTTCGGGTACGTCTTGGTGAGCCCCTGCAGCTCCAGGACATTCGAGGACATGACGGGGGCAGGCTCTAGCACCTCCACTGGGGCACTCCAAACCTTCAATGAGCGCTAGAGTGGGGGGAGCATGCTCTACGTACGAGACCTGCGGGCCCTGGCCGTCCGGCTCACCGAGCCGTTCTTCACCAAGCAGATTGGACCCTTCGCGCTGGTGCAGAAGCCGCCGCGGCCGGTGGTGGAGCAGATGGCCATGAAGATGGGGGCCCAGAGCACCATGGTGGCCACCGGGCCCAGCCTGGAGGCCATGCAGCTGGCGGTGCTCTTGCGCTTCGACGAGCTGCTGGTGGCCACGATTCCTCCGCTGGGCACCCAGGACTCGCTCACCGTGGGCCGGCAGCCGAGCTGTGACCTGGTCATCAACGATCCGTCCGTCTCCAAGGAGCACGCCCGGCTGAGCTGGCACGGGCAGGCGGGGGCGTGCACCATCGTGGACCTGGGCTCGCGCAACGGCACCATGCTCAACGGCCACCCGCTGGAGGCGCACAAGGAGTTCTACGTGCGGGACGGGGACCTGGTGCGCTTCGGGGACGCGGACTTCGCCTACCTGACCGCCAAGTCCCTCTTCGACCGGCTCCACCGCTGAGCAGGCGGACAGGGAAAGCGAGGCGCGATGGGAGGTTCTTGCGCCCCGGTCGCCTCCTTAGTATCCGCCACCGTCTACGCCGTACATGGAGGCTTCAGACCCGCGATGGCCCAGAACTTCATCTTCACCATGCAGGACCTGCGCAAGGTCAAGGGAGGCAAGGAGATCCTCAAGGGCATCTACCTGTCCTTCTTCCCCGGCGCGAAGATTGGCGTCATCGGTCCGAACGGTGCCGGTAAGTCCACGCTGCTGCGCATCATGGCCGGGGTGGACAAGGAGTTCTTCGGCATCGCCAAGCCGGACCCGGGCGCGCGGGTGGGCTTCCTGCCGCAGGAGCCGCAGCTGGACACCACGCTGGACGTGAAGGGCAACGTGGAGCTGGGCCTGAAGCAGATTCGCGACACCCTGAACCGCTTCAACGAGCTGTCGGCGAAGTTCGCCGAGCCGATGAGCGACGCGGAGATGGAGAAGCTGCTGGCCGAGCAGGGCAAGCTGCAGGATGCCATCGACTCGGCGAACGGCTGGGAGCTGGACCGGACCATCGAGATGGCGATGGACGCGCTGCGGCTGCCGCCGGGCGACGCGGACGTGACGAAGCTGTCGGGCGGTGAGAAGCGCCGCGTGGCGCTGTGCCGCATCCTGCTGGAGAAGCCGGACCTGCTGCTCTTGGACGAGCCCACCAACCACCTGGACGCCGAGAGCGTGGCGTGGCTGGAGAAGGCGCTCAAGGACTACAAGGGCACCATCGTCAGCATCACCCACGACCGGTACTTCCTGGACAACGTGGCCGAGTGGATTCTGGAGCTGGACCGCGGCGAAGGCGTGCCCTGGAAGGGCAACTACTCCTCGTGGCTGGACCAGAAGCGGCAGCGGCTGGAGCTGGAGGAGAAGGCGGAGAGCCATCGGCAGAAGACGCTCAAGCGCGAGCTGGAGTGGGTGCGCGCGAGCCCCAAGGCGCGCCAGGCCAAGAGCAAGGCGCGTATCGCCGCGTACGAGGAGATGGTCAACCAGTCGCAGGAGAAGCGCGAGCCGACGGGTGAGGTGATGATTCCGCCCGGGCCGAAGCTGGGCGGGCTGGTGGTGGAGGCCAAGGGGCTGCGCAAGGCGTTCGGGGAGCGGCTGCTCATCGACGACCTGAACTTCAAGCTGCCGCCGGGTGGCATCGTCGGGGTGATTGGGCCCAACGGCGCGGGCAAGACGACGCTGTTCCGGATGATCACCGGGGTGGAGAAGCCGGATGCGGGCGAGCTGCGCATCGGCGAGACGGTGAAGCTGGCGTACGTGGACCAGAGCCGCGACGCGCTGGCGGGGGACAAGAGCGTGTTCGAGGAAGTGAGCGGCGGGCTGGACCACATCGACCTGGGCCGGGCGGGGCAGATGCCGAGCCG
>DASVVJ010001055.1:0-9792 GCA_036389955.1 Myxococcaceae bacterium
GCCGCCTCGCTCATCCCGTTCCTCGAGAACGACGACGCCAACCGCGCCCTCATGGGCTCGAACATGCAGCGTCAGGCGGTGCCGCTGCTGCGCACCTCCGCTCCGCTCGTGGGCACCGGCATCGAGGCCATCGTGGCCCGCGACTCCGGCGTCACCTGCGTGGCTCGCCGCGACGGTGTGGTGGAGTCGGTGGACGCCAGCCGCATCGTCGTCAAGGCGGACACCAACCCCGCGCTGAGCGACGTGTCGTCCGAGGTCGACATCTACAACCTGCTCAAATACCAGCGCTCCAACCAGAACACGTGCCTCAACCAGAAGCCCATCGTCCGCAAGGGCGACCGGGTGCGGAAGGGTGACGTGATCGCCGACGGTCCGGCGACGGAGACCGGTGAGCTGGCGCTCGGCCAGAACGTGGTCGTCGCGTTCATGCCGTGGCAGGGCTACAACTTCGAGGACTCCATCCTCATCAGCGAGCGCATCCTCAAGGAGGACATCTTCACGTCCATCCACATCGAGGAGTTCGAGTGCATCGCGCGCGACACCAAGCTGGGCAAGGAGGAGATCACCCGCGACATCCCGAACGTGGGTGAAGAGGCCCTCAAGGACCTGGACGAGAGCGGCATCATCCGCATCGGCGCCGAGGTGAAGCCCGGCGACGTGCTGGTGGGCAAGATCACTCCGAAGGGCGAGACCCAGCTCTCCCCCGAAGAGAAGCTGCTGCGCGCCATCTTCGGTGAGAAGGCCGGCGACGTGCGCGACAGCTCGCTGCGCGTGCCTCCCGGCGTGGTGGGCACCGTCATCAACGCCAAGGTGTTCAGCCGCAAGGGCGTGGAGAAGGACGAGCGCGCCAAGCAGATCGAGTCCGCCGAAGAGGCCAAGCTGCTCAAGGACCAGAACGACGAGATCAAGGTCCTCCAGGATAGCGCCTTCAACCGCATCCGCGGCCTGCTCCGGGGCAAGGAAGCCCAGGGCAAGCTGGTGGACGACAAGGGCAAGATCCTCCTGAAGAAGGGCGACATCCTCAACGACGAGCTGCTCGCCACCGTCCCGTACAAGTACTGGGCGGAGGTCAGCGTCGGTGACCCGCTCGACGGCCGCATCCGCGACATCCTCAAGAACCTCGAGGAGACCAAGGAGGCCGTGAAGCTGGCCTTCGGCGAGAAGATCGCCCGCATCAAGAAGGGCGACGAGCTGCCCCCTGGCGTCATCAAGATGGTGAAGGTGTACGTCGCCATCAAGCGTAAGCTGGCCGTGGGCGACAAGATGGCCGGCCGCCACGGAAACAAGGGTGTCGTGTCCCGCATCCACCCGGAAGAGGACATGCCCTACCTGGACGACGGCCGTCCCGTGGACATCGTGCTCAACCCGCTGGGCGTGCCCAGCCGCATGAACATCGGGCAGATCCTCGAGACGCACCTGGGCTGGGCCGCCAAGGGCGTCGGTGAGCAGCTGCAGCGCTACATCGACGAGAACTACTCGGGCGAGCAGCTCAAGAAGCAGCTGAAGGTCGTCTACGACGACAAGGCCTTCGGCGACTTCGTGGACACGCTGCCCGACGACGAGGTGAAGATCCTCTGCCAGCGGCTCAAGAAGGGCATCCACGTCGCCACGCCGGTGTTCGACGGCGCGCGCGAGGGGGAGATCCACAATCTGTTCGACGAGGCGCGGCTGCCTCGCACCGGCCAGATGGTGCTCTTCGACGGGCGCACCGGTGAGCCGTTCGACCAGAACGTCACCGTGGGCGTCATGTACATGCTCAAGCTGCACCACCTGGTGGACGAGAAGATCCACGCGCGGTCCATCGGACCCTACTCGCTGGTCACGCAGCAGCCCCTGGGCGGCAAGGCCCAGTTCGGCGGCCAGCGTCTGGGAGAGATGGAAGTGTGGGCGATGGAGGCCTACGGCGCCGCGTACACGCTGCAGGAGTTCCTCACCGTCAAGTCGGACGATGTGGTGGGCCGCACGCGCATGTACGAGGCCATCGTCAAGGGCGACAACGTGCTGGAGTCGGGCCTGCCCGAGTCCTTCAACGTGCTCCTCAAGGAGCTCCAGTCGCTCGCGCTGGACGTGGAGCTGCTCGAGAGCGCTCCGCCCGAGCGGCAGCGCTCGTTCGGCGGGGACTTCGGCGGCGGTGGTGGTGACGGCGAGGACCGGAAGACCGGAACCGAGGCGTAACGCAGGGCCTCCTGGCAGCCGCTTGCTCCTGTCTATGGGGAGCGAGCGGCCTTGCCGAGAGGCGGTATCAGGCCCGCAACGCAAAGGGCGCTTAGGCGCTCATAAGATTTCGGAGGCAACGTGAAGGACATTTTTAACTTCTTCGAGAAGCCGAAGGACCCACTCTCTTTCAACGCCATTCGCATCGCGTTGGCGTCGCCGGACAAGATCCGGCAGTGGTCTCACGGCGAGGTGAAGAAGCCGGAGACGATCAACTACCGTACCTTCAAGCCGGAGCGGGACGGCCTGTTCTGCGCCCGCATCTTCGGGCCGGTGAAGGACTACGAGTGCAACTGCGGCAAGTACAAGCGCATGAAGCACCGTGGCGTGGTGTGCGAGAAGTGCGGCGTGGAGGTGATTCAGTCCAAGGTGCGCCGTGAGCGCCTGGGCCACATCACCCTGGCCACGCCCGTGGCCCACATCTGGTTCCTCAAGTCGCTGCCGAGCCGCATCGGTAACCTGCTCGACATCACCCTGAAGGAGCTGGAGAAGGTCCTCTACTGCGAGAGCTACATCGTCCTGGACCCCAAGGCCACGCCGCTGCTCAAGGGCGAGCTGGTGTCCGAGGAGAAGATGCACCGGCTCTTCCAGGAGCACGGTGAGGACTCGTTCACCGCCGGCATGGGCGGCGAGGCCGTGCGCGAGCTGCTCAAGTCCATTGACGTGGAGACTCTGTCCGAGGCTCTGCGCAAGGACATGCGCGAGACCAACAGCGAGGCCAAGCGGAAGAAGTACGCCAAGCGCCTGAAGGTCGCCGAGGCCTTCCGCGCCTCGGGCAACAAGCCCGAGTGGATGATGCTGGACGTCATCCCCGTCATCCCGCCGGACCTGCGCCCGCTGGTCCCCCTGGATGGTGGCCGCTTCGCCACGTCCGACCTGAACGATCTGTACCGCCGCGTGATCAACCGCAACAACCGCCTCAAGCGGCTGCAGGAACTCAACGCGCCGGACATCATCATCCGCAACGAGAAGCGCATGCTCCAGGAGGCCGTCGACGCGCTGTTCGACAACGGCCGCCGTGGCAAGACGATCACCGGCCCCAACAAGCGGCCGCTGAAGTCGCTGTCGGACATGCTCAAGGGCAAGCAGGGCCGGTTCCGCCAGAACCTGCTCGGCAAGCGCGTGGACTACTCGGGCCGGTCCGTGATCGTCGTCGGTCCGGAGCTCAAGCTGCACCAGTGCGGCTTGCCGAAGATCATGGCGCTCGAGCTCTTCAAGCCGTTCATCTACAACAAGCTCGAAGAGAAGGGCTACGTCACCACCATCAAGAGCGCCAAGAAGATGGTGGAGAAGGAGCGTCCCGAGGTGTGGGACATCCTCGAGGACGTGATCCGCGAGCACCCGGTGCTCCTCAACCGCGCGCCTACGCTGCACCGTCTGGGCATGCAGGCCTTCGAGCCCGTCCTCATCGAGGGCAAGGCCATCCAGCTGCACCCGCTCGTGTGCGCCGCGTTCAACGCGGACTTCGACGGTGACCAGATGGCCGTCCACGTGCCGCTGTCCATCGAGGCTCAGATGGAGGCGCGCGTGCTGATGATGTCCACCAACAACATCCTCAGCCCCGCGCACGGCAAGCCCATCATCGTCCCCACGCAGGACATGGTGCTCGGCATCTACTACATGACGCGCGCCCGCGAGTTCGCCAACGGCGAGGGCCGCGTGTTCGCCTCGCCCGCCGAAGTGCGCGCCGCGTACGATCACGGCGAGGTGCACCTGCAGGCGAAGGTTGTCTGCCGCATCGACGGCAAGCGCAAGGAGACCACGGTGGGCCGCGTCCTGCTGTGGGACATCGTCCCGCGCAAGGTCGGCTTCGACGCCATCAACAAGGTGCTCGACAAGAAGTCGCTCGGCTCGCTGATCGACCTCTGCTACCGCCTCACCGGTGAGAAGGAGACGGTGCTCCTGGCTGACCGCATCCGCAGCCTGGGCTACACCAACGCCACCCGCGCCGGCATCTCCATCGCGCTCAAGGACATGGTCATTCCTGCCAAGAAGCAGGAGTTCCTGGACTTCGCGCGTAAGGAAGTGGCCGAGATCGAGAACCAGTACCTCGAGGGCCTCATCACCGACGGTGAGCGCTACAACAAGGTCATCGATATCTGGGCGGAGATCACCGAGAAGGTCGCCGGCGAGATGATGCAGCAGATCTCGCAGGAAGAGGCCTCGGGTGAGGGCAAGGACGGCAAGCGCGAGACGCGCAAGCAGCCGTCCTTCAACCCCATCTACATCATGGCCGACTCCGGCGCCCGCGGCTCCGCGCAGCAGATCCGCCAGCTGGCCGGTATGCGTGGCCTGATGGCCAAGCCCTCCGGCGAAATCATCGAGACGCCCATCACGGCCAACTTCCGTGAAGGTCTCTCGGTGCTCCAGTACTTCATCTCGACGCACGGCGCTCGTAAGGGTCTGGCGGACACGGCGCTCAAGACGGCCAACTCCGGTTACCTCACCCGCCGTCTCGTGGACGTGGCGCAGGACGCCATCATCAACGAGTACGACTGCGGCACCATGGACGGTCTGTTCATCGGCGCCCTGGTCGAGGGCGGCGAGATCATCGAGCCGCTGGGTGAGCGCATCCTGGGCCGCGTGGCCCTGGACGACATCCTCGACCCGGTGACGGGCGAGGTGATGGTGCGCGCCAACGAGGAGATCGACGAGGAGCGCGTGCGCCGCATCGAGAACAGCGGTCTGGACCGGGTGAAGATCCGCTCGGTGCTCACCTGCCAGGCCAAGCGCGGCATCTGCGTGGAGTGCTACGGCCGTGATCTGGCCCGTGGCCGCAAGGTGTCCATCGGCGAGGCCGTGGGCGTCATCGCGGCGCAGTCCATCGGTGAGCCCGGTACGCAGCTGACGATGCGTACCTTCCACATCGGTGGCGCGGCGACGCGGCGCGCGGAGCAGTCCAGCCTCGAGAACCGTTACGCGGGTACGGTGAAGTTCGCCGGCCTGTCCACGGTGCAGAAGGCGGACGGCTCGCTGGTGGCGATGAACCGCAACGGCGAACTGGTCATCGTGGATGACAGCGGCCGCGAGCGCGAGCGCTACCAGGTCATCTACGGCGCCCGCATCCTGGTGAAGGAGAAGCAGCGGATCGAGGCCGGCATGCTGCTGGCCGAGTGGGATCCGTTCGCCATTCCTCTGCTCACCGAGGTGGGCGGCGTGGTGCGCTACGAGGATATCATCGACGGCGTCACCATGAGCGAGGCGCTGGACGAGGTGACCGGCCTCAGCCGTAAGACGGTCATCGAGTCCAAGGATCCCGAGGCCCGGCCGCGCATCACCATCCGTGACGCGCAGGGCAACGTGAAGGATCTGCCCAGCTCCAGGAACCCGGCGAGCTACTTCCTGCCGCAGGGCTCGATCATCACCGTCAACGATGGTGACGAGATCCACGCCGGTGAAGTCATCGCCAAGGTGCCGCGCGAGACCACGAAGACCAAGGACATCACGGGCGGTCTGCCCCGCGTGGCCGAGCTCTTCGAGGCCCGTAAGCCCAAGGATGCCGCGGCGATCGCCGAGATCGACGGCGTGGTCTCCTTCGGCAAGGACACCAAGGGCAAGCGCAAGCTCATCATCACCCCCGAGGTGAATGGTGAGGCGCGCACGGACCTGGCCAAGGAGTATCTGATCTCCAAGGGCAAGAACATCAGCGTGCACTCCGGTGACCGGGTGAAGGCCGGCGAGGCGCTGATGGACGGCTCGGCCAACCCGCACGACATCCTCAAGGTGCTGGGCGAGAAGGAGCTGGCCCGCTACCTGGTGGACGAGGTGCAGGAGGTCTACCGCCTGCAGGGCGTGAAGATTAACGACAAGCACATCGAGACGATCGTCCGGCAGATGCTGCGCCGGGTGCGCGTCACCGAGGTGGGTGACACCAACTTCCTGGTCGACGAGCAGGTCGAGAAGTGGGTGTTCGAGGAGGAGAACGAGAAGGTCATGGCCGAGGGCAAGCGCCCGGCCGTGGGTGAGCCGCTGCTGCTCGGTATCACCAAGGCCTCGCTCTCCACCGAGTCGTTCATCTCGGCGTCCTCCTTCCAGGAGACCACCAAGGTGCTCACCGAGGCCGCCATCAACGGCAAGGTGGACTACCTGCGCGGCCTCAAGGAGAACGTCATCATGGGTCGCCTCATCCCCGCCGGTACGGGTCTGCCCAACTACAAGCACCTGGACATCGAGGTGGAGAGCCCCACCGACGAGGTCAACGAGATGGAGGCCGCTCTGGCCGCCACTCACGGGGACTCGGCGCCCATGCCGGCGCCGGCTCGCTCCGAGGGCACGCAGACCACGGGCGCCGCCTAACCGGCTCCCGGGCCTCAGCGCCTGAAGCACCTTCCGCCGCCCTGGCTTCCAAGCTGGGGCGGCGGTTGTGTTTCCGCCTGCTGTTCATCCCGCCTGGCTTGACTGGGTTGATGCGCCGCGTTATTGATGACGCGTCACGTCAACACTGCATCGACCTGAGCGAGGAGAACGCACATGGCTACCAATGGCAAGGCGCAGAACCTGGAGACCTTTGTGAAGCAGCAGCTGGGCGGGGCGCAGAAGCGCCTGGCAGGGCTGGAGCAGGAGGCCAACAAGGTGCTCCGCACGCTGAAGACGCGCAGCAAGGGCTCGGCGCGCGAGATGGAGAAGTTCCTGGGCAAGGTGAACTCCGAGGCCGAGGCGCTGCTGGACAGCCCCAAGGTGAAGGAGCTGGGTCGCAAGGCCACTCAGGTGGGCTCCGAGGTCCGCAAGCGTCTGGACGGGCTGCAGACTAAGGCCGTGGAGGCGGTGGGCGTGGCGAGCCAGGCGCAGGTGAAGGAGCTCAACCGCGAGCTGTCCCGCCTGTCCAAGAAGCTCGACCAGATCCTGCCTCCCGCGGTGAAGAAGGCCACCCCGCGGGGCTCTTCCCGAGTGTCTGCTTCGTAACGCACTGAGCTATCAGTGAGTCAACGGAGGGAAGGGTAGGCAGGAGACGGCCGTTCCCTTCGGTGCCGGGGTGTGCTTACTTCCTGGCAGACTTTTTCGGTGGTCCCGGGCTTTTCCGGCCTGGGCGTACTCCCGGAGTGACCGAATGGACAAGCCTGAGGCCCCCCGAGAGAAGCATCCCGTCGCGGAGACATTCGAGCGCGTGTGGAGTCAGGCGCTGCTGGCGATGTCCACCGCGGAGGAGGAGATGCACCGCAACCTCCAGCGCGTGGCCGCGGCAGCCGGCTGGAGCCAGGAAGAGGTCAAGCGTCAGGCTCGGGAGTTCACCGAGCGCCTGGCCGGGCATCGCAAGGAGCTGGAGCGCGGTGTGGAGGACGCCGCCCGCGGCGCACTGGCCCGGCTGAAGGTGCCCCGGCGGGAGGAGCTTCAGGACTTCGAGGCACGGCTGACGAGGTTGGCCGAGCGCATCGAGGCGCTGGGGCAGCGCAAGTGAGTCAGCCTCCGGTAGGAGCTTCGGGCAGCAAGTGGCTGGCCCGGCTCCATCACCTGAGTGCGGGATGTGCGAAGCTGCCGCTCCTGGCGGGGCTGGCCCTGGTCGTGTCCGCGCGGATTGTGCCCGTGCTGAGTGAGCCGGTGGCCGTGCCCGTGGTGCCTCCCGCGGCCATGGCGGAGCCGGCCTCGCATGACGCCACGCTGATCGACGCCGTGCTGGCCAAGCGGGCTCCGGATCTGGGTCTCACCCTGCGGCGCCAGCTCGGCCAGGCCATCGCCGAGGAGGCCCGGAAGACGGGGTACGACCCGCTGCTGATCCTGGCCATCATCGACGTGGAGTCGGACTTCGCCGAGGAAGCGGTGTCCGTGAAGGGGGCTCGCGGGCTGATGCAGATCAGGCCCAGCACGCTCCACTTCCTCGCCGAGAAAGAGGGGCTGCGGCTGTCCCGGGAAGAGGTGGCGGCGGATCCCGCACTCTGTGTCCGCCTGGGTATCCGGTACCTGCGCACACTTCAGGAGCGTTTTGGCGGGGACCTCGACATGGCCCTGATGGCCTACAACGCCGGTCCCACCCGCCTCCGTAAGGCCATCAAGGAGGGCGAGTTGGAGGCCTTCCGGCGCTACCCCCGGGCGGTGCGGCGTGACTTCCGGCGGTTCCGCGAGGGCGAGGGGTTAGGCGGAGACTGGGCCCTGGCCCAGCGGGAAGACAGCTCCACGGCGGCGACTCCCTGACCTGGACGTGAATGTCCTCGCCGCGCGCGCGTTCACATTCGTGTACGCGCGCCTTGTCCGGTCCCTCAGGGTGCGCTAATGGGGCTCCAAGTTCCTGGGACCTTTGAGGATTTCCAGGAGTTAAGAGCATGCACCGTTCAATCTTGATCGCCGCCCTCGTTCTCTTCGCGGCCCTGTTGGCGCCCAGCTCAGCTCTCGCAGCGGGTGCGGTGTACCTCAACGGCGTCCGCATCGACGGGGTCACCAATCAGAAGTTCGAGAAGGCCACCGTCCGCATCGACGAGAAGGGCGATGTGTACATCGAGGCCGTGGGCTACGCGGTCCGCGTGGTGACGCCGCCTCCGGCCACTCCCGCGGCTCCCACCGCTCCGGTGGCCCCGCCGCCTGCCACGCCTGCCGCGGCCGCTCCGCCGCCTGCTGCCGCGCCGCCTGCGGCTCCCGTGGCTGCGCCTGCACCCGCGCCTGCACCCGCTCCGGTGGCCGACGCGCCCCCGACGCTGACCCGGCGCTATTGGCTGGTGACCGAACAGGCTGCTACAGGCATGGCCGAGTACGACATCGACCTGTACATCAACTCGAAGTGGATCCGGAAACTCAAGAATAACGAGTCTCAGATCATCACCGAGGTGACACGCCACCTGTCTCCTGGGAAGAACACGGTGCTGATGGCGGCGCGAAAGGTGGTGGCGGGTGAGCGGAAGAGTTATTCGCCTCAGCACTACTTCAAGGTCATCATCGGTGAGGGCAACGTGGGTGGGGACAACGTGATGATCGACAACCCGATCATCCGCTTCCAGCGCACGGCCGCGGACACGCAGGATGTGTCCGAGGAGTTCACGCTGACCACGCGGTAGCGCCTGAGGAGGCGGCAGGTACTTTGTTCAACATCGATGAAAGATATCGCGGGTTGCCCGCGAGCCGCGAACAGGTGATCGCGCTGCACACGTCGCTCAACTCGCCGCACCTGTTCATTCCAGGCAAGCCGGCGGGGCCAGCGCAGGCGTTCATTCTGGGGCTGCGCGGCTCGACGGGCTTCGCGACGTTCATCTACCTGTACCTGTCCGAGGCCGCCGACTGCGCGGTGTACGTGTCGGGCAAGCGCAACACGAGCTTCGAGGAGTACCTGGCCGAGGAGGCCGAGGCGCTCGCCTTCGTGGAGTCGATGGGCTTCATGATGGACAACTCGAACTGGCGCTCGCTGGCGCAGGCCACGCAGGAAGAGCTGCTCAAGACGCTGCCCGTCTTCTTCCGGGACCCCAAGCAGGTGCCTGCGGTGGCGCAGAAAGTCGAGCAGAAGCGCAACGCGGCCACCACACTGGGCCGCTTCCTGGCCGCCTTCTGACCCTCTCCGCTCCGAGTCCTTCCTATGCTTCGTGTCACCCTGGCTTTGCTCGTCGCGCTCGCGGTCGCCCTCTCTGGTTGCAAGCACGTGCCCACGGAGAAGGAGCGCAA
>DASVVJ010001056.1:0-1951 GCA_036389955.1 Myxococcaceae bacterium
CGCGGCTCCAGCACCCGCACCAGCTGCATGGTCAGCGTGGAGGCTCCAGACACCCGGCGCCCCTTCGTCACGTTGGACACCACCGCCCGGCCGATCGCCAGTGGGTCCACTCCCGGGTGGTAGTGGAAGCGCTTGTCCTCCAGGGCCAGCAGGGCCCGAAGGTAGGCGGGATCGATGTCCTGCGTGCGGGTGGGCACTCGCCAGCGCTCGTCCGGGGCGAGGAACACGTGGGCAGGGGTGCCGTCGCGGTACTCGATGACCACCGAGTGCGGGGAGGACAGGCGCTCGGGCAACGGCACGAGCCAGGCCGCTGCCAGCCCTGCCCCCGTCAGCGCGAGCAGCGAGAGCAGGCCCACGGCAAGCCGTTTTCTGGTGATTCTCGGCAGACGCATGGTGATGCTCGGAACCCTCACCCCGGCCCTCTCCCGCGGGGAGAGGGAGTCAGACCACAGCTTATCGAACGGGAAGCGGCTCGGGAGCCACAGGGGGGAGGCATCCCCCAGGTGGAAGCATGAACCGAGCCACCCCCCTCTGCCCCCTGACCAGGCGGACAGGCTGGAAGACGCCCCGGCCAGAGCAGCCCGTTTCGCGCGATTTGAGAAGACCGGGTGTAAAGCGATTACCGCACTTTCTGTGCGGTTTTCCACACATGACCGGGAGTAGGCTGCCGCAGGAACACACCCGCCCCGCTCTTGGCCAACCGTGTTCAGGAGAAATCTGTGTCTCGCAAACCGCTCTTCTTGTTGGCCCTGGCGTTTGGCGCCCTGGGGCTCATGGCGTGCCCCGCGAATCCTGTCATTGATCCGGTACAACCCCCTGCTCGCCTACCTGAAACCAGCCCTGGCGTCGGCTCCTGCCAGGCCAATTCCGCCTGGCTCACCAGCTCCACCCTGCCCACCGAAGTGTCTGGGCAGGCGGCCTGCAACTTCCAGCAGTTCATGTGGCAGAGCCTGCTCGCGCTCGTCCAGCCGACCAGCGATCCCACCAAGCTCCAATTCGAGACGTGGATGCCCTCCTACGGCATCTTCATCAAGGACGGGACGCCGACGCCGTGGGGACAGGAGCCGCCCACCTCCTGCGCTCCCACCCAGAAGCTCGCCACGGCCGCTGGAAAGACGCCTCGCGTCTACTCTGACATCACCAAGCAGGCTGGCTCTGATCAGCCGCTGATCGATCTGAAGAAAGAGTTCGTCTACTACGGCATGTCCGTGAACAAGAGCGCCTATGACATGCTCACGGGCTGCCAGCTCTACAAGGCCACCTGCGCGGGCCCTCTCAAGCCCGGCAACAAGGGCATCGACCTCATCTCGAAGTACCCGAGCCTGGCCTACCCCGACACCGCCGTCGAGCTGAAGACGAGCTGGATGGTGCTCGACGACGCCACCGCCGCCTCGGGCCTCTTCTACGTGGTCCCCGGCATCGTCCAGTACAAGAACGGGCCCTGCCGCCAGGTCAACCTGGGGCTCACCGGCATGCACATCGTGTCGAAGACGCCGAACTTCCCGGCGATGATCTGGGCCACGTTCGAGCACCGCAACAACGCGCCCGACTGCAACAACACCTCGGCCCAGCCTCCCCTCGGAGGCTCGTGGAACTTCTACAACCCGGGCTGCACCAACTGCGCGACCAACACCTATAAGCCGGGCACGCCAGCCCAGGTCTGCCGCATGCACGCGCAGGGAGACTCGGCCATCGGCACCTTCCCCGGCGGCGTCGACTGCAATGCCAACCCCAACCAGTTCGCATGCCAGGACAAGACCCAGGCGATGCTCGCCGAGAACTCCGCGGCCATCAAATCCATCAACAGCAGCGTCCAGGCGCTCATCCAGGCCAACCCCAACCTCATCAACAAGGTCTGGGCCAACTACGAGCTGGTCGGAAACGTGTGGACCAACGGAGGCGCCCTCCCGCCCTATCTGCAGGCGCAGGCAGGCTCGCTGTCCGCCGCCAA
>DASVVJ010001057.1:0-12626 GCA_036389955.1 Myxococcaceae bacterium
ACCGTGAGCAACACGGCGCCCACCTGCGGCATCACCGAGCAGCTGCTGCTCAACCCGGGCTTCGAGAGCGGCAACGTGACCTGGTCGGCTTCCTCCGGCGTGATTGCCAACAACTCCTCCACGGCGCGCACGGGTAGCTGGCGCGCGCTGCTGGGTGGCAAGGGCGTCACCACCACGCACACCCTGCACCAGCAGCTCACCATCCCCGCGACGGCTTGCGCGGCCACGGTCAGGTTCTGGCTGAAGATCACCACCGCCGAGACGACGACCGGCACCCAGTACGACAAGCTGGCCGTCGAGATTCAGAGCAGCACGGGCACGGTGCTGGGCACGCTGGCCACCTACAGCAACCTGAACAAGGGCACCGCCTACGTGGAGCGCTCGTTCGACGTGTCCGCGTACAAGGGCCAGACGATCCGCGTGGCCTTCAAGGCCACCGAGGACGTGTCGCTGCAGACGAGCTTCTTCGTGGATGACTCGTCGCTGACCATCACCCGCTAGTCTTCAGGGGGTCGAAGCGAAGCACTCAGGGAGGGGGCCGGGCAGCCGGCCCCCTTCTTTTTTGGCCGAATGCCGCCTGGTGGGCTGCTGACCTACCGAGAGCCGTGCGTCCTGGCGCGCTCACGGGTTATAGAGACGGACCGATGAACACCCAAGTCGCTCGTCAGCCGCCTGCTGTCCTCCCGGGAGTCAATGATCCCTGCTGGTGTGGCAGCGGCACCAAGTACAAGAAGTGTCACCGGGGCGCGGACGCCGTCGAGGCCCGCAAGCGTGGTGCCGACGCGCCGCGGCACGGCATCCGGCCGGGCACTATCAGCCCGCGCCGCAGCGTGCCGGCGCACATTCCGCGTCCGGACTACGCGGAGACGGGCCGGCCCACGCGCGGCGGGGCGGTGTCCGACATCAAGACGCCGGACGTGATTGAGCGCATGCGGCGCGCGTGCAAGGCCGCCGCCCAGGTGCTCGAGGAGGTGGCCGCCGCGGTCCGCCCGGGCATCACCACGGACGAGCTGGATGCCATTGCCCACGAGGCGTACATCAAGCGGGGCGGCTACCCGAGCACGCTGAACTACCACGGCTACCCCAAGTCGCTGTGCACCTCGGTGAACGAGGTCATCTGCCACGGCATCCCCGACAGCCGCGCGCTGGAGGACGGGGACATCGTCAACCTGGACATCACCATCTTTCTGGAAGGGGTGCACGGGGACTGCTCGGCCACGTACTTCGTGGGCAAGGTGTCTCCGGACTCCGAGCGGCTGGTGCGGGTGACGCGCGAGTGCTTGGACTTGGGCATCGCGGCGGTGAAGCCGGGGCGGCCCATCAGCGACATCGGCCGGGCCATCGAGGACCACGCCACGAAGAACGGCATGAGCGTGGTGCGTGCCTACTGCGGCCACGGCATTGGCGAGACGTTCCACAGCGCGCTGCAGATTCCGCACTACTACGAGGCGGATGCCAACACGATCATCAAGCCGGGGATGACGTTCACCGTCGAGCCGATGATCAACCTGGGACACTGGGAGCACCGCCAGTGGAACGACGGCTGGACGGCCGTCACCGCCGACGGCAGCCGCAGCGCCCAGTTCGAGCACACGCTGCTCGTCACCGAGCAGGGCGCGGAGATCCTCACGCTGCCGTAGCGCTCAGGGCACGGCCGGCACGGCTCCCGCGGGAAGGGGCGTGCCGGCGGGCCACACCACGTAGGCGGCGCCCTTGGAGTGGCGCCAGGCGCGCCACAGTTCGTGGCGCTTGTACGTCACGTGGACCTTGTCATTCGCGGGGAAGGCGGGGTCGTTGCACACCACGTCTCCCTCGGGGGTGAAGCCCTTCACCACGATGAGGTGCCCGTCCGAGACGTAGCCCGCGGTGCCGGTGAGCGAGCCCTCCCGGTAGGCGATGCTGATGACGACGGGGATGCCGGCGGCGATGAAGCGCTCCACCTGGGCGAAGGAGTCGAGCCGCACCACCATGCTGTGCAGGGCTCCGCCGCCCATGGAGGAGGCGTAGGCGGTGTTGAAGCTCCAGTTGCCGGTGCCCTGGTACACCTCGTCATAGGTGTTGGCGGCGGCGGTGGGCACGGTCTCGGCCAGCTCGGGGCGGCCCAGCTTCCGGGCCCAGTACCCGAGCACCATGGTGGTGGACGTGGGCGAGCACCACACGGGCCCGTCATCCGGGTAGATCATCTGCGAGAGGCCGGGCACGTCGAGCACGGTGCCCCAGGCGGTGCGGTCCGAGGGCCCGTCCACCGGAGTGCGGTCCTTGTCGCTCAGCGCGAGGGAGAGCGCCCGGACGCGAGGGGTGACGCCGGGGGTGGTGGAGTAGAGCCACACGGTGAGGCGCATGGCATCCGCGGGCTGCTTGAGGACGAGCGTGTCGGTGAGGACCTTGCCGTGGGCGTCCTCCTGGCCATCCACGCTGCGGCGGACGACGGTGCTCTTGTCGAAGGCCCAGGGGCCGAAGTCGTAGTCGCGGGTCCACGCGCCGTCCACGCGGGCGGCGAGCGTCACCCGCACCCAGGTGCCCGGAGGCGTGAGCGCTTCGAGGGAGGGCACGGCGCTGCCGAAGCCGTCGGGCACGGGGTACTCGGCGAGGACGGCGGAGCCCAGGCGGTAGCCCGTCAAGGCGGGAGCGTCCTTCTGAGCGCTGACGGGGAAGGGCTCGGAGTGGGTGGGCGCGGAGGCGTCCAGCTCCAGGGCTCCGTCGGTGGAGAGGGTGGTGCCCTGCCGGTTGAAGCGCTCGAAGTCGCGCGTTGCCGCGTTGACTCGCCACAGCCTTGCCACGGGACCGTCCTTTTCCGAGCCGCCCTCGAAGCGTGACAGCCCGGTGCACGCCATCAGGGTGGATGCCAGCAACACGACGATGAGCCTGATTCGCACGAGCGTACGCAGCCTCCAAAAGGTGAGCGACCTTAGCGCGCCCGCCTACCGAAACAGGCTCTAAAGTGGGACCGCCTTCATGCGGACCGATGCTTCGAACCCTGGCCCTTCCTGGAGATTCCTCGCGGCGTTCGTCCTGCTGACGATCGTCTCACTGCCTGGCTGCGTGACTCGCTCCGCGAGTGGAGCTTCGGGGAGGGACTTCAGACTCTCGGGCCAGGACTTCTCCACTTGGGAAGCGCAGACCCCAGGCTCTCCGGCCCAACTCGGTGGCGATGAGCTGGAACAGGCGCGCCGCATCGAGGCGGAACGGGCAATTGAGTCCCTGTGGGCGGTGGCGCGAACCACGGACACGTTGGGTGCCGAGTGGGAGTTCCGCTTCTGGTCTCACGGCTGCACGTTGACCCTCTTGTCCCTGCAGCGGATGGAGCAGGGGAATGAACGCTTGGCGGCCATCAGCCGGGGAGCCTTCCTCCCAGAGCTTGCACGTGACCTGCCGGATCTGCTCGGCACTCAGTCCGGTGAACTGACCCTCACCCTGGAGCGTGACGAGGCAGGATGGGGTGCGGACCTCGAAATTGCCTCGCGAGAGTCGCCTCCTGTTTTTGCCCGGACCCTGCCGTCCTCTCGAAGGGGGGCCTCCACGCAGGCCTATCAACAAGCACTCGATATCTCCCGCCGCATCGAGCGGCTGATGACGGTGCCATCGGGCGGCAGCTCCCGGCTCGTGTTGCAGGTCATGTTGGAGGATGAGCGGCTGGTCGGCTGGGCCCCTGCGACGGCGGACACCCAGGGCAGCGGTCCCAGGCTCGCGCCTTCCGCAGAGTCCGTAACGGCGGTCACCCGGACGCTCCTGCTCTTCACTCACGGATGGGGCGAGCGTACGGTGAGCATCACCCTGGATGGGATGCACCACATAGGCGAGCCCCGTCCTCGATGGGACGTGGTGGAAGCCCGCACGCTGGAGCCGCCTCCTCCTCCGAAGGAAGTGGCTGACTTCCACCGGGAATACCTCGCCATGCGCGAGTCCATCGTCTTCGATTTCCAGGAGCAGTCGCGCGAGGTGGCCGTGCTGGCGGCCAGCATCTCTCTGGAGCAGATCGCCTATAGCGTCGTGGGCGGCCTGCTGCTCAAGGGTATCGGGGTCATCGTTGGCAAGGCCGCACCCACGGTTGTTTCTGTCCTGTCACAGGGAGGAAGTGCTGCGGTCCGCTGGTTCCGCAACCTGCTGGTCCGGGCTCCACGGAAGGATCGCGAGTTACTGACACACCTCTGGCTGAAGGCCGAGACGCAGGGACTCCAAGCACTCACAGAGGTGGAGAAGCAGGAACTGCGCGCCGTCATGGGCCGGCTGGAAAAAGTGCTGGGAACTCCACTGGACGACACCGCGAAGAGCAGGCTCCGAGAGTGGTCACGCCAAGAGTATTTCGAGTTGCATAACCCTCAGCTCGCCAGGCTTTTGGGAGTGAACGGGATGAAATCGTATCAAGTACACCACCGCTACACGCTGCAGTATGCCCACCTTTTCCCGAAGCTCGATATCAACGGGAAGGCCAACCTCGTAGGAGTGCACACCGTCGTCCATGGGAGCATCACCAGGGTCTGGGCTTCACTTGGGCAGACTGCAAGCCGCATGAAGCCCGAGGCCTTCAAGCGTGTCGTAGAGATCATAGACCGGCATTACAGTCGATGGTTCGATACGGTGTACGACACTAGGAACGCTGCCACGCTCGTCAATGCCGAGAAAGCCGCGCTCGCCGAAGTCGCTCAACTCAAGGCGCTGGGCACACGCTGACAGGAAACCATGCTGACCTCTCCTTCACTGCCCGGACTCGATCAGCTGATAGCCATCTGCCAGCAGCACTCCCTGCCCTGTGAATTGGCTCCTCCGCTGGCTTTGGCCTCAGAGTTGAAGGAGTTCATCTCCGGAGAAGCGTTGGATCCTCAGCTTGTCGGCATGTATCAGCGAATTGGTGGTGCTGAACTCAGCCGTCTTTCAATCTACCGGCCAGACCTCGAATGGGATGGGCTCATCCCATGGAATATGGAGTTGAGGCGGGGCGGCTTCACGCCATTCCTCGCATCGCTAACCTTTGCCAGCGAGACAGGGTTTTCTTACTACTACGCTACTGTCCCCGGACTCGCGGACTCTCGGGGAGTTCAGCCCGTCGTGCACGTTGATGGATATGAATTCCACGCGGTCCCTGTCGCGTCCAGCGTTGATCGCTTCTTCGACACATATTCCCGCTATCTGGAACTCATGGTGGTCGACCCTGAGTACATCTATAGCACCGTCCCTGAGGTCACCTTTCCGTGGGGAGTGCCTCAGCTGATTGCTCGTGACGAGCCATTGATGGAGTTGATTCGCGCTGGGCGTTTCGATTTCCTCACCCGTGACAACGAAGAGGGACATCGATGGACTCAGCGTCTCCTCCCGTCACGCCTTGAATGATCAGCGCGCCAGCTCGCGCAGCAGCAGGTAGATGAACTCAGCGCCTGGCTGGAGGGAGGCCAGCGGGACACGCTCGTTGGGTGCGTGGGCGGTCCTTGCATCTTCCGGTGTCAGCGCGAACAGATCAATGCCGTAGGCGTGGATTCCCGCGCGGCGAAGTTGGGCGGACTCGGTGGTGCCGGTGGACTGGCGGGGGATGACGGGCACACCGGGCCACACTTTCGCGGCGGCGGCCCTCGCGGCGCGGAACATGAGGTTGTCGCCCACCGGAGACATGGGGGAGTCCGGCGCGCTCGTGTTCATCTGGACCTGAATGGACGCATCCGCCACCGCGGCGACGATGCGAGCCTGGAGCGCCTGGGCATCCTCATCGGGAAGCAGCCGGCAGTTGAGGGTAGCCTCGGCGGTGGCGGGGATGACGTTGGAGCGGGTGCCGGACTGGAAGACCGTGGGCACGCACGTGGTGCGCATCACCGCCGCCAGCGCCGGATCCAACCGGGCCACCTGCTCCACCGCCTCTTGCGGAGGCGCGTCTGGCGAGGCGGCGATGCGCTTGAGGGCTTCGCCCAGCTCTCCGGGAGTGATGGGCGCACGGCCCTGGATGTGGAGCCGGGCCGCGGGCGTGAGCCGGGCAGGGAAGGTGAGGGCACCGACCCGCGCCACTGCCGCGGCCAGACGGACCAGCGGGTTGGGATCCGCGGGCGGCGCGGAGGAGTGGCCTCCGGGGCCGGTGGCCTTGAGCTGCACGTTGCGGGAGACACGCTCGGCGGCCTGGAGCGCCACGAACTGCACGCGGCCGCGGTCCGCGGCCAGCTCGGTGAGGCCGCCTTCATTGAGGGCGAGCTCCGCCTCGCGCAGCTCGGGGCGATTGGCCAGCATCCACTCCAGCCCGTGGCCCGAGCCCACCTCTTCGTCCGCGCCGAGATAGAGGAGGATGTCGCGTGACAGCTTCACGCCCTCGCGCTTGAGCCTGCGCAGCGCCAGCACGCTCGCGGCCGCCATGCCCTTGTTGTCCTGGACGCCGCGCCCATAGAGGAAGCCGTCCCGATCGGTGAGCTTCCACGGATCGCTGGCCCACTCCTCTCGCTTGACGGGCACCGTGTCCAGGTGCGCCAGCACCAGAATGGGACGGCCTCCTCCGCTGCCCTTCAGCCGCGCCAGCAGGTTGCCGCGGCCCGGAGCGGGTTCGAAGATCTCCGACTCGATGCCGGCCTCACGCAGCCAGCGCGCGGCCACCTGCGCGGCGGCGACTTCGTTGCCGGGAGGGTTGGAGGTGTCCACGGCGATGAGTTCCGCCATCAGCGTGCGCAGCTCCTCGGTGTCGGAAGAGCGCGAGCGGGAGGCGGGCTTGGCGGCGTGGCTGCAACCCACCGCGAGCAGGACGAGGCAGATGACCAGGGGGCGCACGGGGCGCGTTGTACCCGACCGATGGCTCGTTCGGGGGGAAAGTCGTGCTAGAGGGGCGCCCATGCATCCTTCCTTGAGCTCGCGCGTCCTCGAGTTGCCCCTGCGTCATGCCTGGACCATTGCCCGAGGCACCAGCACCCAGAAGCGCAACGTGGTGGTGGAGCTGCGCTCCGGTGAGCACGTGGGCTACGGCGAGGCCGCGCCCAACGTGCGCTACGGAGAGTCAGCCGAGACGGTGGTGGAGGCGCTGCGCACCCTGGCGCCCGTGCTCGAGCGGGGCGACCCGCGCTACTTCCGCGAGGTCTCCGAGGCGCTGCAGACGGCCATGCCCGAGAACGGCGCGGCGAAGGCGGCGGTGGACATCGCCCTGCATGACCTGGTGGGCAAGACGCTCGGGGTGCCACTGTACCGGCTGTTCGGCGTCAACCCCACGCGCATGCCCGTGACGTCCTTCTCCATCGGTATCGATGATCCGGAGACGCTGGCCCGCAAGGTGCGCGAGGCCGAGCCGTACCCGGTGCTCAAGGTGAAGCTCGGCGCCGAGCGCGTGCGCGAGGTGTTCGGCGCGGTGCGCTCCGCCACCAGCAAAGTCATCCGCGTGGATGCCAACGAGGCCTGGACTAAGGAGCAGGCGCTGGAGCACATCGGGTGGCTGGCGACGCAAGGCGTGGAGTTGGTGGAGCAGCCGCTGCCCGCAAAGGACGTGGAAGGAGCGAAGTGGCTGCGGGAGCGCTCACCCCTGCCGCTGGTGGCCGACGAGTCTCTCATCACCGCCGCGGACGTGCCGCGCCTGGCCGAGGGCTTCCACGGGGTGAACCTCAAGCTGCAGAAGGCCGGAGGCATCCGCGAGGCACTGCGCATCATCGACGTGGCGCGCGCCTGTGGGCTGAAGGTGATGATTGGCTGCATGGTGGAGACCTCCGTGGGCATCGCGGCGGCGGCGCACCTGGGGCCCCTGGCGGACTGGCTGGACCTGGATGGCAACCTGCTCATCTCCCATGACCCGTTCCGCGGGCACCCGGTGGTGGAGGGGCGCATCCAGCTCGGGGACGGGCCGGGGCTCGGCGTGGAGCCGCGAGCGGGCGCGTGAACCCAGCGCTCATCCAGGACCCGATGGCGGTGCTCGCCGTGTTGCTCGGCGTGCTCGGCCTGCTGTTTCTCGCGGACCGGCACCCGGTGCTCCAGCGGTTCTTCCGCGTGGTGCCGCTGCTCGTCTTCGTCTACTTCGTGCCCACGGTGCTCTCGAACCTGGGCATCATCCCGCTTCAGTCCGAGCTGTACCGCTTCGTCCGCGTGTACCTGCTGCCCGCGAGCCTCGTGCTGCTGGTGCTCTCGGTGGATCTGCCGGCCATTGCCCGGCTGGGACGCAACTCGGTGCTCGTGTTCCTGGCGGGGACGGTGGGCATCATCCTGGGCGGGCCGCTGGCATACCTGCTGCTGGGCTGGCTGGTGCCGGCCGAGTTGGGAGACCAGGCTTGGAAGGGGCTGGCGGCGCTGAGCGGCTCGTGGATCGGCGGCAGCGCGAACTTCGTGGCCATCGGGCAGAGCGTGGGGGCCCATGACAGCACCCTGAGCATGCTGGTGGTGGTGGACGTGGGCGTGAGCAACGTGTGGACGGCGGTGCTCCTGTCCTTCGCGGGCCGCGAACAGAAGATGGATGCACGCGTGGGCGCCGACCGGAGCACCCTGGATGCCGTGCGCCAGGAGGTGGAGCGGCTCCAAGCCGAGAGCGCTCGGCCCGCGAGTCTGGCGGACCTGCTGTGGATGCTGGGGCTGGCGGTAGGCGTCACGGTGGCGTGCACCGCGATTGCCAAGAAGCTGCCGGACGTGGGCACCATGGTGACGGGTTTCACCTGGGTGGTGCTGCTGGTGACGACGGTGGGCGTGGCGCTGTCGTTCACCCCGGCGCGGCGGCTGGAGGGCGCGGGTGCCAGCCGGTTGGGCTCGGTGTTCCTGTACCTGCTGGTGACGACCATTGGTGCCCAGGCCGAGTTCGCCCGCCTGCTGGATGCGCCCGCGCTGGTGGCGGTGGGTGCGGTGTGGATGGCCTTCCACGCGGCGGTGATTCTGGCGGCGCGGCGGCTGCTCAAGGCGCCCATCTTTTTCGCGGCGGTGGGCTCGCAGGCGAACGTGGGCGGCACTGCGTCGGCCTCGGTGGTGGCCGCGGCGTTTCACCCCGCCCTGGCGCCCGTGGGGGTGCTGCTCGCCGTGCTGGGCTATGTGCTGGGGACCTACGGGGGGCTGCTCTGCGCGGTGATGCTGGAGCAGGTTCACCGGCTCATTCATTAGTCAGGAGCGGGTGGACTCAAGCCCCGTTCCTCACTACGACTCGCGCTGCTCATGCGCCTGCTCACCCCTGTTCTTCTTGCTCTCATGACGACCCTGTCCGGCTGTGCGACCGCGTCCTCTTCGGTTGGTGCCTCCTCTCAGCCCGTGACGCTGGCCATCATTAACGCGCGGGTGTGGACGGGAGACTCCCGCCAGCCGTGGGCCGAGGCGGTTGCCGTGCGCGGGGACCGGCTCGCCGCCGTGGGCTCCACCGCCGAGGTGACGCGGCTCTCCGGGACGGACACGCGGGTCATCGATGCTCAGGGGCGCATGCTGGTGCCGGGCTTCAATGACTCGCACCTGCACTTCCTGGACGCGGGCTTCCGGCTCGCCTCAGTACAACTGCGCGATGCGAAGACGCCGGCCGAGTTCATCGCGCGCATCCAGGCGTTCGCCGCCACCGTGCCCTCGGGAACGTGGATCACCGGCGGGGACTGGGACCATGAGAACTGGGGCGGCGAGCTGCCGCGCCGCGATTGGATCGACGCGGTGACGCCCAACCACCCGGTCTGGGTGAGCCGGCTGGATGGGCACATGGGCCTGGCCAACAGCGCGGCCCTGAAGGCGGCCGGAGTGACGGCGGCGACGCGCGAGGTGGAGGGCGGCACCATCGTCCGGGGCCCCAAGGGTGAGCCGGCCGGCGTGCTGAAGGACAACGCCATGTCCCTGGTGAACCGGGTGGTGCCCCCGCCCTCGCCGGAGATGAGCGCCCGGGCCCTGGAGGCCGCCATGCGCCATGTGGCCGCCCACGGTGTCACCTCGGTGCAGCACATGGGCACTTGGCCCGAGCTGGAGGTGTTCGACCGCGCGCACGCCGAGGGCAAGCTGCGCACGCGCCTCTACGCCGCCGTGCCGCTGGACTCCTGGGAGCGGCTGAGTGACACCGTGGCTCAGCGCGGGCGGGGCGATGCGTGGCTGCGCATCGGTGCGCTCAAGGGCTTCGTGGATGGCTCGCTCGGCTCGCACACCGCCGCCTTCCTGGAGCCCTTCACCGACGCGCCGAAGGACAAGGGGCTCCTGGTCAACACGCCCGAGGACCTGTACCGGTGGACCTCCGGCGCGGACAAGGCGGGCCTGCACGTGCTGGTGCACGCCATCGGGGACCGCGCCATCCGGCTTCAGCTCGACATCTTCCAGCGCGTGGCGGCGGAGAACGGGCCGAAGGACCGCCGCTTCCGCATCGAGCACGCTCAGCACATCGCTCCCGCGGATCTGCCCCGGTTCGCCGCGCAGGAGATCATCGCGAGCATGCAGCCCTACCACGCCATCGACGATGGGCGCTGGGCGGACAAGGTCATCGGTCCCGAGCGGGCGAAGACGACGTATGCCTTCCGCTCGCTGAGGGACACGGGAGCACGGTTGGCTTTCAGCAGTGACTGGTTCGTGGCGCCTCCCACGCCGTTGGAGGGCATCTACGCCGCCGTCACCCGCCGCACGCTGGATGACGCGAACCCGGGCGGCTGGGTGCCCGAGCAGCGCATCGGCGTCGAGGATGCGCTCCGGGCCTATACGCTCGGCAGTGCCTATGCCGAGTTCCAGGAGCAGGACAAGGGCACCCTGGAAGTGGGGAAGCTGGCGGACCTCGCGCTGCTCGAGAAGGACATCACCCGGATTCCCCCCGAGCAGATCCGCGACGTGAAGGTGATGCTCACCGTGGTCGGTGGCCACGTCGTCTTCGAGCGGTGACCGCGGATCAGCGCGTTACCGGGGCGGGCAGCTGCTGCACGCGGCTGCGCACCCCTCCGAACACGCAGAGCACCACCAGCAGGGATGTGCCCAGCGCGCCCCGGCTCACGTGTTCCCCCAGCAGCAGCGCGGACCACAGCAGGCTGAGCAGCGGCTGGAGCAGTTGGAGCTGTCCCATCCGCGCCACACCGCCGAGCGCCATCGCCCGGTACCAGGCGAAGAACCCCAGGAACATGCTCACCACCGAGACGTAGCCAAAGCCGAGCCACGCCCGCGCGCTGGCCTGCCACACGTGCTCGTCCACCGCCAGCGCCACCACCGGCACGAGCACCGGCAGCGACAGCACCAGCGCCCAGCAGATGACGCGCCAGCCGCCCAGCTCGCGCGACAGGGCGCCTCCTTCCGCGTAGCCCAGCGCTCCTGCTGCCACCGCGAGCAGCACCAGCCCGTCTCCCGCGGTGAGCCGCCCCGCCCCCTGCGCCGTGGCGAAGAGCAGCACGCACACCAGCCCCGCGGCGGACGCCAGCCAGAAGGCCGGTGAGGGCCGCTCCCTGGCGCGGAGCACCGCCGCCACCGCCGTGGCCGCCGGCAGCAGGCCCACCAACACCGCCCCATGTGTGGACGGCATGTCCCGTAGGGCGTGGGCCGACAGCAGTGGGAAGCCCACCACCACGCCCAGCGCCACCAGCGCCAGGCGCGGCCAGTACTTTCGCTCGGGCAGCCGCTCCCGCCTCACGGCCAGCACCGCCGCCGCCAGCGCCGCCGCCACCACCGCCCGCCCCAGCCCCACCACGGTGCCTCCCAGCTCCGGCACCGCCGCCCGGGTTGCCGGCAGCGAGAGGCTGAAGGCCGTCACCGCCACGACGCCCAGCACCAGCCCCTCGGTCATCTTCTCGCGCGAACTCATCGCCCCACCGCCCGGCACGGAGGCGGCATCGGCTCCGCGCCCGGCGACTCCCGGCCCATCGAGAACCGCGAGGGCCGCAGCGCCTGCACCACCACCCGTCCCGGCGTGTCCAGCTGCAGCGAGCGGCCCGCCGTGAGCACGTGGTCCTTCGCATCGCCCTCGCGGGTGACCCAGATCCACCCTTCCAGGCAGGTGACGGTCAGCTCGCTCGAGTGCACCTGGTGGCTCCACAGCGTGCCGCGCGGCAGCGTTACCAGGATGCTCGCGCACTCCCTGCGCGCTCCCCACCACCCCGTCACCGTCGCTCGCAGCCCATCGAGAAGAGCCTTCATTGTCGTCCTCCTCCTGATGACGCGCAGGATGCGCCTCGCGAGGCGAACAGAACAGATTCAGTCGAATACGATTGTGACCGGTACAGTTGAGGCAGGGGTCACTGTACTGGTACAGAATGGGGGTAGCTGTATCTGGGCAGCCGGAGGCCTCGTCGTTATCAACGGTGGCTGGCAGCGCTGATTGGGACGCGGAACCCTCACCCTGTCCCTCTCCCGAAGGGAGAGGGGATGGATTGGATGACATGGACACAGCCGCCGCGCAGAAGTCGAAGCTGTATGAACAGTTGGCCGACAAGCTCTGCGATGCCATCGCCACCGGCACCCTCCGGCCCGGAGATCGCCTCCCCTCCGTGCGCCAGCTCAGCAACCAGGAGCGGGTGAGCATCTCCACTGTGCTCCAGGCCTATGTCCACCTGGAGTCCCTCGGCCTCGTCGAGACGCGGCCTCAGTCCGGCCACTACGTGCGCCGCCGCGAGCGCCCCCGTCCCGCCGAGCCTCAGGTGTCCCGGCCCGCGACCACCGCCAGCCCCGTGAGCGTCAGCGCTCTGGTGTCCCGCGTGTACCGCGCCGCGGGGGATCCGCGCGTGGTGCAGCTCGGCGCTTCCATTCCCGCGCCCGAGCTGCTGCCCACTCAGCGC
>DASVVJ010001058.1:0-3688 GCA_036389955.1 Myxococcaceae bacterium
GTCATCTCCGCGTGGAGCGTGCGTCCGGCCAGCAGCGTCTGCCGATCGAACTCCGTCGTGTTCTGCGCCTCCTCCGCCGACATCAGATCCGTGTCCTTGCGGCCGATGATCTCTGCGGCAGGCCGGCCCAGATAACGCGCCCCGGCACTGTTGATGTAGGTGTAGCGCCCCTGCAGATCCTTGGTGAACACCGCGTCCGGCAGCTGCTCGACCACGGAGATGAACAGTTCCCGATAGTGCAACTCGGTAGAGGCAACAGACGAGGGCTCTGCCGCTTTGCCCGACGCCGCCGGCCACTCCGAAGGATGTGGCAACACCGATCCTTGCGGCATGACAGAAGCCCTCCGGGTTCTCATGGGAAAGGTGTATCCCTGGGATTGCGAAGAGGCAGGTGCACCGCAGTGTGATGGCCCGCGAACAGTTCGTCAGCGCACAGTGTTGCGGCCGAACGGTTCTCCGGTGGACTCAAGAATTGATAGAAATCCCTGATTTATGCCCGGCTATTCCCAGATGAACAGCCACTTGATGCCCTTGGCGAGGCCGTAGAACACCCAGCCCACGGGGCCGGGGCGCACGGGCCGGGCGAAGTCCACGCGCACGGTGGCCAGGGTCACCTGTCCCTCCAGGGACTGGAGCCGGGCCTTGATCGTCTCGTACTCGGCGGTGACGCGCTCCAGCTCTTTCTCCACGAGCACCGCTTCGGACACGTTGGCTGCCTTCTCCAGCAGGGACTGGTAACGGGCGCGCATCGTCTCCAGGTGCGCCAGGCGGATCTTCAGGTCCCGGTGGGAGTCCGTGACGTCCACCGCGCTGATGTTCTGGTCCTCCACCTGACCCAGCGTGGGCACCGCCAGGAGGAAAGCGTCCAGCCGCTCGGCGGGGATGCGCACGGTGACGGCCTCGAGGGTGACGAGTTCCGCGTAGCCGCCGTGGTTCTTGGCCAGCGCTACCGCCTGGGCCGGGCCCTCTTCGGGCGTGTCTCGCTCCACCCTCAGTGAGGCGCTGCGGATGATGGAGCGGTTCGTGGTGAGGGAGCCGCCGCCTGGGCTCTCGACGGCCATCGCGGGGGCTTCGGCGGCGTAGTGCGCGGTGGCGCAGGCGCTGAGCGCCAGGGACAGAAGCAGGGGAGTCAGGCGCACGGTGTTCCTCCCGGAAGCTTATAGGACCCGGCCGAGCAGCTCGGGACTGGGACGCTGGATCAGCTCCGTCGTCTGCAGCAGGTGCGGCTCCACCGCCGCCGCCACGGCCTCGAGCGCCGCCTCCACCATGTGCAGCTCGCCCGTCACCACGAAGACGCCCTTGCCGCCGATGCCACGCGCCAACTGCAGCCGCTCCAGCTTCACTTCCGCCTGCTTGAGCGCCGTGTCCGCGCACAGCAGCGTCGCCGCCACCGTGTGCGTCTCCACGATGCCCACGCTCTCGCCGTACACCCCCGAGAAGCGGCCCATCAGCCCCGCGACCAGGCCGTCCGCCGCCATGGGCAGCAGCAGCTTGTCCAGCAGCGTCCTGCCCGCCGTCTCCACTCCCGCCTGGAAGGACTCCTGCACCTCCGCCACCGGGCCCGAGAACAGCAGCAGGTACTTGCCTGGCGTTACCGCCTCGGCCAGCGAGATCGTCACCGTGGCGCGCTTCACCACCGCGTCGGCCACGACGTAGCCGCGCGCGATGGAGTCCAGCTCCAGCAGCGCCAGCGCGGGCCCGGGAAGTGGCGTCGGCTCAGACAATGCGGAACGAGTCCTTGAGCGTGCACCGCCGCTCACGCGTGAAGTTCACCGCCGTCGTCAGCCCCTCGCCCGTCGGCGAGGCAATGGTGAACGAGGTGTAGCCCTCGCCCGTCATCCCCAGCCCCGCGTAGGACGGGCCGTTCTTCACGAAGATGGACGTGTTGATGACCCGGGCCATCGCGCTCAGCGCGTCCAGGTTCGTCGAGTGCATCGTCGCCGTGTGCCCGAAGCCGTGCTCGGCCTGCACTGCCGCCGCGATGCAGTCCTCCACCGTGCGCAGCCGCGAGAAGCCAATCACCGGCAGCAGCAGCTCCGCCTGCACGAACGCGTGCGTCGGGTCCACCTCGGCGAACAGCAGCCGCGTGCCCTTGGGAGCCCGGATGCCCGCTGCCTCCGCGATCTTCTCCGCGTCCTTGCCCACCCAGTCCTTCACCGGGTGCCCGTCGTGCACCACCAGCTTCTCCAGCCGGTGAATGGCCGCGCCCGTCACCTCGTAGGCGCCGTGGTTCTCCATGTGGCGCTTGAGCGCGTCCGCGATGGAGGCCACCGCGAACACCTCTTTCTCCACGATGCAGACGATGTTGTTGTCCAGCGACGCGCCGTCCACGATGTCCTTGGCCGCGCGATCGATGTGCGCCGTCTCGTCCACCACCACCGGCGGGTTGCCCGGGCCGGCCGCGATGGCCCGCTTGCCCGAGTTCATCGCCGCGCGCACCACCGCCGGCCCGCCCGTCACCACCAGCAGGCGCACGTTCTTGTGCTTCATCAGCGCTTGCGCCGAGTCAATCGTCGGCTCGGCCAGCGCGCAGAGGAGATTTTCCGGCCCGCCCACTCCGACAATCGCCTCGTTGAGCAGCTGGATGTGGTGCGAGCTCACCCGCTTGGCGCTCGGGTGCACGTTGAACACCACCGAGTTGCCACCGGCCACCATGCCGATGCCGTTGTTGATGATCGTCTCGGTGGGGTTGGTGGTGGGCGTAATCGAGCCGATGACGCCGTAGGGCGCCCGCTCCAGCAGCGTCAGCCCGTGGTCGCCGGTGAACGCGGTGGGCCGGAGGATCTCCGTGCCCGGCGTCTTGTTGGCGCACAGCAGGTTCTTTTTGATCTTGTCCTCGACGCGCCCGAGCCCCGTCTCCTTCACCGCCATCTCCGACAGCTCGCGGGCGGCGCGGCGGGTTGTCTCGCGCATCGCCTCGATGACGCGTTCCCTCAGCTCCAGCGGCGCGTCGCCCCACTCCTCGTGGGCCGCGCGGGCCGCCTCGGTGGCCGAGTCCAGGTCATCGAAGATGCCCTTACGGCCCTTGTGGCGGCCCGCGGCGCGCCGCGACACGGGAGGCCGCGCCTCGGGAGCCAGCGGCTGAGTGCCGAAGCGGCGCTCGGCGCCACGCCGGTCATCGTTGTGCCCGTGCGGAGGAATGGCGGGGGCCGCCACGGGCTGCGGTAGATCCGACAGCTCCTTGGAGAGCTTGCGGACGACCTGATCGACGATGGCGTCGATCTGCTTCGAGTCGAGGGACATCGGCAGGGCTCCCGGCGGGGCAGGGCGCCCGCCACTTCACGTCACGAGGCGCGGGGCAGCGACGGGGCCGGCTCCGAACCCTCGTAGTAGATGCTGGCGGTCTCCTTGCCGTACACGACGAGCACCCGATCGCTCTGCGCAAGCAGATCGCTCGTTGTCTCGGTCACCTTACGGACCAGGGAGTCGCCTTTGGCCGGACTCTTCGAGGCCCGGACTTTCACGACTGGCATGGGGGTGCCTACTCCTTGACGTTCTTCAGTGTGCCGCCCACTTCCAACTGATCGACGATGGCCATCACGGTGGCATCGACGGGGCGGTCCTTCGTTACCTTCGTCTGACGGGCGCTGGAGCCGGAGCAGTAGAGCACCACCTCGCCCACGCCCGCGCCCACCGCGTCCACCGCGACGACCACGGGCCCATTGGCCTTGCCCTCCAGGTCCATGCC
>DASVVJ010001059.1:0-2179 GCA_036389955.1 Myxococcaceae bacterium
TGCCGATGCTCATCCCGGCCTTGAGCGGGATGGCGTAGATCGGGTAGGGCTTGCCCGCCAGCCCGGCAAAGGCGGTGCGCGAATTGGCGAACGTGTTGACGCGGATGCCGAACCACGCCACGCCGTAGCTGCCGGCGATGCCCACCAGGCTGAAGAACAGAATGGCGATGAGCTTGAGCGGCGCCTCGCTCAGCATGTGCTGCAGGAAGCCGAAGTAGCCGATCATCACCACCAGCAGCAGCGCCCACAGGCCCAGGATGAACTTGCCCTGGGTGATGAGGTACGTCTTGCAGGTCTCGTAGATGAGCTCGGAAATCTCCAGCATCGACTTGTGCACGGGCAGGTTCTTCAGCTGCCCGAACTGCATGAAGCCGAAGACCAGACCGAGCACGCTCACCACGATGCCGCCGTAGAGCAGCTGGCGGCCGTTGAGCGCGTCATTCATGAACGTCTTGGACGCGAAATCCGGCAGGACCAGATCCGCCTCGCTGGCGCTGGCGGTGCCAGCGGCCAGGAAGGCCAGGACTCCGAAGACCTGGGCGACCGTGCCGGTGATGCCCTTTCGGAGGGCATCCATCCGTGAAACGGTGGGTGTCATGTGGGGTGCAACTCCTCAAGCAGTTAAAGAATGTCGAGGGGTTGGCCGCCTGCGAGCGGGGACACCGCACGCCGACGCTTCAGCACAGCCTCGCCCTTCGGAGCACCAAAGAGCCCAGAAGGCGGCGGCCCCTTAACATGGGCGAGGTGTGGAAGTCGAATTCGGAGTGCGACACCGTCCAGAGACGGGCGTTTGAGCGGCCCGCTCAGGGGCGCAGGCGCAGCAGAAACCCGTCCCGGGCATGAGGCTGGCCCACGCTCCGGGCCCGGACGAGGCTCCCGGCCACCACGGCGTGGCCGCCCTCGTCCACCGTGAGGGTGCTGGCCCGGGGCTCACCGGTGCCCACGAAGGCGCGGGCCCATATAGAGGTGCCGTCATCCGGCAGCAGCTTCGTCACGTAGAGGCCCGCTCCCAACCCCTGGCCTCCCACATCCCGGCCGCCATCATGCACACCGGCCACCAGCACCTGCCCGGCCCCGTCGGTGGACAGGGCCGTGGCGGAGGCGGCCAGCGAGCGCGCCCAGCGGGACTCTCCCTCGCTGTTGTAGGCCGCCACGAAGCCGTCCTGCCAGTCCGACTCGAAGCGCTCCATCCGGAAGAAGAAGTGGCCCGTGTAGGTGCCGGAGACAAAGACCCGGTCCGGCCCCACCGCGATGGCCTGGGCCACCCCGTCCGCGCCGGACACCTCGCGGCTCCAGCGGTGCTGGCCCTCACGCGAGAGCTTCAGCACGTAGGGGGTGCGCGCCTGCACGGTGACGAACGTGGCGCCCCCCAGCGTCACCGCCCCCGAGTAGCTGCCCGCCACCACCACCTCGCCAAAGGAATCCACCGCCACGGCCCGGGCCGACA
Source organism: Myxococcaceae bacterium (assembly GCA_036389955.1). Classification (GTDB taxonomy): domain Bacteria; phylum Myxococcota; class Myxococcia; order Myxococcales; family Myxococcaceae; genus DATHBR01. The sequence continues at coordinate 1,448 of DASVVJ010001059.1, forward strand.
CATCGCCCCCCCGCGGGCCATAGGCGCGGCTCCAGCTGGGCGTGCCGTCCGCGGCGAAGCGCGCCACGAAGGCCCCCAGCCTGTCCTTGGACACCGTGTGCTCCTTGAGCCCGAAGCCACGCCGCCCGGCGAAGTCCCCCGCCACCACCACCGCGCCCGAATCCCGCTCCACCGCCATCGCCGCCAACGTGAGCGGGCCCTCGCCTGGAAAAGCGCGCGCCCAGCTCAGCTCCCCCGCCGCGGTCAGCCGCGCCAGAAAGGGGCCCTGGGGCAAATGGCGCTCTCCCCACCGCAGCCCCGCCGAAGTGCCCCCCACCAGCACATCCCCGGTGCCCGGATCCACCGCCACCGCGCCCACCTGCGTGGGCCCGGCGCTGGTGGGCACCAGGCCCTTCACCCACTGCAACGCCCCCCCGGCCCCAAAACGGGCCACCAGCAGGTGCGCACTGCGTGCTTCACGATCGAAGGGCAGGGGCCCTTCACCGAGGTCTACCGGCCCGCCGTAGGCCGCCACCAGGAGAACGTCCCCGTTGGGAGCCACTGCCGCACGTAACGCCTGGCTGTCCCCCAGCACGAGCGCCCGCGACCACTCCACAGCCCCCACGCCCTCACCAGCAGCCGGCCCGGCTTCCTCGATGCTGGGCACACCCGGCGCCGCAGCGGGCTTGTCCTCGCACCCCGCGAGAAGACAACCCACCACGCACGCTGTGCCCGCCCAGCCCCACCCCCCCC
>DASVVJ010001060.1:0-9851 GCA_036389955.1 Myxococcaceae bacterium
CCACCTCGTCCATCGCGAACGACATGGCCAGCGCGTACCGTGCCTCTGCCGTCAGCACCGGGCTGTTGAGCAGCACCTTGCGGCAGTCCCCGGGCCTGCCCTTCGCCTCGCAGTAGCGCAGGTAGGCTTGCGTTATCTCCACCTCCACCGGGGCCCATTGCGAAGCGGGCGGCTGGTGCTCCAGGGGAACCACTCCCTGACGCTCGTTGTAGCCATACCAACCACTTCGCGGCGTCACCCCGAACAGCTTCCGCGCCTCCAACTCTGGGTTGGCTGCGGGCCTCACCTGCCGCGCCTGCTCGCGCACTGCCTCGATTGTCTCCTCCTCCTCCAACTCCACCCGCGTGGCCTCATCCCCGCGTGGCTGGTGCAGCAGAAATTGGCCATCTCCCGTTTCCAGGCGCACCACCCGCGTGCTTCCACACGCGGTACACAGGACCAGGAGCAGCACCGTCATGCTCAACCGCAAGGCCATGGAACGCCCTCAGGAACGAGAAGGGCTCAAGCTTAATGGAGCGTCACGGCTCGGCAGATGACGCACCAGGTTCCGTTCACACCGGGGCAGCTGCCTTGGCTGAACCCATGCACTGACCGCTGATTGGTCAGCGGTGACAGCCTTCCAGGCGCTCAGGGCTAACTGGTTAGCTGTGACACCCCATCCTGTCCGGCGGCTTGCGGTGAGCGGCTGGCCTGCTCGTGAACTCGCTGGTTTACGGCCGTGCTCTTCCCGCCGCGTTGGCTCTTCGTCCGGCCTTCTGGACGAATCATCCGGTCAGTCAAACCACTCCTCTTGCCACAATCCGCAGGACTCCAGTACCTCATGGCGGACACTTCCCCACCTGCGGGCTTTACACCGGGCTTCGCCCTACTCGGGATAGGTGGCCGTGGCCTTCCTGGACGAATCGCCGTAGCAGTTCCTCTCGGCCCTTCTTGCCATGCTCCAGGAGGTAGGCCAGTTCAGAGGGCAGCAGCACCTTGACGGTGACGAGCCGCACCTCACCGGCCGGCATGGTGAAGCTCCGGGGGAGAGTGCTCGGCTTCAGGCCCAGCAGTACACCCACCCTGCCCTCCTGGGTGACGAGCGTCGGGGGCATGCCCCTGCCGGAGACTTCCATGGACATCACGCCCGTCTTCACCTTCTCTCGCACCCGCTCGTGCTCCGCTACCTCGTCCCCCACCCGCTCCAGCAGCAACAGGGGCCAGCTCTTCTCAGCCTCCTTGAGAGGCTCATCCGTCTCCAGAGCCAACTCCAGGCCGAAGCCCACGGACGGCTCCGCGCGGTCCACGAAGAAGTCCGAGAGCCCGTCCGTCACCAACAGCGTGCGCCCATCCGGCCGATGAATGATGCGCCAGACCTGGCGCCGGGCCGGCCACGCCCCTCCTACGACGACCGGGATAATGGCCTCCTCGTCCAACCGTCCCAAGGTGCGCCAGAAGGCTCCGCGACCGGCGTCCGTCTGCTCCCGCAGCTCCATGAGCCTCCGGCTCCGCTCTCGCTCCTCCGGACTGATGGCGCTCGGGCCGGTGACCTCCTTGAATCTCAACCCCGTGACACCCGCGTGCTCAAGGGTCTCCTTGATGTCCTCGGACACGATGAGCGCCACCGTCCAGCCCCAGGTGCGGAACACCTTCGCATCGCCCACTCTCGCTGGGTCAATGCGCATGCCGTACACGGCGCGGTACTGCCCTGTCTTCTCGGGCCTCCCATCCTCAGGCTTCCAGTACCGAACCTCTTCAGAGGTTTTGTCATCAATGCACCGGATGAGGCGGGTAGCGTTCAGAATGCAGAACTGATCAGGCTGCCCGTTGATCCGGGCCGGGACAAGCTCTACGTCGTTCGGGGCCAACTTCGCGAGCAGCGATGCAACCCTGGCGTGGACGACAGGAATACTGAAGGCTGCGTGCGAGAAGCCTAAGGAAGCTCCAGGTTTCTCCACCGAAAGCTGAACCCGGCCATCAAACCGGGCAGGCTCTCCCACTCTGAACTGCCAAGGGTCTTCGAGCGGACGACCGTGCTGGTCAAGGGGCTCCCCCAACTCCCAACGCCCCGGCAGGTAGATATCGTCTGCCAGTTCGAAGTACCGCTTCGTCATCGCTCTTCCTCTTACCGTCATGGGGCCCGAGTGACCAGGCGGTTGAGCAAGGTATCTGGTTTGGAGATCTCCTCGGCGAGAGACCGAAGTTCTGCTTCCAACGCCTGCCTGCAATTCTGCAGGGTGCGGCACCGGGTCGTTGCCTCATCCAACCACTTGTAGACTTCCTCATGGTACTCCTGCGGGTGCGGCCCAACATGCCCCCTGTCATGTTGGACGTGCCTGATCCCTCTCAGCGAGCCTTGCCGGGACCCGAGGTAGGCACCTTCTTCCGGGGAACCTCCAGCGCCGGGGCGTAGCACTTCCCATCAAGCATCACGTAGCCATTCTCCACGCAGGCCTCGGCGGTCATCCCGGCCTGCTCCACCCAGCAGCCTCCGTTGATCAGCACCTGCGTACGGCCCGGGCACTTGCCTTTCTTGGTGGGGCGCTTCTGTCGAAGATCGGGAGGAGGCTCCTGGGCAATAGGCCTCTCCTCCGACGGCGGTGCGGCAGAGTCCCCATCCTCGGCGGGCTCACTGTCCCCCACGTCGGCGGTGCCTGCATCTGGCGCATAGGCATCCGCCTGCCCCGGAGCATTCTCCTGCACATAGACCCATGAGACAGCCTCGGGCCGTTGCTCGCCCCACGGCAGCAGCACCGCCACCACAGCCACTGCGGCAGCGAGCGCGAGCCAGGGACTCCAGTTCGGCTTCCGCTCCTGAGCTTTGGCGTGCCGCTCGCCCCTCAGCACACTCGCGGCAACAGGAGTCACCGGTGGCAGGTTCTCGGCCGCCGGTGCTTCAACGGGCCGTGCCACCTCCTTGCGCTCCTCCACCTCGGCCTCCAGCGCAGCGGCCAGTTCCGCCGCGCTGCCTCGCTCCTCGGGAACATCCGAGAGCAACCGGAGGATCCACTCTCGCAGCACGGGCTCCACCCGGGAGTTCATCTCCAGCAGGGGCCTCGGGTCTGGGCTCCACACATACCAGCCGCCCTGTTCATCTTCCCGAGCATTCATGGACGGCGGGTACGCGCCCATCACCAGGCGGTAGGCCGTCACTCCCAAGGCGAACAGGTCATCCGCGGGCGTGGGCGCGTAGTAGATGTCGCGCTCGCGGGCGCAGCGGATGTGGAACATGCCCGCTTGCGAGGACTGGTAGGCGGGAGTCCCTGGAGCCAGCGCCTGCCACGTCAGCCGGGGCGCCCCCTGAAAGTGGCATGAGCCCAAGTCGATGAGCACCGCCCGCCTGTCCGACAGCTGTACCAGGACATTGTCCCCCTTCACGTCCCGGTGCACGGCTCCCGCGGCATGAAGGGCTTCCAGGGCCCGAGCCAACTGAGCCAGCACCTGGCACCCCTGCCGGTACGAGGGCACGTGCCGCACAGCCCACTCATACAGAGGAATGCCCTCCACCCATTCCATGACAAACCAGGGATGCTCGGCTCCTGAAGCATGGCGCAGCACTCCTCGCCCCAGCAGGCGGGGAATGCCGGGGTGGCTCAGGCGCGAGAGCAGCTCCCCCTCACGGGCAAAGCGCCGATCCCACGGATACAACGAGAGCTTGAGCGCCACCGGCCCCTCTTGCTCATGACCTACCCGTACGGCGCGGTAGACGGCCCCATAGGCGCCCTGAGCATGCAGCGCCTCCACGCGCCAGTCTCCTACCTGGCTCCCAGCGGGGAGACTGAATGATTGCCTCTGAAATGTGGACGCCATGAGTGGGGCCGAGGATAGCTGACCTCCTGAGTCGTCACCCGGTCAATCCGCTGCCGCTCCTGCCCAGAATCCCCGAGGCCTCCGTGGTGCTGCTGTTGGATGGAATTCATCCGCCCGATACGACCTTGGAGGGCGGTGGCTGTCCCACGCTACAGGGGAGCGCGCTCCTGGCGGATGGGGTGCTCGACGGGCAGCACCTCATCCCCGGCCTCGGCCGCCAGCGCCTGCACGGACACGCCCAACCACTGGGACAGCTTCTCCTTCACGAAGGCCTGCTCGGCCACCGGCAGCCCGCCAATGGACGCGGCGTGGGTGCCTCCGGGCTCGAAGAGGCGGTAGGAGTCATTGCCCTCGCGCACCTCGAAGGCCGCGGCAGACCAGGGATCATTCTCTCCGTAGATGAAGAGCAACCGCTGACCGTCGGTGCGCACCCAGCGCTCCACCCGAGCCATGACCGAAGGATCGAAGTGCTTCGCCACTTCGGCCGGCGGGTAGACGTCGGGCCGGTTGCTGTGCGGGTAGCGCAGCAATCCGTGCAGGTGCCGCTCGTCGTAGCGGGGCCCGCCCAGCTCGGTGGCCGCCTGGTAGTAGTACGGGGCGAACCGCGCCATTGCGTTGTCCGAGAAGAAGCTGTCGAACTCGGAGGTCACCTCCACGAACCAGAACAGGTCCATCGCCGGCGCGTCCGGCGCCGGAACGTACGGGCACAGGAACTCGCCGCTGTACTGCCAGAAGTAGAAGGGAGACTCGAGGATGGCGTACTCGAGCGCCCGCTCCTTGCCCAGCGCGTCGAACGTAATGCCCTGGGAGACGTAGTATTCGTCCAGCAGCGGCAGCAGCTCATCGAAGTGCTGGAGCGCGGCCTTCTGGAACGCACGCAACCGCTCGCGGCAGTCCGCGTCCCCCACCTGCTCCAGGAAGTGCACATAACGCACATCAGACGGGCTCTGGCTGCTGGGCGCCACGTACGCCACGGTGGCGTCCACGTCGCCCGGGTGGAAGTAGCGGTGGTACATGCTGGTCATCCCGCCCTTGCTGACGCCCGTGGACACCCACCTGCCCGGATACAGCGGCTTGAGCGCCTGGACGATGCGGTGGTGGTCCTCGGCGGCCTGCGCCACGGTGAGGTGCTCCCAGTCCGTGGGCACCGGGATGGACGTACCAAAGTAGCGGTGCTCGATCTCGAGCTGGTTGGCCCCCAGTAGCTGCGTCAGCTCCCGCCGCACGGGCCGGGGGTTGATGCTGTAGCCCGTACTCGAGAGCACCAGGGGAGCCGAGTCGGACCGGTGCATCAACGTCATCCGCTGGCGGAACACAGGCCCGGAGGAGTTCGCGTGGTCCACGGGCTGCGTGTACTGGAGCAGGAAGGTACGCACGCGCGCGCGCGGCGGTGTGGTCTCCACCACCTCCAGCCCTGGAATCGACTGCAGGCGCTGGAAGATATCGGAGGCATGGGCGGGCAGCGGCAACACCAGCCCCATGAACATCAGGACCCAGGCAAGGCGAAGCAGTGGCATCGAAGTGATCTCCTCAGGGGCTGGTCCGACCACCCGCCCTGCAGAAGAGACCGCCGAGGCCTCCTGAAATGGGAACTGGAAAAAACTGGCTACGCCACGGGCTCGGCTTCGATGCCGAGCGCCTCGTGCGCGAAGCGGAACATGCGCTCCTGGAGATCCGCCAAGGCCTCGCGCGGGTGCCGCCCGGAGCGGTCCGCCGCGTCCTCCAGCTTCTCCTTGCAGCGCAGATCCACACACAGGCTCACGCCCACGCGGCGGTGGTTGTTCACGTCCGTCGTGAGCAGCCCCACCTCGGACGAGGAACCGTAGCTGTGGCACCAGTCACAGATGCGCGAGGTGCGCGCCCCACCGTCCGGCGAGTCCCGGCGGAAGATGAGGCCAATGGGCTTGCGGCTGCCCGGTGCCGTGAAGACGAGGTACACCCGCGCCCCGGACGTCTCCGTCCACGCCAGGTAGTCCCGCATGAAGAGCGGGAAGGTAATGCCCGCGGGCATCTCGATGACCCGGCGGTCGCGCGGACGAAAGGACTCGATGAGGTCCCGGTCGGTTTCGAGACGGAACAAAGCGACTCCTTAGAAGAACACCTGTCCCTAACAACCTGCCAAGCCCGAAGCCACCCGCACCAGGGGAGCAGCCGTGCTCCTGCGCGCCTGCTTTCCCCTTGCGCCAGCGTGCGCGCTACTGGACGCCCTCGAACGTGGCCACGCTGTCGTTGGTGAGCCCCGAGGCGTTCGCCTCGTCCGTGTCCACGTGCATGTCCAGCGCGAACTGATCGCTCACCCGCACGATGACGTCACCGAAGATCGTCTCGCGCTCGCCCTCTACGCGCACGCGGATGGTGCCCTTGTCCTGCACACCGAACCGCTTCGCGTCATCCGTGTGCATGTGCACGTGCCGGTGCGCCAGGATGACGCCGTGGTCGATCGCCACCGAGCCCTTCGGGCCCCTCAGCGTCAGCCCCGGAGTGCCCTCCAGCTTGCCTGACTCGCGCAGCGGCGGGTTGACCCCCAGGTGAATCGCGTCCGTGCGCGCCACCTCCACCTGGGTCTCCTTGCGCAGCGGGTTGATGATCGCCACCCGCTCGATCGCTCCCTTCGGCCCCACCAGGTCCACCGTCTCGCGGCACACGAACTGTCCCGGCTGCGACACCGGCCGCCGCTCGGTCAGCTCGTAGCCCTCGCCGAACAGCGCATCGCAGTGCGCCCGGCTCAGGTGCACATGGCGCACGCTCACGCCCACCGGAATGGCATGGCCCGTGACGCGCTGCCGCGCCGCCGAGGGCCCCGCCGTCACCCGCACCACCTCGCGGGCAATCATCCGCTCCTCGTCCGTGGCCACTACCAGCACCCGCGTTGGCGCCCGCGGCGAGGCGATGTCCACCACGCCGCCCGAGCCCCGCGCATCCGCGTGCTGGTTCTTCTCCGCGTCCACCACCACGCCCATGTAGACGAGCGAGTCACAGACCGCCGAGCGCACCTTCACGCTGTTCTCGCCGATGCCGCCCGTGAACACGATGGCGTCCGCCCCGCCCAGCACCGCCGCGTACGCGCCGATGTACTTGCGGATGCGGTGGACGAACACCTCCATGGCCAGCCGCGCCCGGTTGTTCCCTCCCGCCGCAGCCTGCTCGACGTCCCGGAAGTCCGCCGACACACCCGAGATGCCCAGGAGCCCCGACTTCCGGTTGAGCGCCTCGTCCACCGCGTCCGGCGTCATCCCCTGGCGCCCCAGCACGATCGACAGCGCCGGGTCCACGTCTCCCGAGCGCGTGCCCATCACCAGCCCCTCCAGCGGCGACATCCCCATGGAGGTGTCCACCGAGCGGCCTCCGTCGATGGCGCACACCGACGCGCCGCCGCCCAGGTGACAGGTGATCAGCTTCAGCCGCGACAGGTCCGTCTTGAGGAACTCCGAGGCGCTGGCCGCCATGAACTGGTGGCTCGGGCCATGGAAGCCGTACCGGCGCACGCCGCGCTCCAGGTACAGCTCATACGGCACCGCGTAGGTGAAGGCGTGCGGCGGCAGCTCGCCGTGGAAGGCCGTGTCGAACACCGCCACGTGGGTGGCCTTGGGCAGCGCCGCCTCCGCCGCCTCGATGCCCGCCAGGTTCGCCGGATTGTGGATCGGCGCGAACTGCGCGCACTTGGCGATGATCTCCTTCACCTCGGGGGTGATGACACAGGGGCGCACCAGCTTCTCACCGCCGTGCACCACCCGGTGCCCCACTGCCCGCAGCTCGGACACGTCCTTGAGCGCTCCGCCAGGCCCGGTCAGCTGCGCGAGCACCGCATCCAGGCCCGAGCGCGTGTTGGGCGCCGCGAGCTCCGCCTGCGAGCGCGTCGTGCCCACCCGCCACTTGTGGAGCGCATGGGCCGAGCCCACCCGCTCGACGACGCCGCCCGCGAGGATCTCCTCGGTGTCCATCTGGTACAGCTGGTACTTGATCGAGGTGCTGCCGACGTTGATGACGAGGACTTTCATGGCCCCCGAATACTGCCGGGTCCGCCCCCCTACCGTCGAGCGTTCCTGAGGTCCGATCAGGCCTCGGGAACGAGCTGCAGCCCCGGTACGGCGAAGGGCACGTAGGCCAGGCCCAGCGGGTTGCCCCGGGCCAGCAGCGCCAGCCGTGCGCCGTGGACCGCCTGGCCCAGCTCGGCGCCCGCGAGGAACCGGCGCAGGCACTCCTCCGCGAACGGACCCGCCAGCGGCTCGAACATCGTGATCTCCGTGCCCACCACGCCCGCCGCGTTGCCCTCCACGACGAAGCCCCCCGCCAGGTTCATCACTCCCTCGGGGGTGAGCGCCGTGGTGTGGCAGCCGTTGAGGAACACCAGCGGCTGCGTGGGCGGCTCCCAGCCAGCGGTACTGAAGACGTGCGTCAAGTTGTCCCGCGTGATGGCCTCGTCCGTCTTCACGTCTCCCACGGAGAGGTAGGGAATGCCCGTCGGCGTCATTCCCCCATGGCAGTAGAAGTAGACGATGTGCGGCTGCTCACGCTTGAGCGCGCTCAGCGTGTCCTTGCGCGAGCGCACCCACCGGGCCTCGTGCATCGGCTTCAGGGCGTTCAACACCTTCAGGTGCTTCTCCCGCTCGGTGAAGGCCGGATCCGTGGACAGGCAGCCCAGCAGCTTCACGCCTCCCCGGTACGAGATCCTCGGCGGCGTCTCCCCGGCCCCCACGGACAGCGGAATGCCCAGCGGGTGCCGGAAGCCCCAGAAGCCGCTTGGGCAGATGATCGCCTCCTCGCCCCGGCTCGGGCACCTGCCCTGGAAGCACGGCGTCTGCTCCAGGGGAAGCTGGGGCCTGAGGAGCGCCTCGCTGAAGGCCGGGCAGAGCGCGTGCGTCCGGGCGTTGGTATCGAAGTGGTAGTCGTAGACCAGCGCCGCCGGGAAGATGTACTCGACCGACTCCTTGAGCGCGAGCTGGAGCCGCCCCGGCGTCAGCAGCAGCTTCTCCAGCGCCATGCGGTGCTTCTTCCCGCCCACCAGCGGCGTCACCATGTCCGAGTACAGGCGATAGCCCCGGATGGCCAGCAGCCGCAGGTCCTGCGTGAGCGCCTCGAGCCCAGGGAACGTCTCGTACCGGTAGGCGCCGCGGCCCGGGGACCAGGGCCCCTCCTCGCCATAGCAGGCCCTGGCCAGCGCGCCGCGCACCAGCTTCACGTGCTCGCCCAGCCGCTGCGGGTTGAGCGTCGCGGTGCTCTTGAAGTCCTGGCCTCCCTCGCCTCCGAACGCGTGGAGCGAGTGCGTGCTCTCGTCCCCGTTCAGCAGGAAGCTCAGCCGGTTCTCCGGGTACGCCTGGAGCAACGCCGGATCCAACTGTCCGGAGAGGGAGTAGTCGCGCCGGGCGCTCAGCGCATCCCGCAGCTTGCGCGGTTGAGCGAGCACCTCGGCGGTCACCAGGTACGACTGGAGCAGGTTCTTCGCGTAGTAGAGGTTGCAGCGCAGGCGGTAGGTGCCGGGGACCTTCGGCGCCACGATGCGGAAGAACAGCCGCGCCGGGTTGTCCACACCGGCGGGCTGGGCCGCGGGGCGGATGACGCGTGAGCCTCCAGGCTGGAGCTGAATCTCCCCCACATCCTCTCCGCGAACCTGCAGCTCCTTCTCGAAGGTGAAGAGCGCCACCTGGAGCAACGCCTCCTCGGGCAGCGCATCCGGCAACAGGTCATCGCTCGTCTGAATCGAGGCCGCGAGCCTCCTGCCCATCTCCACCCAGAAGAACGCCTCGCTGCCGCATTCCAGGGGCTCCGAGGCCAACAGCTCCTCCGTGGGAGCGCCCTCCCGCGCGAACCCCAGGTTCACGTGGCGCTCGGGCGGCCGGGTGTTACCCCGGTCCGAGCGATCCTGCTGCTCCGAGCGAAAGAGCAGCGCGCCACTCAGGAAGTGCACGGGCTCCGGCTGGTCCGTCACGTTGATGGGATCGGGTGGCGGCTCCTCGGCGACGCGGGGGTTGCCCACCTTCCCGTCGAGCACATCGAGCAGCTCGAGAGCCAACGATCCTCGCTCCCGGGGCGGCAGCTTGACGAGCTGCTTGCGGAGTTCTCCC
>DASVVJ010001061.1:0-11592 GCA_036389955.1 Myxococcaceae bacterium
CAGGGACTCCTTGAGCATCCCCAAGTTGCTGGGCACGAAGGGCCCCGCAGTGGGAGGCAGCAGCGCGAAGTGCGGGCGGGTGAGCGTGCCGAACTGAGGCACCCCGGCCGCGGAGATCCTCGGGGCCCGGCCCGCTCCACGAGGCCCGGTGCCAACCACCGCCGGGAGCCCGATCGCCGTGGGCTGTCCGTCCTCCCCGGTCCGAGCGAAGTGGTACAGGGCCACCTCGTCGATGATGCCCATGCGCTGGGCCTCCGTGCTCCAGGTGAAGGTGTTCGTGCCAAAGCTCAGGTAGGGCACGCGCCGTCCGTGCAGCCACACCTCGCCCTTGCCCGCGTTGCCGACGACCTCTCCGGTGAGCGGCCGCAGCGGGCTGGTGCGGCCCTCGGCGATGGTGGGCAGCACGTCGTCCGGCGTGAGCGGGGCCAGGATCCCTCCGCCCCGGTGCATGGGCAGCCCCGCAGCGAACAGCGACGCGGCGCTCTTGTACCGGTCCGGCGGCGTGTCCTCGGGGACAACGACGTAGATGATCTCCCAGAAGGGGCTGTAGAAGAGGCTCTCCTCCTCGATGTCCACCAGCGCCAGCGAGTCCTTCAGCCGCTTGGAGCCGGGGTTGGAGGGCTCGTACGAGGTGACGAGCACGTACCAGGGCTGCACCCAGACCTCGGGCACGCGCTCCCAGACCTCCGCCACCGCGTAGGCGGCGGGCCGGCCCTCGCTGAAGGCCGGCAGCACGTTCAGGCCGTCCTGATCCGGGGACTGGAGCAGCCCCTGGTCATAATAGGGCGGCGCCCACTGCGGAATCGGTTGTCCCCGGGGCGTGACCCACTCGGTGGCGGGCACACCCGCGATCGCGCTCGCGGACGAGGACGCATCGCGCATCTGGCGCAGCGTCCAGATGTGAGGCCTGGGTGAAGAAGAGGATCCCGCGGGCTCACAGGCCAGCGCCAGGAGTGCCCACAGGAGCAGCAGCAGAGGATGAAGTCGGCGCATCATGGGGGTACCTCGCGTGGGGAAAGACGAGAGGCGGCAGACAGGTCAGGCCGTGTGAATCTGCTCGAGAGGTGGAAGCACATCGCCACTCAGGGCCGACAGCGCCTTGCGGTAGGAGGCCTCGACGCGCAGCTCCTCGCCGAACAGCCGTGTCATCGTGTGTCCCAGGCTCGCGGCGTCCTCGGGACGCACCGCCGGCAACGCCATGGCGAACTCCTCGGCGCTCTGGAAGCGGTCCGCCGGGTGCGGCTGCAGCGCCCGGAACAGAATGGACGCGGCGGGCTGGCCCAGCCGGGCAATGCGCTCCCAGTGCTGCTCGTTGGGGCCCTCGGCCGCCTGGAGGATCCGATCGAAGTCGTTCTGCCCGTCGTAGAGCAGCTCGCCCGTGAGGCACCAGAAGAGCGTCAGCCCCAGCGAGAACAGGTCCGCGCGAGCATCCACGTCGAAGCCCCGCGCCTGCTCCGGGGCGATGAAGTTCACGTTGCCCTTCACCAGGCCCGCCTGCGTGCGCGTGGTGCGATCGGCGCTCTTGGCGATGCCGAAATCCAGCAGCTTCACCTCGCCGCGCGCCGAGGCGATGATGTTCATGGGCGACACGTCCCGGTGGACGATGGCCATGGGCCGGCCCTGCGAATCCTGCCGCGTGTGCGCGTAGCCCAGCGCTTTGAGCACCTCCTGGGCCACCAGGAACACCGTGGCGGGCTCCAGCGGGTAGCCGTCCTTCTCGAAGGCGCGGCGTAGCACCGCGTCCAGGTCCCGGCCGAGGATGTACTCCGAGGCCATGTAGTACTCGCCATTCACCTGGCCGAAGTCGTAGACGGGCACCACGTTGGAGTGCACCAGACTGGCGCCCAACCGGGCCTCGTCCATGAACTGGCGCACCGCCTCGGGCTGACGCGCCAGCGGCTCGTGCAGCCGCTTGATGACGAACAGGCGCTCGAAGCCGCCCGTGCCCCGGGCCAGTGCCAGGTACACCCGCGCCATGCCGCCCTCGCCCAGCGGGCGCAGCAGCTCGTAGCGGCCAAACCGCACGGGCGACGACATCGACGGCTCGGTGCGCGAGCGCGGCTCCGGCAGGCATAGCTGGTTGATCGAGCCGTCCACGATGGCCGGCAGCGTCATCGACACCCGGGCAATCTCGAGCTCGGCCTTCACCGCGGCGAGCTGCTGCGTGGTGCGCGCGAGCATCTCCGCCGTGGCGTTGGCCTTCGCGGACCGGAAGCTCAGCCAGAGCGTCACGCCCGAGGCCAGCAGCGCGGTGAGCCACACGGGCACCATGAGCGCCCGCGCCTGGTTGCGCACCTGCGCCGCCTCCACGCGGGTGTCCGCGTGAGCCCAGAGGAACAGGCCCGGCGCCACCTCGGCCCGGGCAATGCCCCACCCACCCCGAGGCTCGGTGAGGGGCGCGTCCTTCCACGGAATCGCCGGGTGAATCTCCCCGGCGGAAGCTCCCGCGCGGGCCAGCGGCCGCGCATTGACGTCCACCAGCACAAGCGAGGTCCGCGTCTCCTGCGCGAGCGCCTCGAACTCCGTGGCCGTCAGCGGCCGCGCCAGCACCAGCAGGGGACGCTCGGTTCCCTCTGGGACGGGCACATCCACTACCGCGGCGGCGGCCAGGTGCGGCTGCTCACCGGCCAGCACCAGCCCCGAGGCCATCGAGCGGCCCTGCATGGCGTTCTGCAGGACCGACAGATCCACCGGCCGGGTGACGCCATCCGGCGTGAAGTCGAAGCGCTGAGCCGGCTTCACCAGGGCGTGGACGGTGAACTCGTCCCGGAAGGTCTGCCACCACGTCTCCGTGCCGAAGGCGTCCTGCAGTGTCTCCGCATCGACATGTTCGACCACCAGGGCGCGCACCGGGTTCAGCGAAGCGCCGGCCACCGCCCGGGCCTCGACCGCGCGCAGCCGACCCGAGAGCGCCTCCTGCGTGCCCGAGAGCGAGGCGCTGACAATCTGCGCCGCGCGCGTACGGGCCTGCTGCTCACCGCGTTTCTCGAGGCTGAAGGTGGCGAAGCCCGCCCCGGCCAGGACTCCGGCAGTGACGAGAACACCCAGGATGCGTCGGTACAAAGGCCTCATGGTCAGGTCCGAACGCTGTGCATGGTGCGGTGTACGGCAAGTCCTACAGCCTCCCTTCACGCACTTCAGGCACCAGAGAATTCATCTACCCAACGAAGTCCCTGGGCGGCTGACGGATGGCCAAAGGTTTCGCCTGTGAGTGTCCGTAGGTCTCCTGGGTGGGGCGGTTGCTTCTCACGGCCTGGTGCCTATCTCAGCGCCCGAGAAACAGGCGGGACCCACGCGGGCCCCGCTCACCGTGTGGAGGAACACATGTGGACAGGACGCAGGGGATGGGCGGCGTGGTGCTTCATCGGCTCCCTGGCGGCGCTCGCCGCGTGTGCGCCTCCGGCTTCGGAGGAGGAGGCCGAACTCACCGCACGTGAGCTCGCGGTGGTGGACATCGCCTCCATTGATCCGGCGCGCGAGCTGCTCATCACCGAGGTGAGCGCGGTGGATGACAGCTTCTATACGGCCTGGGCGCCGGGGAAGACGAACACCGATCCCCAGGGCGGCTGGTCCTTCGGAAGGCTCATCGACAACATGGTGCCCGAGCAGGGGCGCACCGACTGGGGGCGCTCGCAGTTCGTCCTGCACTGGCTGAGGTCCTGGGAGCAGAGCCAGACGGTGAATGGGCAGACGATCCCGGCCCGCCCGCTCATCCGCCCGCTCATCATCGAGCCCTGGCGCGCGGCCAGCGGCTGCACCGGCAGCGACGATCGCTGCGTGCTGGACTTCTCGAAGGCCCCGTTCCGGCTGCTGGCCATCGTGTACCGGCCGGACCTGCGGCGCGTGCCCACCTCCACGGATCCGGGCCACGCGGGGCAGGGGCGCTTCGTCTTCGGAGTGCTGGGCGCCAATCAGACGCGCCTGCCCTTCACGGTCATCTTCGAGTACAAGCTCCCCATCTCCAGCAAGAGCGGCATCCTCGCGTGGGCCGAGCGCTGGCACTCGCTGAGCAGCATTCCCTTCGGCAAGAGCTACAACGACAAGCTGCACAACGTGACGCGTGAGTTCACCAAGCGGAACGCGGATTCGCGCGGGGTGAACGGCAGCGCGCTGCTGCAGATCCGCACCAACGAGGTGCCGCTCTCCCCGGTGGTGGCTCCGAAGGAGTGGGAGATGCGGGAGTTCGTCCTCGGCCGCTACGGCGTGCTGTGGCCGGACACGGTGAAGCAGGAGGTGAGCGCCTCGCTCAACGGCACGGCCACGCTGAGCGCCTGGGTGGGCGCGAACGCGGCCGCGATCCTCGCCGGGCAGCACGTGGTGCCTCGCAGCTTCGCGGGGCAGCCCTTCCTGGCGGCCGCCGCGCCGGTGCCGGAGACGCTGTCCTGGCAGGTGCCGGGGGTTTCAGAGGAGGTGCGCCACGCCTTCGCCAAGGCCACGTGCAGCGGCTGCCACAAGCCGGAGACGGGGACGAACTTCTTGCACGTGCGCACGCGCGAGGTGGGCAGCCCCTCGCTGCTCTCGGACTTCCTGGCTCAGGAGCTGCGCCCCGGCGGGCCGCGCGTGACGGACTTCCACGAGCTGCTCAACGTCCAGGGCGACCTGGAAAAGGTGAAGGACGGCAAGGGCAAGGACCACAAGGACAAGAAGCACGGCGAGGACGGCGACGACTGAGCCGATCCTGAACGCACCAACTCAGCGAGCCGCGCGATCACGCGGCCGCTGGCCTGCTTGCCGGAAGAGTGGGCGAGAGCCCGGAGCTACGACTGGGACTTCGCTTTGTAGAAGAGCACCAGGGTGTAGCAGTGGAACTCGTTGTCACTCGACTGGCAGACGACGCGGTCGACGATCTCCAGATCCGCGTTGCTCTTGAGCCAGCGGGTGACGTTCTCGCCAAGCTCCTCCCGCTCCTTCGCCTTTGTCGCAGAGAAAACCTTCACGCCCGTGAACATCGCCGTCCCCTCCTCTTTTGATAGGACGCCCTTGCCTCCGTTATCGCACACGGCGTTTCAGGGTGTCAAAAACCCAGCCAGGCAGGCAAGGGGGCCCTCTGGTGGGGTTTGCAGGTGGGAGAACGTGCCTAGATTTCCCAGGTCGCATCGAAGGCCAAGCCCGGGAAACGGGTCCTGGGGAGGGTGGGGGCGACGGGGGATGGGCACGTGGACGTGAAGAGCAAGAAAGACCTGGCCGTGGACTTCATCAACGCGATCCGGACGATGGACCCGGCCGCGCTCAATGCGCTGATCGTCAAGGAGGCGGGCGAGGATCTGGCCCAGTTCTTCCTCAACTACAGCGCGAACCTCATCTCCAAGGACCCCTCTCGGGTGCTGGAGAACACCTCCTCGCTGATGCTGATGGGCTACCTCATCCGCACCTATGAGGAGAAGAACGGTTCGGCCCAGAAGGGGCTGTTCCAGTCGTACGCGTACGCCTAACGGCGCCCGGCAGTGGGCGTCGAGACTCGACAGGCCGAAGCGAGCCTGTTAGGGAGCGGCGCCCATGCTGATCGACCTGCACGCGCACTCACAACTCTCCAAGGGCTGCGATCTGGATCCTCGCGCCGTGCTCGAGCGGGCGGCGCTGTTTGGACTGGACGGTGTCGCCTTTACCGAGACGAACACCCAGGACGGCTGCGACGAGCTGTTCGACGTCGGAGCCAAGTCGAAGCTGAAGGTGTTCGTGGGCCTGGAGCTGGTGACGGACAAGGGCCAGTACCTGTGCTTCTTCCCGAAGCCGGAGCTGGCGCCCGAGCCGGTGCAGCTGTGGGGCAGCAACCGGGAGAAGCCCTGGAGCGCGGCGGAGTGCCTGCCGAAGGTGAAGAGCCTGGGCGCGGCGATCATCGCGGCACGGCCGTATGATCGGGACTTTCCCAACCCGCCGATGGACTTCATCCGCTCGCTGAACCTGCTGAGCGGGGTGGAGGGCTACAACGCCAAGGTGAAGCAGACGGCCAATGACCTGGCGGTCGAGGCGGCCGAGGCGCTGAAGCTGCCGTGCACGGGAGGCAGTGACGCGCGCGGCTCGATCGACGAGGTGGGCCGCGGGGCGACGTTCTTCAAGCAGACGATCACCACGCAGGCGCAGTTGGTGGACGTGCTGCTCAAGGGCGAGGGCTTCTGGCCGGTGATGGCGGGAGAGCTGCCCCGGCTGACGCGGCCGGGCGAGGCCCAGGCGGGCAAGGGCGGCGGCAAGGGTGGAGGGAAGGGCGGCGGCAAGGGCGGCGGTGGGAATCGCCGCCGGCGGCAGCGCTGATCCACCGCTCGAAGGAGCTTCAGCCCCGCAGGCCGCGTGTGCCATCCTGCGGCTCCTGACCTGGGGGCTGCATGGCGCTACAAGGCAAGGTGGTACTCGTTACGGGAGCCAATGGGTTCCTTGGCTCGCGCGTCGTCGAGCGTCTGGCCCGGGAAGGCCTCAAAGTACGAGCGCTCATTCGGCGCCCGGAGTCCCAGGCGGAGCTCACCCGTCTGGGCGCGGAGCCCCTGATCGGCGAGGTGACGGATGCCGCCACCCAGCGCGCCGCTGTGCGTGGAGCCCACTTCGTCGTGCACTCCGTGGCCACGGCCTCCCAGGATCTGGCGGAGGCTCGCCGCATCAACGCGGAATCGGCGGCAGGGCTCGCGGCGGCCAGCCTCGCCGAAGGGTGCGAGCGCTTCGTGCATATCTCCACCCTGGCTGTGTACGACATGCGGGGCCGCGACACCGTGGACGAGGCCACGCCTCTGGTTACCCAGGGTGACGCTTACTCCGTGACCAAGGCCGAAGCGGACCGTGCCGTATTGGCCGCGATAGAGAAGGGGCTCAAGGGCGTCATCCTCCGTCCCCCGCTCATCCTGGGCGTGCATCCCACGTCCACCTGGGGCACGCTCATTCCCCGGGCCCTTGCGGCGGGCCAGTTCGCGCTGGTGGACGGTGGCCGTACACGTATCGGCTACGTCCATGTCGATCGCCTGGTGGAAGTGATCTTCCGTGCCTTGCAGATCGATGGCGCGGTGGGGCAGGTGTTCAACGTCGTTGACGGCAACATCGCCTGGCGCCAATACACCGATTACTTCACGAAGGCGCCCCTGCCCGAGGCCTCCCCGGACCAGGTGCCGTCGTTTCTGAGCTTCCGAGGCACGCTCCTGGGCGAGAAGACCCAGCGCATCCTGGGCCTCGCGCCGAAGGACACCTTCGAGGCGGCGATGGCCGAGATCCTCGCCTCGGCACGCCAGGCCTGAGCGTCTGCTCTATTTGGCAGCCGGGGCTGGAGCCCCTTCCTCCACCCGGACGAGCAGGCCGTCCGAGAGGAACGCGCGGCGCCGACCCCGGGGGTAGATCCATTCCTCTTTGCGCACGGTGCCCTCGAGTGTGCGCTTGATCGTCTCCGGGTAGCCCCAGGACATCTCCAGCGCCTCGGCGGGCATGTCCGTGATCGTCTTCTTCTGCTTGATCGCCTCGCGCACCGGCTCGTTGAACGCGGCGAGCTTCGGCGCCGGATCCTGCGCGGCCAGGGTGCGCTCCACCTCCGCGAGGAAGTCCTGGCGCGTCTTGTGGTGCGGCGGCAGCACCAGCACCAGTGGAGGCCCCGGAGGCGCTCCCTCCACGTCCACGTAGACCCACGGCCAGGTGCGCGGCGTGTAGAGCACCCGCTCCGTCACCACCCACGCGGTGGGGAACTCCACCCGGCGGATCGTCGCTTTGGCGCCCGCGGGCAGCGTGGCCTCGACGGGGCCGGGGTTGATCGGCTTCCCAAGCCGGTCATTCAGCAGGTCCACGTCCTCGGGCGGGTAGGGCGTGAGCAGCCGCCGGGACGCGTCTCCGAAGAACGGCGTGACGTACAGCGACTGGCGCAGGTACCGCGACGCATCTGGGCCCGTGAGCGACTGCTCTAGCCAGGCGCGATCATCCGGCGCGATCAGCGTATGGGACTTGCAGCCCGCTGCGAGCAGGCCGAGCAGAACGACGAGCAGTCTCTTCACGAGGGCCTCCCAGAAAAGGAGCGCCCTGCTTAGCTCACCGGAGGACTTGCGTCAGCGGCTCGGTGGGGCGTGTGAGCGCACGGCAACCCTTCTGGGGCGGACACACCGGGCCGCGCCCGTCGGGATCGGCGACGAGCAGAAAACGGCCCAAGCCCCGCGCATCCGTCAGCTCGGGATGGCCGCACAGGACGCAACGGCGGGGAGGGCGCTTGGAAGGAGGAAAGGGCACGAGGCGGAGTGTGCGCCGCCCCTGTGCCCCTCGCCAGTTTCCGGCTGGCTACGTCTTGGGCGCCGCCGCGGCCGCCGCCGGCGCCGGAGAGCTGCTGGCCGACGAGCTGCTCGTGCTGCTCGTGCTGCTCGTGGAAGAGGACGAGCTGCTCGTGGAGCTGCTCGGAGAGCTGCTGCTGCTCGAGTCCGAGCTGCTGGCGCTGTCCTTCTTGGTGGAGCTGTAGAGATCCGAATACCAGCCGCCGCCCTTCAGGACGAAGCTGGAACGGCTGACGACCTTGGACAGCGAGCCCTCGGCGCCGCACGCGGTGCACGCGGCGGGTGTCGGATCGCTGACCTTCTGCAGCACGTCGATGGTCTTCCCACAGCTCTGACAGGCGTACTCGTAGATAGGCATGGTGGAACCTCAGTCAGGGCAAAGAGTGATCGGAGTTGGTTTCCAACTGCTCACGCAGCGGGGAGGCCAGCCCCAGACGTTCGATGGCACGGAGGACGAGCTCCTGCGGGGCGCCGTGCTTGCGAGCCACCGCCTGAGCCACCCCGGACAGATCCTGGGCGCCCGGCAGTTCCTCCCGCACGAGCGCGTCCAGTTCCTTGCGGAGCGCCTCCGTGAAGCGCTTCTTGATTCCCAGATCCGCCAGGTACTTGTCGCGGCCGAGCAGATCCAGCCTCTGGGTGAGATGGCGGGTGCCGAGCGCCTCGCGGCGGAACCGCTCCCGCACATCCTCCACCTCGCGCTGGAGCGGAGGAGCGGACACGAGCCGCTGCAGCTCCGAGGGGCTGAGTCCCAGAGCCCAGGCCACCCGGCCCGCGGCCCCACGGTGCTCCGTGTAGGCGGCCAGCAGCGCCTGCCGCTCGCGGGCCTGCAGGGTGTCCATCAGCTCGTGACGGCGCAGCGCGCTCTCCAGGTCCGGCATTTTCAGCTCACCTTTGGTGCCGCTGAATTGCTCGGCCAAGGCCTTGAGCACGGAGAAACGGTGCTCGTTCTGCTCCAGGGCAGACTGGAGGATGTCCTTGCCCTCGACATGCAGCAGCGTCTGGTAGCTGCCCTTGGGCGCGGAGACCTGGGTGAAGCGGCCGCGGGGCTTGGGCAGATCGCGCTTGAGGAACCGGGGCTCCTCCTCCACGGCCTCGGGCTCGGGAGCCTGCCCGGGACGCTTGCGAGGAGCGATGCGCTCCTGCACGGACTCGGTAGCCTGGCGGCCTGCCTTGCCGGTCTTCCCCCGGCTGGCTTCCGGCTCTCCGTCTCCCGCAGGCGCGGGGCGGGGCGGAGGTGGGGCGAAAGTGGGCACCGGCGGACCGGCCGGAGTAGGGGCCGGAGCCGGGGTCTTCTCCTCATGCAGGCGGGCAAGCTGCTGCACCACCTCGTAGTAGCCGCACGCCTGCCGCTGGGCGGCGAGCGACTGATCCGTTCCCCGCAGCACGTCCACCACCGCGAAGGGTCCCAGTGGCGAGGCCAGGGGCTCGGTGTCGGTCAACGTGCGAACCCGGAAATCCTCCTCTTCGGAGATCAGCGCGAGCGCTTCGCGGACCTCCGTGGGAGGGGCGGCGGACCTGGCGCGCCGACAGAAGTCGGAGACGGCCACCGCCACGGGTGTGGGTACATCGTCAGGCTGCCGTCGGCGCTGCCACTGGCTATTCATGGGAGAAAGGTTCAGAAAAAATGCTGATTTACGAGGCCCGTTGCCTCTATCTTCCGGTGCGGACGGGTGTCAATGAGCCAGACAGAGTCCAATGTAAACAGCCTGAGCGTGATGCAAGTTCAAGTACACGACAGGCCACGGGCCGCGGCGGCGAGCCCTCGCCCGGTTGGCCGGGCAAGGTGGGGCAATGGGGCCTAGAACGCAGCAACATTCGAAAGACACCCCCCTCGGCGGAGGCGCGTTACCGGTGAACGAGGACTCCAAGTCGAAGGAAGAGGTGCTCAACCGCTACATGGCCCAGCATGGGCTGAAGAGCACGCGGCAACGCAGCCTCATCATCGACATCTTCTTCTCGATCGGCGGGCACCTGTCCGTGGAGGAACTGTGGAACAAGGTGCGCGAGCAGGACGCGCGCGTGTCCGTGGCCACCGTGTACCGGACGATGAAGCTGCTGAACGACTGCGGGCTGGCGCACGCGCGCAACTTCGGCGATGGGCAGACGCGCTACGAGGCGGCCGCCGGGCGCGACCACCACGATCACCTCATCTGCACGCGGTGTGGCCGCATCGTCGAGTTCGAGAACGATCGGATCGAGGCGATGCAGGAGGCGGTGGCCAAGAAACACGGCTTCACGGTGACGTCGCACAAGATGGAGCTGTACGGCCTGTGCCGGGAGTGCCAGCTCCTGATGGATCGCAAGACCGAGGCATGAGCCGGCCCTGGCGAGTGCTGGCGTGCGCCGTGGTGCTGAGCCTGGCCGCGTGCCGGAGCACTCCCGAGGCCGTGGAAGCGCCAGGCAGCGGCTTTGTCGGAGCGCTGGCGCTGCCGTCGGTGGGCCCGCGGCGGCTGAACCCGGCGGAGCTGACGGGCCAGGTGGTGCTGGTGTCGTTCTTCGCCACGTGGTGCTTCCCGTGCCTGGCGGAGATCCCCACGCTCGAGGCGCTGCAGCGCGACTACGGCCCGCGGGGCTTCCGGGTGGTGGCGGTGGGCATGGACCTGGAGGGTGCGCGGGTGTTGGCGCCGTTCGCCGAGCACTATGGGCTCAACTACCCGGTGCTGCTGGCGGACGAGCGCATCATCTCGGGGCGCAGCGTCTTCGGGCCGATCCGGGAGCTGCCCACCACGGTCATCCTCGATCGGGAGGGCAGGGCGGTGGCCGCGTGGCACGGCGTGGCGGGCCATGAGGACGTGTCCCAGCAGATCGAGAAGGCGCTGAAGCGCTGAGCTTCCGCCCCGCGTTGGCGGCAGGCCATCGGCGACCGCCAGAAGTTGCTTGTTTGCTGAGCAAGAGCCAATGCAGCCACGGGCTGCTAACCCCGTCGCTCCCGTGGAGGGCGGGAGTGAAGGTGTCTGACCCACCCCCAATCAGGGCAGGGATGCAGGCTCACTTGTAAAGAGCGCGTGAAACAGCGTCGTCTCTGGTGGCTGCCGAGGTTCCACGTATAGAGGGATGGGTGTTTCGGCAACTTCTCGCGGAAGTGCGGTGACCTGGAAGGTGGCTTCAATCCTCTTGGCAATGACCTCCGCAGGGTGACGCATCTCGGGGGGCAGTGGCGTGAAGCGGATCGTGGCCTGGCGCCGCCTGGTGTCACTCCTGGCGTATTCCACTCCGTAAACTGTGTAGACAGGGGCGAGGATGCTGACGCACCCCACAACGATGAACCGGTTCACAACAGACGGATCGTCCGTTCGGGGTGAGTAAGCGGCACACCGAAAGCAGGCGTCCGGGGTCGCAGTGGCATCCCCCATCGTGAACTCAGGGAGTT
>DASVVJ010001062.1:0-1933 GCA_036389955.1 Myxococcaceae bacterium
CTTGTACGCCTCCTTCTGCGCCTCCCACCAGGCGAGGGCGGCCTCCTGCACGCGCTTGCCGACCACACACGCTCCGGCCCACATCAGCGCGCACAGCTTCAGGAACGTGTACTGGGTGCCGACGATGAGCCCGGCCGCGGCCACGGCGGTGACGAGGATGACGGTGCCCACGGTGGAGAACAGGCCCAGCAGCATCCCCCCGAGTCCGGCGCCCACCGCGCCTCCGGGCGGATGCGCCCAGCCGGGATCTCCCGCAAACGCCAGATGCGCCAGCACCGAGGCGCTCAGCGTCAGCATCCCCAGCGCGAAAATCTGTGGCAGCCGGCGCCGCTCGCGGTCTCCCACGAAGAGCACCATGGCTGCGTAGATGCCACACGCGGGGATGAGGTAGGCACACACCCCGAGCACGCCCCGCAGGGCCTCGGCGATGAGATGCCCCATCGGTCCCACCAGGTTCTGGAACCCTGGTCCCACGCGGTCCTTCGCGCTGAAGCTCGCCACCGACAGCAAGGAGATGACCGACAGGGCCAGGATGCACAGCCCCACCAGGGCCCTGCGTCCCGCGCCTCCTGTCTGCATCTTCTTGGCCGTCAGCGCCTTACGGCGCGTGGCGATCTCCTGCTTCGACAGGACTGTCTTCTCCGCCCTGGCCTTCCTGGCCGTCATGAACCTTCCCTCTCAGACGCGTAGCAGGCTGTAGCGACTGCCCTCCGCGAGTGTAGGGAGGGAGGGGGTTGGGTCAATTTTCCGACCGCTTCTGGCCACCGCCGTGGACGGCAAATTGAGATTAGCGGGCGCTGGACCCAGTATGGTGCGCGGACCGATGGCAGGCGGGGTGCATGGAAGTTCGATGCGAGCGCTGTAAAACGCAATACGAGCTTGATGATTCCAGGGTTTCCGAGACTGGCGTCACCGTCCAGTGCACCTCCTGCCACCACGTTTTCGTGGTGAAGAAGAAAGCACTGGTGGTCACCGTGCCGGTGAGGCCGGGCCAGCAGTCTCCGTCCACCCCGGTGCCGCTGGGAGGCACGCCGCCCTCGCCTCCTCCCGCGGGTATCCGCCCGCTGGGGCCGCCCATCCGCGAGCCCTCGCCGGTGGGCACGGCCTCGCCCACGCAGGGCAATGGGGATTCCGCGCCTGTCCTGCCGCCCGCCGCGGTAGGCCCCGGGGAGCGCAGCCGCGAGTGGCGCGTGCGTCAGGCCAGCGGCAACCTCTTCACCCTCAAGGACCTCACCACGCTCCAGAAGTGGATCGTCGAGCGCAAGGTGTC
This sequence comes from Myxococcaceae bacterium, assembly GCA_036389955.1. Classification (GTDB taxonomy): domain Bacteria; phylum Myxococcota; class Myxococcia; order Myxococcales; family Myxococcaceae; genus DATHBR01. Next base: position 1,271 of record DASVVJ010001062.1, read on the forward strand.
GCGCGATGACGAGATCTCCCTGACGGGGGATAGCTGGAAGCGGCTGGGGGACATCGCCGAGCTGGCGACCTTCTTTCAACTGGTGGACGAGGCCCAGCGGGCCGCCGTGCTCCAGGCCCAGATGGAGAGGGCTCCGGAGCCGCCAGCCCCCCTTCGTGCCGAGCCGCCCGTGGTGGCTCCGCCGCAGCCCCTGGAACCGTCGCGCCGGGAGCGCCGCTTCCCCGTGGGGTGGGTGGTGCTGCTGCTCCTGCTCCTGGCCGGGGGAGCCTCGGCCTTCTATTACTACCAGGTGTACCTGCCGAGGGTGGCCGAGGCCGAGCGTGCCGCCACCGCCCGGCGGCTGGAGCAGGAGCGCCTGGAGCGCGAGCGGGTAGAGAAGGAACGGCTGGAGCGCGAGCGGCTGGAGCAGGAGCGCCTGGAGCAGGAGCGGCAGCAACAGCTCCGCGCCGAGCAGGCCGCCGCCGAGGCCCGGGCCCTGGAGCTGGCCGACGCGGGGCTCCTGCCAGACGGCGGACCGATGGCCGGGGGAGCCCTGGACACCGGGGACGGTGGAACCGCGGACGCGGGCACCCCGGATGCCGGAGGCCTGGCGGACGCGGGGGCTCCCACGGTGAAACGGCCCGCACCGGTACGGGATTTCGACTATTACATGTCGCAGGGAGA
>DASVVJ010001063.1:0-1687 GCA_036389955.1 Myxococcaceae bacterium
CTCAGTGCCCAGCTCCACGCCGGCCCCGAGCGCCACCAGATAGGCCAGGGTGAACAGCTCCACCGAGAGCCGGTGGTACGGAGTGGATCCCTCGAAGGAGGTGCCCTCGGGATGAACCTGGGCCTCCATCTGCGCGCGCAGGCCCTTCACGGCAAGCGCCACCTGGTTCGCCGCTCCCGGCAGCTCCGGGAAGAGCAGGCCCACCACCAGCAGGCCCACGTAGTTGGAGACCAGGTGGTTGTTCGGAATAGCGCCCTTGTCCTCCAGGTGCGCCTCCACCCACGCGCTGTGCTCGGCGAGCGCGCTCAGCACGGGCACGAGGAACTCGGGCCGCTGCGTCTCCTCGGCCTCGGAGAACATGGCCAGCGCCTGCGCGAGGTTGGCCGCACGCAGCGCCACCTCCATAGGGCAGGCCCAGTGCACCCCCTGCCCCGTCGGGTTGGCCTGAAGGAAGTCGATCGTCTGCAGCACGAAAGCTCGCGCGAACCGAGCGCGTGCCTCCGCGTCCTGCTCCACCCAGAAGCCCTGGGCCAGCGCCATCACGCTGTCCAGCCGTCCGAGCACCCACGGGTACTTCGGATCGGTGCCCGGCCGCTGCAGCCGCAGCTGCTCCACCGGCTCCAGCGGGTAGCGGTAGCCACTCAACACATCCAGCGACCAGTCCACCGGCTTGCCTTCGCCGAAGGCCACCCGCGTGCCGAAGACCTCGAACTCCTGACGGAGCGCCGCGTGAGCCCGCTCCAAGGCCCGCTCCCGCGCGCCGGGAACGGCCGCCAGCGCCTGGCGCACGGACTGACGCTGCCAGGGCTCGCACCACACGCCGGTGTTGCGCGTCTCCAGGAACCGGGCCGCCAGCTCCGAAGCGGAGCCGACGCCATACGCCTGCAGAATGCGCAGCTCATCCACACGATAGCGGCGGCGGTAGAGTGCCTGCCGCGCGACACCGTGGACCCGCCGCACCGCACTCTTCGCCACGGCCGCGGGTGCGAGTCGAACCAGTGTCGTGTAGTAGTCGAGAGTTCCCATCCAGCCCCTTCCACCGTGTGGCTCACTGTTAGCAATCGCTCGGCCAGCCCAAACCCCTTGAAGTTGTTGGGAGAAGGCCCGCGAGCGAGCCGCGCACCGGTAAAAAGTCCTGGCAGGGCGCGGCCTCTTCAGGGAAACGGCGTTCCCTCTTTCACGCAGTGCGGCGGCCCTGCGGGGCAGCGTTGCGTCCCCGCGTGGGCATGGCCATTCCTGTGTGCGTGCATGCGGGAGCGTTGAGTGGTCGGCACGTAGAGGAAACTCTCGGAGCCGAGGAGGTGGAGCGGGTGCTCGCGGCGGTGGCCGAGCGGGCGCTCACGCAGGGGGCGCGTGCGGGACTCGATGCGCTGCTCCGAGAGACCTTGCGGCTCACGGGTGTGGCGGGCATCGCTCTCTATGAAGGAGGCGATCTGATCGCGGAGGCGGGACTGAGGCCTCCGCCGCTCTCGCAAGCGCGCGAGGCCCAGGTACTTCGAGCCCCGGACGGGCGCACGGTGCTGGTGGTGCATCCGGAGCGGCTTGCCTCCGAGGCCCACGAGACGCTGGCGCGGATCGCCCGGATGGCGGGCACCCTGCTCGCCGCGCTCCGGCGGGAGTCGGCCCAGCAGTCTCGGCAGGCCCGGCTGTGCCGGCAGGTGCGCCAGTTGGAGGAGTCGCTGGCATA
>DASVVJ010001064.1:0-3595 GCA_036389955.1 Myxococcaceae bacterium
CCTGCGGCAGCGCGGAGAGCTGTGGTCCGGGGGGCTGTGACGCGGGGCTCGAGCTGGATGCCTCGGCCGCCGTCTCCGCGCCCAGCCCCCGGTAGTCCCCCAGGGAACACAACGCTTTACGTGAGGTGTACCCAGCACTACCTTTCGGGTATGCTCTCATGGTTCAGCCATGAGCGGCGCCGATCGAACCGACGAAACGTGGAGTGAGCGCAGCCTCGTGGGGCTGCCTCGCTCCTTCTATGAGAGCTTCGGGGCCACCCCCCTCGACACCCGGCTCGCGCTCGCCCGCGAGGTGGCGGCCGATCCGCGCTTCGACGCGGAGGATGCCCTGGAGCTGGGCCGTGCGCTCCGAAGCGCCTTGCGGGAGGCCGGCCGCGGCGCCGAGTTCGACGGGGTGCTCGCCGCCTGGGAGGCCCACGCTTCCCGCGTCTACCGCGCCGAACCCGCGCTGCTCGGCTGGCGCGTGGAGTGTGCCCTGGAGCGCCCCGGCGCCGATGTTCACGGCGCCCTGCTCGGGCTGGCCGCCTGGCGCGGCCACCTGGTTCCCCTGCTCAAGCTGGCCGAGTGGTGCCTCTACCGCGGCCACGTGCACGCCGCGCTCGCGGGCCTCACCACCGCCTGGCCCGGCGTGCGCGACAGCACCCGCCTGTTCGGCTGGGACGTGGAGGACTTCGCCCAGCGCGCCGTGTTCACCACGCTGGATGCCGTGCTCTCGCGCGAGCCCGTTCCCGGAGAGCCCGGGCTGCTCGAGCAATTGGACCCCTTCGGGCCGCTGGCCCCCGGGTGGCTGGATCGCGCCCTGGCCTACCGGGCCGGTGAGTGGGACTGGAAGGGGAACCCCGAGCAGTGGCTCCAGCTCACCGTGGAGCAGTTTCTCTACGAGCAGCAGGCGCTGGTGATGGCCTTCGAGCGCTACCTGCGCGCGCACCATGGCTGGCCGCTGGGGCGCACCCAGCTGCTGCACCCGTGGCTGCTGGTGCTGCTGCCGGACCTGCCCCGCCAGGCGCACACGGTGGAGCAGGTGGCCCGCGAGCCCGCCGCTCTCCTGCTGCCCGCCGAGTGGGCCCTGCAGGAGTGGGCCCGCCCCGGCTCCGACAGCCGCTACCGCCACCCGCATGCCGAGGCCGCCGTGGCCTGTGCCCTGCTGCCCTGGGGCGGGTTTCTGCGCGAGCTGGGCCTCCTCACCGCGCCCATTCACGCCTCCTGGCGGGTGCGCGTGACGCGGGCGCTGGCCCGGCTGCCGGACCAGTTTGCCTTCGCGGATGATCCCGCGCTGGCCTCCGAGGTCCGGCAGGCCCTTCGAGGGGGATGACTGGGAAACAGCAACCCTCACCCCCCGCCCTCTCCCGAAGGGAGAGGGGGTTACTCCGCGCCCGTCATCGACTCGAGCAGCTTCACCAGCGCCACCTTCTCCTCGTCGGTCAGGTCCAGCTCCTTCATGGTCTCCGTCTTGATGCCCACGAAGGTGCCCGCCGCATCGCCGCCCTTGTCGTAGAACTCGACCACATCCTCCAGCGTGGCCACCTCGCCGGTGTGCATGTAAGGCGCCGTCAGCGCGATGTTGCGCAGCGTGGGCGTCTTGTACGCGCCCTCCATCTCGGCGCTCTTGTTGGCCAGGTCCGCGCGCAGCTGCCCCAGCCGCGACGCGTCCAGCCCCGTGCGGTTGTCGCTGAAGACCCCCGCCGCGTTGAACGCCCAGTCCAGCAGCGGCTGCACCGCCACCAGCTGTCCGGGCGCCCCTTCCGTCTGGTCCTTCACGCCGATGTTGTGGAACAGGTGGTCGCTCATCGTCACGCCCTTGTGGCAGACGATGCACTGGCCCTTGCGCACGTACGTCTTCAGTCCCAGGTACGCCGGATCCTGCTCCTCGGTGCCCGCCTCCACCGCGGCCAGGAAGCGCTTCACATCCTCGTCGAAGGGCGCCTGGGTGCGGTTGGTCGTGCGCTCGTAGGCCTGCAGCAGCTTGCCCACGTTCGCCAGCAGCTCGTCGTCCGTCGTCTGATCCGGGGACTTGTTGAACAGCTCCTGGTACTCACCCGCGTAGGACATTTGCGGGTCGTTGAGCCGCGCCCGGATGATGGCGGGGCTGGAGGCCATCTCGATGGGGTTGAGCATCGGCAGCAGGGCCTGGTTCCACAGCCGGTCCGCGCGCCCGTCCCACATGAACCAGCGGTTGTAGTCCGCGTTCAGCGTGGTGGGCGGGTTGCGGCCGGTGGGGCCTCCGCAACCATTCACCACCGGCGTGTCCACCGTCTTGCCCGGGCCGGAGTGGCACGTCTCACACGACACCGTGCCACAGCCCGACAGCGCCTTATCCTTGAACAGCCGGTCTCCCAGCGAGGCCGCCGCCGGGTTGTCCGCCAGCCGGTTCGTCGGATCCGCCGGCGGCTTGCGCGTCATCGTGTGTAGCCCCTGCAGTTGCTCCATCTCGGCGAACGTGGGGAAGGGCTCTTCGGACTCGCACCCCCCTGCCAGCAGCCCCACCGAGACCAGGATCATCAGACGTTTGACGTGCATAGAGACGCGCGCTCCTCACCATGAGGGCCGCCGGACACCGGCTTCCCTGCTGTTCATGGAGCGACACCTTGCCGTGCTCCATGGGGCCGAATCAATCCACCCACCCGCTGATCCGCTGCGCCACGTGCGCGGCCTGCTCCACGGTTCAGGAAAGGTGTGATGCGTGCGCACCAATCCTTGCGTCACGGACGTCAGGGCAGGCAGCCAGGCACAGCGGGGCGCGGACCGCCTACTCGCAGGTGGCGCGGAAGTCCCGGGTGGCCGTCTCGTAGTCGCGCAGCTCGAGCACCCGGGACACGGGCTTGAGCGAGGGCGGCTCTCCGTCCTCGCACCGCCACGACGTGCCAGGGCTCAGGGTGAGCCGCAGCTCCGCGTTGCTGGGCAGGTTGGAGACGACGAACAGGCAGCGCCCGCGCAGCTCCTTCACCATGGCGTTGCCCAACAGGTTCTCCGGCTCACCCGTGTGCACCACCTGTGCCGTCACCCCCGCGCACGAGGTGCGCTGGCCGCTCACCCCTCCCGGAGGTGGCACCACGACACCGGTGAGGGTGGCGTTGCCCTCGCGCTCCAGCCGCTGGGCGCCCGCGCACGAGGCGCAGGCGGCGGCGAGGGCCAGGGCAGTGAAGAGGCGGCGGGGGCTCATACCCCTCTTCTAACCGGGTTACGGCGTCTGTGGCATCGCCGCGAGCGCCCGCAGCGCGGCCTGGGCCTGCACCAGGCCGAAGCCATGGTCACGGTCCCGGCCGTCCGCGCCCAGGTCCTTCGCGGTGGACTCGAGCAGCTGGCGCACCTGCGCCGCCTTGAGCCCGGGCCGGGCGCTCCACACCAGCGCCGCCACACCCGTTACATGCGGGGCCGCCATCGAGGTGCCCGAGATGTGCCGGTAGTCGGACTGCGTCAGCTGCACGTGCGTGGTGATGCCCGGCACCGCCCGCATCTTCTCGCCCGTCTCATTGCTCACCTGGGCCGACGGCACCCAGCTGCCGGACCGGCCAATGGACAGCTCCATCAACCCGCCCGGGTGGTTGGCGCCCGAGATGATGACGGCGCGCGCGCCCTGCTTCATCACGTTGACGAT
>DASVVJ010001065.1:0-23080 GCA_036389955.1 Myxococcaceae bacterium
AAATTGGAGCGGGAAAAGGGATTTGAACCCTCGACCCTCGCCTTGGCAAGGCGATGCTCTACCGCTGAGCTATTCCCGCGTCTGTTGTTCCGCCGCTGCGTCGCCGCACCGTCGAAGCGAGGGCGGATATACCGACCTACTCCGAGCCCGTCAAGCGTTCTGTGCGTCCGGCCCTCCTCCCCGCTTGGCCAGCATGGCGAGGAACGCTCGGAAGTACACCACCGCGCTCCACACCGAGAACGCCCCCGACAGGTACACCAACACCTGCCCCACCTTGTTGTAATCCACCGGCACCACCCGGAACCCCAGGTCCAACGGGTGCACGTAGTGAACGCAGAGTGAAATCACCCCCACCAGTTGGAGGCTCGTCTTCCACTTGCCCTCCTGCCCAGCGGCGATGACCATGCCCTCGCTCGCCGCAATGGTCCTCAGGCCGCTGACGATGAGCTCGCGCGCCAGCAGCACGATCACCACCCACGCGGCGATGCGCCCCAGCCGCACCATCATCACCAGCGCCGCCATGACGATCAGCTTGTCGGCCAGTGGGTCCATGAACTTGCCCACCACCGTGATGAGGTTCCACTTGCGCGCCAGGTACCCGTCCACCACGTCCGTGATCGACGCCACCGCGAACACCACTCCCGCCAACATCGAATAGAGCGGGTCCGCGTCGTAGGTGAACCACACGAAGACCGGAATCAGCAGGATCCGCCCCAGCGTCAGCATGTTCGGGAGGTTCCAGAACTCCTGGATGAGGACGCTCTGCTTGCGCCCTGCGCGGCGCTTCGCCCGCTCCTCCTTCTTGCGCTGCTTCCTGGTGGCTCGGTCCATGGGCCCTCTTCTAGCGGACTGGCAAGCAGATGAGGGCAAATCCTTCGCCGCTCAGCTCCACTCCTGTCCGCAAGGATTCACCCGCCGCGCCCTGCATCAGCGGCACGACTCGCGGCGTGAGGTTGCCCTGCCAGCCCACCAGGTGCTTCAGCGGCACTGTCACCGGCGCCTCCTGCCGCACCGGCACCGAGCGCAGCGGGCCCACCAGGCTCAGCAGCACCTTGCCGTTGCCCCGCAGATGCACCAGGTCCAGGTCCGGCGCGATGTCCGAGGGCACCCGGCCGTTCTCGAACATCACCGGCTCCTCGAACGCGAACACGCACTCGTCCCGGAAGTAGGCAGAGTCCTCCCCCAGGTCCACCGCCTGGAAGACGTGGCGCTCGGCCGGCTCGATGAAGAGCATGCCCCGGCCACTGGCTCGCACCATCCGCAAGGCCCCCTCGCCAAACGGTTTGTCTGTCGTGCGCCCCCGGAATCGCTTCATCTCCGGCTGGAAGGAAAGCTGGCCGCTGAACGCCACCAGCCCCTCCAACCGCGTGAGCAGCTCGCCCTCCACCACTGCCGAGAAGCCTCCAGGCCCCACGTTGAAGCGGCCCCCGGAAAGCGTGTTCTCCAGCGACAGGGCGACCGCCAGCTCCGTGAGGAGCGGGGCCACGCCTTCCTGCTGCGTGCCACTGGCGGGGTAACCCAGGGCCGAACCCTGCTCCGCCGAGTACGGCACCATCGCCGACGGGGCGTACTCTTCGGTCCCTGCCGCCTCTGTGGGCGCGGGGACTTCCGGTATGTACTCCGGAGTTCCAACCGCCTCCATGGAAGCGGGGGCCTCCGGCGCGGGCACTGCCTCCATCGGAGGCGCGGGAGGAGCCTCCGCGGGCGCTTCCTGGGGCTGAGCCGTCGCGGCCAGAGCCTCCGGCTCCTCGGGCTCCGCCGTGAGCACCGGCATCCCGTCCTCGGTGACCTCCTCCACCGCCATCACCGGCAGGTTGTCGTCGGAGGCTGACGACACCGTGGGAATGTCGATGACGGGAGTGCTCGGCATCTCGTCCACGGTGATGGTGATGTCCTCGGCCGGAGGAGCCGATGGCTGGCTCACCACCATCACCGGCCCCTCGGCTCCGTCCAGCTCCGGCGTGGCCGTGGGTGCCGAGTCCTGCGCGTAGGCCCCGTGCGCGGCATCCGGTGCCGAAGCCTCTGGAGCCGTGTCCGCGGCAGCCTCGGGTGAGGCCGCGGCCTCCACTGAGGCCGCTGTGTCGTCGAGCCCGAACTGAGCGCCCCAGTCTTCCTCCGCCGAAGGAGGAGGCGGCGGCGGTGGCGCTGCTTTCCAGGGCTCCTCCACTGCCACCGGAGCGGGCGGAGGTGTAGCCGGCTCTGCAGAAGCGGCCTGCTGCGCGGGCGCCTCCTCTATGACTTCAATCTCCGGCTCTTGTGCGGCCATCGGAGGCGGCGTCTCCGTCACCGGCACTCCGCCTCGCTCGCGCACCACCTCGGAGCCTTCGATCTCCGAGAAGCCCCGCTCCCGGGCCGGCTGTGGCGGGTCCGGACGGAGATAGCCCTCTCCGGCAATGGCGCGCGACATCTTCTCCGCCATCGCGTCGCTGCCCGCCAGCAGGAAGTGCTCCCGCGCCCGGCCGTACTCGCCCTGCTGCGCCAGCGCCAGCCCCAGGTAGTTGTGCGCCTTCTTGTGGTCCGGCGCCAGATCCACCGCCACTTCGAACTCGCGCACCGCGCGCTGCAGCGCGTTCGTCTTCAGGTACACCAGGCCCAGATTCACCCGCAGCGTCGGGTCCACCGGGTTGTCGCGCACCAGCATCTCGTATAGCTCGGCGGCCCGGTCGAACTGCCCCAGCTTGAAGTACGTCAGCCCGAGCATGTTCTGGCCCTTCTCATGCTTGGGCTGCAGCGCATGAGCGCGCTCGAGAAAGTCCCTGGCCTCGATCACCTTGCCCGCAGCCAGCAACTCTCCCCCACGGAAGAGGAGCTGCAGGAACTCGTCCTCAACGGGCAGCGGCGTCTCCCGCCCCGTCGGTCGCGTCGTCGCCATCGGCATTCGCTTCGCGAGACTCGCTGCGTGCGAGCTGCTCGCGCTCTTTGTAGTGGTAGTAGAGCTGGAGGACCTTGCGCACGTAGTCCTGCGTCTCGGCGTACGGCGGCACCTTCCCCCCGTACTTGCGCACCGCGTCCGGGCCTGCGTTGTACGCGGCGATCATCTTCACCATGTCCCCGTCGAACGTGTTGGCGAGCACCCGCAGGTAGCGCACCCCACCCTCGATGTTCTCCTTCTCGTCGAAGATGTCCTTCACGTACATCTCCGCCGCCGTGGGGGGCATCAGCTGCATCAGCCCGCAGGCGCCCTTGGGGGACACGGCGTTGGGGTTGAAGTTGCTCTCCGCCTGCATGATGGCGCGCACCAGGCTGGCGGGGATGCGGTAGCGCTTCGAGGACTCCTGGATGTGCGGCTCCAGATCCTCCGGAGCGCTAGCCCGGCCACGCACCGGTGCCGCGGGCGCCTGCGTCTGGGTGAAGGTGCCCTTGAGCTTCTTGGCCCGCTTGCTGCCCGGCGGCGGCACGTTCGTGTAGATGATCGTCCCGTCCTTCTCCACGTAACGATAGATGCCCCCCGAGGCGAAGGCCTGCAGAGGCACCCACAACAGGGCGAGAAGGAAGGTGAGGCTCAGGCGCATATCGGCCCGCAAACCTTAGACCCGTGGAGAAAAGTCCTCAAGAAAACGCCTTGTTTCCAGCACTTACACCCATTAAGGCTCTCGCCCATGCCACAGCGTTTCGACTTCCTCGTTCTGGGTGGTGGCGTCGCAGGTCTCTCGTTCGCTCTTCAGGCCGCCAAGCAGGGCTCAGTGGCGGTGCTCACCAAGCGTGAGCGCTACGAGGGCAACACCCAGTACGCCCAGGGCGGCATTGCCAGCGTCCTGGCCCCCACCGACACGTTCGAGGCCCACGTCGAGGACACCCTGGTGGCCGGCGCCGGCATCAACCACCTGGACGCGGTGGACGTCACGGTCCGCGAGGGTCCGGACCGCATCCGCGAGCTCGTCGCGCTGGGCGCGGAGTTCAACCGCCGCACCACCGGCGAGTTCGATCTGACACGCGAGGGCGGCCACTCGGCCCGCCGCATCATCCACGCGGGCGACATCACCGGCCGCGAGGTGCAGCGCGCGCTGCTGGCCGCGTGCGACGAGGACAAGAACATCACCTTCTTCCAACACACCGCCGCGGTGGATCTCATCGTGGACCGGCGCGCCAACCCGGGCCGCCCCAGCCGGTGCCTGGGGGTCTACGCGCTGCGGGAGAACGGCCACATCGAGACGTTCCTGGCCAAGGTGACGGTGCTGGCCACGGGCGGCGCGGGCAAGGTGTACCTGTACACCTCCAACCCGGACGTGGCGACGGGAGACGGCGTGGCCATGGCGTACCGGGCCGGAGCGCAGATCTCCAACATGGAGTTCTACCAGTTCCACCCCACCTGCCTGTACCACCCGGAGGCCAAGAGCTTCCTGATCAGCGAGGCGCTGCGCGGCGAGGGCGGCAAGCTGAAGCTCAAGAATGGGCAGACCTTCATGGAGCGCTACCACCCGCTGGGCGCCCTGGCCCCGCGCGACGTGGTGGCCCGCGCCATCGACGCGGAGCTCAAGCGCACCGGCGATGACTGCGTCTACCTGGACATGACGCACCTGGGCCGCGCCTTCGTGGCCGAGCGTTTCCCCAACATCTACGCCACCTGCAAGGCGTTCAACATCGACATGGGCGTGCAACCCATCCCCGTGGTGCCCGCGGCCCACTACATGTGCGGCGGCGTGGTGACGGATCTCCAGGGCCGCACCAACGTGCCCGGGCTCTACGCCATTGGCGAGTGCGCCCATACCGGCCTGCACGGCGCCAACCGCCTAGCGTCGAACTCGCTGCTCGAGGGGCTCGTCTTCGGCCGCCGGGCCGCGCAGACCTGCGCCGAGGAGGCCCGCACGCTGCCGGCGCTGGCACAGGAGCCGCCGGACTGGGATCCCGGCAGCGCGGTGGACTCGGACGAGAGCGTCGTCGTCACCCACAACTGGGACGAGATCCGCCGCTTGATGTGGAACTACGTGGGCATCGTCCGCACGGACAAGCGGCTCATGCGGGCGCGGCGCCGGCTGGATCTGCTGCGCGAGGAGATCCGCGACTACTACTGGCGCTTCAAGGTGACCCGGGACGTCATCGAGCTGCGCAACATCGCCGACGTGGCCCACCTCATCGTCGACTGCGCCAGCCGCCGCAAGGAGAGCCGCGGCCTGCACTTCACCCTCGACTACCCCAACACCGACGATCATCACTGGAAGCGCGACACTGTCGTCTCGCGGGAACTCTAAGGACCAGCCATGGAACTGCGCACCGTCTGTGTTTTCTGCGGCTCACGTCCTGGCAACCGGCCGGAGTTCGTGGCCTCCGCCCGGGAGCTTGGCAACGAGCTGGCTCGCCGCAAGCTCACCCTGATGTACGGCGGCGCCAGCGTGGGGTTGATGGGCACCCTGGCCGACACCGTGCTCGCGGGAGGCGGGCGCGCGGTGGGCGTGCTGCCCTTCAGCCTCCAGGAGCGGGAGATCGGCCACCAGGGGCTCCACGAGCTGCACCTGGTCAACTCGATGCACGAGCGCAAGGCGCTCATGGCCAAGCGCGCGGATGCCTTCATCGCCATGCCCGGCGGCTTCGGCACCTTCGACGAGCTGTTCGAGATCCTCACCTGGGGCCAGCTCGGCCTGCACCAGAAGCCCATTGGCCTGCTGGATGTGGGTGGCTACTTCCAGCCGCTGATGGCCATGGTCCGCCGAGGCGTGGACGATGGTTTCATCCCCGAGGCTCATGCGCAGCCGTTCGCCGTGAGCGCCTCCGCGAGCGAGCTGCTGGACCGGCTCCAGACCGGTCCGACGATGATTGCCACCGAGAAGTGGATCCGCCGGACCGAGGAGACCTGAGTCTCAGCGGGCGTGGACGCGCAGCTCCGCGTGGCCCAGCGTGGAGGCCAGCCGCAGGTGCACGTGCGTCGCGCTCTCGGGAATCACCGGCGCGCCGTTGGGCAGCACCTTGGGGAAGCGCACCTGGTACGCCACCCAGAACACGCCCATGTACGGGTAGGTGGTGCGCATGTTCAGGTCCGAACGGCCAATGCGCTCGATGCTGAGCGGCTCCACCTCCACCGAGGGCGTCAGCAGCACCACCCGCCAGATGGAGTTCTTCCGGTCGAAGTCTTCGAAGCGGTAGTCGTTGACGTGCACGCCCAGGAAGAACTCGTGGAACTGCGCCGCCTCGGCGCGCTCCTGGGCCAGCAGCTCCTCCACGCGCGGCTTGGGCAGGAACTGGAACTGCGCCACCCGATTCACCCGCGCCTCGCGGAAGGCCACCGACTGGAACGTGGTCCCCGCGAACAGCCGCGTGTCGAAGCCGTCGTAAATCTCGGCGCGATCCGAGAAGCTCGCGAACGCCTCCTGGTATGCCTGCTCGGCCCTGCGGTCATTGAGCTGCGGCGGCGGATCGCCAATCGTGGGAGGAGTCGTGGTGCAGCCGGCAAGCACCGCCAGCAGCACCGGGACACAAAACGCCTTCTTCACGGGATGAAGTCCTTCCGGGTGAAGAGCGAGAAGAGCCGGTGGCCTGCAGCCTCCACCGCCTCCCGGCCGCCCTCGAGCCTGTCCACCAATGCGAACGCCCCCAGCACCTTGAGCCCCTCGGCCTGCGCCCGCTCGATGGCCTTGAGCGTGGAACCGCCCGTCGTCACCACGTCCTCGACGATGGCCACCGGCGCGTGCTGCCCCAGCGCCGCCAGGCCCTCGATCCACTGGCCCGTGCCGTGCCCCTTGGGCTCTTTGCGGACGATGAAAGCCTCCAGCGGTGCGCCCGCCAGGTAGCTGGTGAGGCTCACCGCCGAGGCGATCGGATCCGCCCCCAGCGTCAGCCCGCCCACGCCCACCGCCAGCGGCGCCTCGCGGGCGATGAGATCCACCAGCAGCCGGCCAATGAGGAAGTGCCCCTCGGCCAGCAGCGCCGTGCGCTTGCAGTCGATGTAGAAATCCGACTCCTTGCCGGAGGACAGCACCACCTTGCGCCGCTCGAAGGAGCGCTCGGTGAGCAGCTCCAACAGCCGCTCCCGATCCCGCGCGAGCGCGCTGTTCATCTACAAGCCCTCCAGGTAGGCCACGAGCTCCGCCGAGTACCGCAGCTGCATCAGCAGCTCCGCCCGGCGCGACTCGTCCAGCGAGTTGAACACGTCCGCCAGCAGCGAGAGATCCTGGTTGATCTCCCCTAGCCGCTGCGACACGTCCGCCGCCAGCTCGTCCGCGTCGACCTCCTCCTCCACCGTCTCGGGCGCCAGGCCGTCTTCCACCGCCAGCGCCTTCTCCAGCATGTCGCGCGCGGCGGCACTCAGCCGCCCCTGCTCCTCAAGCTCGGCGCGCTTGGCTTCCAGTTCCTCGCGGTCCACCGGCGTGGCGTGGATGGCCGACGCCAGCGCCATCATCAGCGCGTCGTCGTCCGACAGCCCCTCGTGTACCCGCGCCTGCACCTGGTCCCGCTTGAGGAAGCGCAGCGCCGCTACCCGCCGGAAGCCGCAGATGATCTGGTAGCGGTCCGTGCCCAGCGGGCGCACGTCCACCGGGAACAGCTGCCCCAGCCGCGCCAGGTCCGTCGCCAGCTGGGAGACCTCTCCCGCGGGGCGGATCCGGAACGTGGTGTCCTGGTCCACCTGCTCCAGCGACAGCAGCGTGACCAGCCCCTGTGCGGGCGGACGCAGCTCGTAGGTGGTCTCGTCGGCCTCGTCCTCCTCATTGGGCTCGTCGGCCACGGCCTCGGCGGCCTCTCCGGTTGGCTCCCCGGCCGGCTGCTCCGCGCCCTGCTCGGCGGCCTGTCCAGCGCCCGGCTCTGCCGCCTCTGCAGCGGCCTGTGACGAGGCTTCGGCGGCGCCCGGCTCCTGACCTGAAGGCGCGCCCTCTCCCTGGGCAGCCGCCGGCGACTCCTCCGGCGCTCCCGGCTTCCCGTCCTCTCCGTCCACCTTGTTCTCGGCGTCCATCGGCACCCCTGGCTCGGTCCGGCACCGTGCCACACACGTTCCCGTGGTGGCACGGCGAAAGCCCGCTCTAGCGGGCCTTCTTCTTCACCACGACCTTCTTCTTGGCACCCGCTCCTACCACGGGCGGAACCGGCGCGGCCGCCTCAGTCTTCGGCCCTGTCGCGGGGGCTCCAGTCGCTCCCGTAGCGGCCGGAGCCGCGGCGGGCGGAGGAGGAGGCAGCGGCTTGCTCGCCGGCCGGGCCGCCGGAGGCGGAGGCGGCGCGGGCCGAGTCACCGGACGCGCGGCGGGCGTCGCCGGGCGCGCGGGCACCGTCGAGCCCGGACGCACCGTGGGCCGGGCCGTCGTCGGGCGAGACACCGGCACGCGGCCCGGCTCCACCTCGCCCATGTCCACCCGGCCCCGGAAGCTGGCGCCGTCCACGATGATGACGCGCGGGGCGCGGATGTCGCCCACCATGCGGCCCTCGCGGGTCAGCTCCACACTTTCGGTGGCGTTGATGTTGCCCACCACCACGCCGCTCACGATGGCGTTCTTCACCGCCACGTTCGCCTTCACCACGCCCGTGGTCTCCACGATGAGGGCCTTGCTGAGCGTCAGCTCGCCCTCCACGCGGCCACGCACGGTGAGGTCCTCATCACCCGTCAGCTTGCCGCTGATGAGGATGGAGGGGCCCACCACCGTGTTGTCGCCGGACCCGCCGGCAAAATCCTTCGCCGAGGCCACGGATCAGCGCTCCTTCTGGTCCATGTCGACGTTGCCCTTGAACGAGGCCCCGTCGGCAATGAGGATGCGCGGGGCCTTGATGTCGCCCACCACGCGGCAGTCCGTCTTCAGCTCCACCTTGTCACTGGCGACGATGTTGCCCGTCACCCGGCCGGCGATCTCCACGTTCTGCGTCTCGATGTCCGCCTCGACGACGCCGCTGCCTTCCACGAAGAGGCTCTCCTTGAGGGAGATCTTCCCCTTCACCGTGCCCTGGATGACCAGGTCCTCGTCGCCGGAGATCTCCCCGTCGATGACGATGCTCGAACCAATGACCGTATTCGCCATGAGTGCTGAACCCCTCCACAAGGGTTGATGCGGTGTCGTCCCTCGACGGCTGGGACTAGATGTCGTCCGGCAGCTTCACTTCCATCTCGATGGAGCCGTTGAACACCGCCCCATCCTCGATGATGACGCGCGGTGCCTTGATGTCGCCGGCCACCTTGGCCGACGCGTTGATGGACACGCGCGACGAGGCGTCGATGTTGCCGCTGGCCTCGCCGTTGATGGTGAGCTCCTCGGCGCGGATGTCCGCCTGGACCTTGCCCGTCCCCTCGATGGTGAGGTGGTTCTTCAGGGCGATCTGCCCCTCCACCCTGCCCTCGATGACGAGATCTCCGCCACCCGTGAGGCTGCCCTTGATGACGATTCCCTTACCGATGATGCCCGTTTCGCCCGTTGCCATGCGGTGGTCCTCGGAAGCGCCGACCGGCTGAAGATTGCGCCTGATTATGTCAGAGATGGGCCGAGATCCAGCCGGAGATATCCCGGAAGACCTCGTCCCGCCCCAGCTCATTGAGCGGCTCATGCCGCATGCCGGGGTACTCCTTGAACTTCTTGTCTGCGGAGCCGACCGTCTCGAAGAAGGACCGGGCCGCCGCCGGAGCGGCCACACCGTCCGCCGATCCGCACAAGATGAAAATGGGTGCTGTCACCCGAATGGCCAGGGCCAGGGCCTCGGCCTGGGCCCGGGTGGACTCGGTGAACCAGCGGGGGGTGACGGTGCGAATGTAGAGCGGATCGGCGCTGGTGGCCCGCTGGATGTCCGGGTCCCGGGTGAGGTCCTCGACCTTGAGCTCGCTCTGGATGGGGAGCCATGGAACCACCTTCCCCGCCACCCGCGCCGCCATGACTTTCGAGGTGGGAGGGGTGATGGCCAGCTTGAAGTACGGGGCTGACAGCACCGCCCCGCTCACCCCCTGCAGCCCTCCGGTGGCCAGCAGGTGCACCGCCATCAGCGCCCCGTGGCTGTGGGCCAGCAGGAAGATCTTCTGCCCGCCGGCCGCCTTGCGCACCCGCTCCCAGTAGAGGGCCAGGTCGTCCAGGTAGTCCGGCCACTTGTCGCAGAAGCCCCGGCGCCCGTCGGCCCGGCCGTGCCCCCGGTAGTCGAAGCCGTGCACGCCATAGCCCTCGGCCAGCAGCGCCTCGGTGACAGGCCTGTAGCGGCCAATGTGGTCGGCGTAGCCATGCACCACCGCCACGTGGGCGCGCGGCGATTCCGGAAGGTCGGACGTCCAGTAGAGCCGAAGGTGATCCTTCGCGGTGAAGAAGCCCTCGTCGCGGCGCGCCATATCGAGGCGGGGACCTTAGCGGCCCCCAGCCTCGGAGGACAGCATCTTCAGCTTGCGCTCCAGTTGGGTGCGTTGCTGGGGCGGGTCCGCGGCCTCGGGATCCAGCGCCAGCACCTCCAGGGCCCGGCGCCAGGTGGCCGCGGCTTCCGAGGGCCGCGAGGCCTTGTGGTAGGCGTCTCCCAGGTGCTCGAGGATGACGGGCTCGTCCGGCTCGAGCTGCGCGGCGCGCTCCAGTGCCTCCACCGCGCGCTGGTACTCGCCGCGCTGGAAGTACACCCAGCCCAGCGAGTCGAGGAAGGCGCCCGTGTCCGGCCTCAGCGCCAACGCGCGCTGCACCAGCCGCTCGGCCTCGGCGAGGTCCCGTCCCCGCTGGGCGAGCACGTAGCCCATGAAATTCAGCGCCGAGGCGTTCTCCGGATTGACCTGGACCACCCGGCGCATCTGCGCGAGCGCGTTGTCCACGTCTCCCTGCTGCTCATAAGCGGCACCGAGCGTGTAGAGGAGCAGCTCGTCCCGGGGCTTCCGGGCCACGGCCCCGCGCAACAGCTCCACGACCTCGGCGGGGCGGCCCTGCCGCTGCAAGGTGCCCGCGAGCGCCTCGTACAGCTCGGCCGAGGCGTTCTTGCCCATCGCCTCCTTCAAGAGCGCCTCCGCCTGGGCGGGCTTTGCCGCGCGCTCGAGGGCCCGGGCGTACTGCACCCGCAGGGCCACGTCGTCCGCGCTGTCCTCCATGGCCTGTGCGTAGAGCTCGAGGGCCTGGGCGTGCTTGCCCGCCCGGGAGAGCGCTCCCGCGCGGCGGATGCGCACCTCGTCGAAGAGCTCGGAGAACTCAGGCACCTCGCCGTAGGCGGCGGCGGCCTCGGCATGGTGGCGCCGCCGCTCGTGCACCAGGCCCGCATAATAGGAGAGGCGAGGCTCCACCATGCGGCCCCGGCGGGCCAGATCCAGCACCTCGGCCGCGGCATCCGTCTCGCGCGAGGCGAGGAAGGCAAAGGCTACCCGCACCGTCAGCTCGGGATCGTCCGTCAGCGACAGCAGCCGATCGAAGTACGCCCGCGCCCGGGTGGCCGAGCCCAGCTTGAGGGCAATCCGGCCCGCGGACAGCAGCACCTCACGGTTGTCCGGATCCCGCTCCAGGGCGCGGGACAGGGCCTCCTCGGCCTCGGCGGAGCGTCCGCTGGCCTCGTAGATCCGCGCCAGCGCCACCCACACCTCGGCGTTCCCCGGATCGCGCTCCGTGGCCCGCACCAGCAGCCGCTCGGCCCGGGCGTTGTCGCCCCGCTCTGCCAGCGCCAGGCCCAGGCGCTGGTAGCCCGTCGCCTCACCGGGCAGCGCGGCGCCCAGCTCCTCCACCACCTTCACCGCCTCGTCCGGAGCCTTCGTCTCCAGGTAGAGCTGCGCCAGCACCAGGTACGCCTCGGTCTCGCTGGGCTTGAGCGTCACCGCGCGGCGCAGGTGCAGCTTGGCGCGGGAATACTTCCCCGCCTCCAACAGCACGCGGCCGAGCATCACGTGCGCCGGGTAGTACCGGGAGGACTTCTCCACCGCCCGGCGCAGCTCGGCCTCGGCCTTGGCCAGCTCGCCCAGGCGCGCGTACTCCTCGCCCAGCTGGGTGAGCAGGTACGGGTTGCCGTCATCCGTGGCGAGCGCCAGCCGCAGGGAATCCACCGCGGCACGGTGCTCCCCGGCGTGGTGCATGCGCCGGGCCTGGAGGAAGTGCGCGTAGCTGGCCGGAGAGGAGAAGTCCTCGGCCTCGTCCGCCGCGACGATGGCCTCACGCATGGCCTCCCGGTCCACCTTGGGCCGGCGCGACGGCGCGGCGAAGGTGGCCAGGCTCGCCAGGGCGAGCAGCGGCACGGCGCGAATGGCACGAGCGCGGCTCACGTGGCCCTCACATCAGCTCCCCATGGGAGCACCGAGCCGCTCGAGGATCCGGTCCACCGGATCGCTGTCCTGGCCCACGTCCACCACCGCCTGCTGGAAGGCGATGCCGGTGGCCGACTGCAGGTCCGGCAACAGCCGCTGAATGACGGTGCGCGCGGACTCCACGCCGCACTCGGGCAGCATGACGGCGAACACCCCCGCGCCCATGTGGGCCACGGCGTCCAACGAGCGCAGCCGCTTGCGCATGACGTCCGACACGCCCCGGGGCATGTCGGCCTGGGCGCGCTCGGGCCGCAGCACGGCCAGACTCAGGGGCCGGTGGTAGCGGCGGCTCTTGGACACCTCCACCTCCAGCTTCGCCAGCAGCGTGCGCTTGTCGTACAGGTTGGTGCCCGGATCGCTCCCGGCGCGCAGTGCCACCGGAGGCGCCTGAATCTCCGGCTCACGCGCCTCGCCGCCCTGCGACTTCAGCGCGCGCTCGGTGCGCTTGAGCAGCTCCATCGCGTTGAAGGGCTTGCTCATGTAGTCCACCGCGCCCAGGTTGAGCGCGCGGACCTTCTCGGCCACGCCCTGGTGCGCCGACAGCAGGATGATGGGGATGTGCGCCGTGTCCGTGGAGGACTTGAGCGCCACGGTGGCCTCCAGTCCGTCCAGCTTGGGCAGGAACACGTCCATCACCACCAGATCCGGCCGCATGTTGCGCGCCTTGGCCACGCCCTCCTGGCCGTCGCGCGCCACCTCCACCCGGTAGCGCGAGCGCAGCACCTCCGCGAGCACCGCGGCGATCTCCGCCTCGTCCTCGACCACCAGCACGCGCGACTGCTGCTGCTCCTGCTTCGGCTCGGGCTTCTTGCGCACCGCCTCCTGCGCCATGGGCAGCGTGAAGACGAACATGCCGCCGCCCTCGGGTGGGGCCTCGGCCCAGATCTCCCCGCCGTGCAGCTCCACGAACTCCTTGCAGATGGCCAGCCCCAGCCCCGTGCCCTTCGGCCCGTGGCGGTAGCGGTCGAACACCAGGTGCAGCTCGTCCTGCGGAATGCCCGCCCCGTCGTCCTGTACGGTGACCTTCACCGCGTCGCCATCCGGCCGCGTCAGCCGCGTGGCGCGCACCACCACGTTGCCCGGAACCTTCGCGTGGTGGATGGCGTTGGTGATGAGGTTCTGCAGCACCTCGTGCAGCTTCACCTCGTCGCCAATCAGGTGCAGGCTCTCGGCCGCCTCGGAGCGCAGCGTCACGCCCTTCTCGGAGGCCAGGATGGTCAGCTCGCTGGCGCTCTCGCGGCACAGCTGCGCCACGTCCAGCTTGCGCGGCTCGATCGCCAGCCGCGCCGCCTCACCCTTGCCCTTCTCCAGCAGCGACTCGACCAGGCCCAGGATCTTCCGGCCCTGGCGGATCATCGCCTCGATGGACTGCTTCTGCTCGGCTGTCACCTGGCCCTCGAGCAGCAGCCGGCCGTGGCCCAGCAGCACCTGCAGCGGCGCGCGCAGGTCATGGCTGCACACCGCGATGATCTCGTCCTTGAGCCGGTTGAGCTCCTTGAGGCGCCGGTTGGCGTCCGTCAGCTCCTTGTAGCGCTCGACGTAGGCCAGCTCGAGGTCCTCGCGCTTGCGCTTGAGCGCCGTGTGCAGCCGCGCGTTGCGGATGGAGTTGGCCAGCACGCCCGCCACCGCCTGGGCGAACTCCTGCTCGTCCCGGCCGAACGTGGTGCCCGCCCGGGAGTGGCGCAGGAACAGCGCGCCCAGCAGCTCATCCTGGCACAGCAGTGGCTGCACGAGGATGGCGCGTACGCCCAGCGGCAGAATGTTGGGCCGTACCTCGGCCATGATCGGATCGTTCTCCGCCTTGTCGATCAGCACCGGCTGGCGGGTCTCCAGCGCCCGGCGCACCTCGGGGTAGCGCGAGATGTCGATCTCCAGCCGGACGAGCGACGGATCCTCCTGCGTCGCCACCACCGTGCCGGTCGCCGCGTCCGCGCCCTCCACCAGCACCACCGAGCAGCGGTCCGAGCCCGTGACGCGGCCCACCTTGTCCACCGCGATGCGCAGCATCTCCTCCAGCTCCAGCGAGCTGGTGGTCGCCTGGGTGATCTCCAGGAGCATGCCCATGCGCAGCCGGGTACGCTCCTCGCTCTCGCGCAGGCGCCCCGCGCGCAGCACCGCCTCGATCTGCGGCACCATCTCCTCGGCACCACGGATGATGCCGTCCACCGCCAGCTTCTTCAGTGCATCAGAGGAGGAGCGCGAACGGGACACGTCCGCCAGCACCGGCACGTGGCGCAGCTGCTCAATGCTGCGGATGCCTTCCAGCATCTCGGCGGCCCGCTTGGCTGCCGCCGCCAGCAGGATGACCTCCGGCTGCAGGCTGACAGCCACCTGCGGCACGCCCTCTACGTCCTCGGCCATGGCGCATTGAAAGCCGCTCTCGGAGAGGCGTGAGAGCAGGGCCTCACTGGCTGTCCGTGTACCGATGACCAGCACACGACCGCGCAGCTCCGGTGACATCGCAACTCTCAAGGCACTCCTCTCATTTTGCTGAATCATGCCGCTGAACTTGCCCGTGGGCCAGCAGGCGCCTGATCGCTCCCCGTCCCAGGAATTGAGAGGGTTGACGCGAAGCGTATACTCGGCCGCTGTGCGTCCTTCGCGAATCTTCCCGCCGCTCGCCCCCCTGCGTGCCTCACTCCTCGCGGCGGCTTTCCTCGCTGCTACCCTGGCTCATGCCCAGGCTAACAATGAGGGGAGCACTTTTCCGTCCAATTCCACACCCCCGGCGCCATCTTCGGTAAAACCGGCGCCGACCGCCAGTGAGAGCCCGCCGGCCGCGCAGCCACCCTCGGCGCCTTCTGACGCGGCGCAGCCAGCTCCGCCCGCTGCCGAGTCCAAGCCGGCCACTCCCGCTGCTGCTCCCGCCTCCGAGCCAGCTCCGAACCAGCCCGGAGAGCCGGAGCCCGTCATCGTCTCCACCCAGGAGCGCTTCCTCCCGGGCGGAGAGCAGCACACGCCTTCCACCCTGGGACAGGCGTTGGCGGATCCGAAGAACCTGCGCCACACCGCCAGCCTGGTGGGCGGCGCGGGCCTGCTGCGCGTGGCGGGCGCGGACCTGGGCGCCCCGGGCCTGCTGCGCTTCTCCGTCACGGGTGAGTACTTCGCCAACGCGAACTTCCCGGTGCTCGGCGCGGAGAACACTCGTACCTCGGGCACCTTCGCGCTCTCGTATGTCCCGCTCGACTTCCTCGAGGTCTTCGCCGCCTACAGCGCCTCGGCGAACACCAACTCGCGCTCCTCGCCCAATCTGATCCAGGCGCTGGGGGACTTCACCGTGGGCGCCCGGGGCTCGCGCCAGTGGGCCAAGGGCTTCTGGGCCGGACTGGATCTGCGCCTCAACACCTTCTCCGGCGTGGGCAACCAGGACGTCAGCCGGTACACCTTCGGCTTCGCGCCCCGCGTGCTCGGTACCTATGACTTCCGTGAACTCAACGCCCAGGTGCCGCTGCGCGCCCACGCCAACCTCGGGCTGCTGCTGGACGGCACGGACGAGCTGGCGAACAGCCCGCGGCTGAATGCCTCCGAGGAGTACGCGCTCAACCTCAACCGCTACAACCGCTTCAGTGTGGCGCTGGGAGTAGAGGCTCCGCTGCCGGCGGTGACGCCGTTCCTCGAGCTCGCCATGGCCTTCCCCATGGGCGTCGAGGGCGAGGGGCTCGTTGCCCCGGACGGGACGCTGGTGTCCGCGGCCAGCGCCGGGCAGAAGACGCTGGGCCTGGGCGTCAAGGTCACCGCCCTGCGGGACGTCACCTTCACCGCGGGCGCCGAGTTCGGCCTCACGCGCACCGTGGGCCTGGGCGTGCCGGCCACCCCGCCGCTCAACCTCTTCTTCGGAGCCTCGTACACCGTGGATCTACTCCAGCGCGGCTCGGCCACCCGCATCGTCGAGACGGTGCGCGAGCGGCAGGTGCCAGGGGCCGGGGCGGTGGCGGCGGCGGCGGTCGAAACGGGCCAGGCCACGGGCGTGGTGTTGGATGCCCAGACGCGCAAGCCCATCGCCGGGGTGATGGTGACGGTGCCTGGCGCCGGGCTGCCCCCCGTGTCGACAGATCCCGCGACGGGCCGATTCCTCACCCTGCCGATGGGCGCGGGCGGAGCCCGTCTGTCCATCCAGAAGGAGGGCTACAAGTCCGTGGAACAGGATGTGACGCTCACCGCGGGCCAGACGGCCACCCTGGGTGAGCTGACGCTGGAGCCCATGGCCAAGCCCGCCACCTTCGCCTTCTCCACCACCGCGAAGAAGAAGCCGGTGGTGGCCACCCTGCGCCTGAAGGGCCCCAAGCCTCAGGAGCTCACCACCTCGGACTCGGCCACGCCCACCCGGCTGGAGGTCCCCGCGGGCCGCTACGTGGTGAACGTCATCGCCCCGGGCTTCCTGGCCCAGACGCGGGACGTTCAGGTGGCCGCGGGCGCCACCCAGGAGCTGGCCTTCGAGCTGGAGCCCGAGCCCAAGCAGCGGCTGGTGGAGGTGAAGGAAAACAAGATCGAGCTGGCCCAGCAGGTCCAGTTCGCTCCCGGGAAAACGGTGGTCCTCGCGGACAGCTACCCGCTGCTGGCCCAGGTGGTGGACACCCTCGTGCGCAATGACATCCAGCGCGTGCGCATCGAGGGCCACACGGACAACCAGGGCAACCCCGAGGTGAACCTGCAGCTGTCCAAGGACCGGGCGAAGGCGGTGGCTGACCACCTCATCAAGGCCGGCATCGACGCGTCGCGTCTGGAGACCGAGGGCCACGGCGACACCCGGCCCATCGCACCCAACCTCACCCCTCGAGGCCGGGAGCTCAACCGGCGCGTGGAGTTCACGATCCTCGAGCGGTGATGCCGAGCGGGCGGACCACGCGGTAGAGTCCCCGCCATGATGGACTCCTACCGCTTGGCGCACTTGCGCCCCACCCTTGTCTGCCTGTCGCTCCTCGCCGTGTCCTGCGGCGAGGAGAAGAAACCCCCCGTTCAGGATCTGCCGCAGGCCGTGCTCACGGTGCCGCAGCCCAACACCGTGGGTCAAAGCCTCACGGTGCAGGTGAGCGCCAGCGGCTGCGATCAGATCGAGAGCCTGTCGATCTACGACGGGGAAGACTTCGTCAAGTCGGTGCCCTACTCCGGCTCCGGCGGCACCGTGTCGGTGGACATCGGCGCCAACGAGATCAAGTACAGCACCCGGGGCATCGCCGCGCAGCTGACGCTCAAGGCGCGCGTCATCTGCACCGACAAGCGCCAGAACGATTCGCTGCAGCAGCCCGCCACCTTCTTCCCGGTGGCCGAGGTGATCGAACTGCCGCCGGGCAACACCGGCCAGGTGGTGCCGGACTTCTTCATCGCCGACGGCTCGGGCGTGCTGCTGACTTTCATCGGCTGCGGCACCCTGCCCAATGGCACGGGCCGGCTCTTCAAGGTGAACAAGTCGGGCACGGTGCTGGCCTCGTTGGACATGCCCTTCCCGTGCACCGTCAACACCGGCATCACCGGCATGGATCCCCAGTCGCGCAAGCGCTGGGTCTGGACGCCCGACTGGGGCGCCATGGCGTTCGACGAGCAGCTGCGCCGGACCGCCTCCACGGTCGTCAAGCTGGACATGCTGTCGGTGGGGCCCGGCGGAGACGCGCTCATCTACAACGCCACGGGCACGGGCGCGGGGCTCAGCCGCCTGAGCCACACGGGCGATGACAACTTCAAGTGGCGCTATACGCCCAGCGGCTTCATGGTCACCCCCGCGCTGGTGAACAACAACGGCCTGGTGCTGGTGGCCTCCATCGCCCCGGACAGCACGCTGGGCGCCGCCATCATCGTGGCCACGGTGGACTACGGCGACCAGAACCCCGCCACGGGCGGCATCAAGACCAATGAGTATCTGGTGAAGCGGGTGGTCAGTAACGATCCGGTGCCCACCACCACTCCGCCCGCGACGTTCAACGCCGACGGCACGATCATCTACCTGGCCATCGAGGGTCTCAACCAGCTCACCCAGGTGTTCGCCTGCGCCACCACGGCCAACCTCTGCGAAGGGGTCAACCAGCGGTGGACCTCCCCCGTGCTCTCGGGAAGCATCGTGGCCACGGTGCCCTATGCCAACAACAGCCGCCTGGCGGTCATCGCGCCCCAGAAGATGTGGGTGCTCGACGCGATTACCGGCACCGTGGTGAACAAGGGTGGAGCCGAGCAGCCGTTCACCACCCAGGGCGCGCTGATCACCCTGCAGGTGCAGCCGGGCGGAGGGCCGTACCCGCACTCCTTCTACATCCTCAATGGCCCGGCTCCGCAGGAGGGCCTGCCGTCGCCGATGCCCGTGGAGATCGTCGGCACGGACACGGCCGACAAGGGGGTGCTCTACCGCTACCAGATCAGCAGTGGCACGCTCGCCGCCGCCGTGGACGCCACGGGCACCCTGTGGCTGCGCGTGGGACGAAAGCTGGCTCGTCCGCTCACGCCCACCGAGTACCGGCAGGTACGCCCCGTCACGCCGTAGGCTCCTCTGCGTCGCCAGGCGCTCACACCGGAGACGCATGATGGAGCCGAAACGGGAGTGGGTGTTTGGCGACTGCCGGGCGTCCTTCGAGGAGCCAGACCTGCTCCTCGTTGAGCCGGGGCCTACGTCGCTCGAGGTGGCCCGGTTCCTGGTGGACGTGTACCGGGAGCTGGGCACGCAGAGGCCTTTCTTTCTACTCGTGAAGGTCGGGGAGAGCCCCCTCTCGGTGGAAGCGCGGGGCTACTTCCGCCAACACCTGCGCTCGGAGTGGTTCCGCGCCTCGTTCCTCATTGGAGCGGGCGTCATGGTCCGGGCCGTGGGCAAGGCGCTCTATGCCGGCGGCATCTTCATCCGCGCCTGGACGGCGAAGATCTACTACGTGGATACGGAAGAAGAGGCCCGGGCCCGCGTCACCCAGCTCCGGGCGGAGCAGGAGTCCCAGCCCGGCTGAGGCCCACGCGCGGGAGACCTACGCCCGCACGCCTTCGAGCCCTTCGCCCCACCACTGGTGCGCCAACTCCAGCACCCGGGCGTGCTCCGGCACCTGACGAAGGAAGCGCTCGCGGACCGTGGCATCGGGAACATCGCCGGCACGCAGACGCAGGCACCGCAGGGCGTGGCGCAGTGCGCCCTCCGCTGCAGCCGTGTCGTTCACGGCCACACCCGCCTCGGCCAGCACCAACCAGGTGCCCACCGAGGCCACGCCCGTCCCCCCCAGCCGCTCCAGCAGGCGCCTGGTTTGCTCTGCCTCCGCCCGGGCCTCCGCGGCGCGCCTCTGTGCCAGCAACGTGTTGCACAGGACCGTGCGCGCCAACAGCTGGAAGGGACCGAACACGCGAAGGGCTTCACACGCCTGAACCGCGTGCTCCTGGGCCTCGGTCAGGCTTCCCTGGGCCAGCGACACCTTCGCGAGCGCCACGTGCGCCAGGCCGATGTGCAGCTGGTTCACCTTCTCCTTGTCCAGGGTGGACAGGGCCCGGTGGCGCGCCTCTTCCTGGTGCGCTGGCACGGCGCTGCCCGAGAGCAGCACCGCCAGGTGCGCCTGGAGAAACCCGTGCGCCTGTGCCTGCCCCGCGCGGCGGGCCTCTTCCATGCCCTCGGTCATCGCCTCGATGGCCGTGGGCAAATCCCCCAGCGCGCTCAGCGTCAGCCCCTTCAAGCTCCACGCCGCGGCCAGGCTCTGCACCGGAGCCTCCTGGCGGAAAGTCCGAAGCGCCTCCTCCGCCTGAAGCCAGCTCTGCCACGGCTGGGCCTCATGGAAGTACTCGAAGAAGCCCCGAGCGCAGCACAGCCAGCCCCACCCCCGGGTGTCTCGCACCCGCTCGGCGGCGCCCACGGCCTCGACCCGGGCCAGGACGGCGAGGGCCTCGTGCCGCTGGCCGTACCAGGACGTCATGCAGATCAGCGAGCTGGCCAGCTCCGCATAGGGAATGACGTTCCCGGCCTCCGGCGCTCCCGCCAGGAGACGGGGAGCCAGGTCGGCCACGGTCCTCGCGCGATCACTCTGGGCACACGAGAGGATCAGCCCGCCGATCATCCGGCTCCACGCGGCGCTGCCCGGAGCGGGCACAGGAAGGACCTCTCCGCCCACGGTGTAGAACTGCTCGAAGTCCTCCATCCACAGAGTCACGGCGCCCTGCAGGGACTGAATGCCCTCGAGCGCCGGACCCGAGGGCGCCAGGGCCAGCGCGGCCTCCAGGCACTGCTGGGCTCCCAGCAGATCCTGCCGCTCCAGAAGCCAGTCCCCCGCCTGGGTGAAGAAATGGACGGCCCGCTCCTTCTGCTGGCCGCGCTGGTAGTGCTCGGCGAGCACCAGGGGATCCTGCTCTCCCGCCCGCTCCAGCCAAGCGCCGGCCAGGTGGTGCCCCACCACCTTGTGGCTGTCAGGCACCAGGCCGTAGGCGGCGTCTCGCACCAGCGCGTGGCGGAAGCGGTACTCGACCTCGGCCGGGAAGCGGCTGTTGGGCTGAGCCTGGACCAGCTCCAGCTCCACGGCCCGCCGCAGGCTGCGGCCTACCTCCTCGGAAGAGAACTCCTCCTCGTGCTCGTGCAGCGTCTTCACCCCACCGGCCCAGAAGGTCCGGCCGAAGAGGCTCGCGGCCAGCAGCACCCGCCGCAGCGAAGGCTCCAGCCGCTGGAGCCGGGATTGCAACATGGCCAGCACGGTGCCCGGGGTCTGCTCCCCCTCCCCCTCCGCCAGCCCGCGAATCAGCTCCTCCAGGAAGAGCGCGTTGCCCGCGGACTGCTCCACCAGCCGGGCCACCACCTCCTCGGGGACCTGGGCCCCCAGCACCTCGTGCACCAGCCGGGCACCGGCCTTCTGGCTCAGGCTGCGCAGCACCACCTCCTGGAGGTAGCGCGCCCACAGCCCGGGGAACTGCTCCTTCACCTCGGGCCGGGCCAGCGCCAGCACCATCAGGGGGGACTCGGCCAGCTCGCCCAGCACGTCCTCCACCAGCTTCACCGTGGCGCTGTCACTCCAGTGCAGATCCTCGAGCACCAGCAGCACGGGCCCCTGCGAGAGCTCCGCCCGGAGGAAGGCCACCATGGCCCTCGCCACCCGGGCACTCATCTCCCGCGCGTCCTCGCGTGCGGCCCGGAGCCGGGGGTTGCCCTCCGCGGGGAACGGAACCCCACACAGCTCGCCCAGGAACGCCACCGTTTCCGTCATCTCCTCGGGCATCAGGTACCGGGAGATCCGGCGAGCCAGCTTCTCGCGGCGCACCTCCAGCGGCTCCGCCTCCACCACGCCACACAGCTGCCGCAGCGCCTGGCCCAGCAGGCCGTAGGCGGAACCCACGTTCATCGGATCCGCCCGCCCGAGCAGGACGAGCATGGGCTGCCCTCGGTGCTCCAGGCGCCGGGTGAACTCATGGCGCAAGCGGGACTTGCCCATGCCCGCCGCGGCGGTGATCAGCAGGGCTCGCGAGGAGCAGTCCTCCAGACAGGCGTTGAAGGCCACCTCCATCAGCGCCAGCTCCTGCTCCCGGCCCACGCAGGGAGTGGGCCGCCCCAGCAGCGGCCGGGACTCGTCCGCCCACAGCCGCTCGCTCAGAAGCTGGAACACGCCGGACTGGATCTTGTCGAGTTGGAAGCGCGGCCCCAACAGCCCGGCGGTCGTCGCATCCACCATCACCTGGGGTGCCGGGCTCTGCGCCCCCTCGAACCGGCGCAGAAAGTCCCCCGCCCGGTCCATCACCTCGCCCACGGGCATGGACTTGTCCCGGAGGCTCAGCCCCGTGGTGAGTACCACCGAGCTCTCGGGCCAACGCTCCTTGAGGGAGAGGGCGCAGTGGGCCGCGAGCGCGGCTTGATCGGTGGCCGTCCCCCGCTCCAGCAGGAAGGTGGCCAGCAGCGAGCTGTCCGCCATCAGCACGGCCCGGGCTCCGCTCGACTCGAGCTGCCGGCGCCACAGCTCCAGCTTCTCGCGATCCCGCTCGGCCTCCTCGGGATTCACGGTGATCGTATCGCCCCACAACACCTGCGGCGTGGCCAGCAGAACGCTCACCAGTTGCTGCTCGGCGGCGGCGAGCCCCGTGGCGGCTCTGGGCGGCAGCGTGGGCGAGCGCACCTCTGGCAACGGCCCCCACTCGTTCAGCGCCTGGAGCAGATGCCGGGCGTCGGCGAACCGCTGCTCCGGCTTCTTGGCCAGCATCACGTCCAGCAGCGCCTGCAGCGAGGAGGGCAGCTCCGGGCGAACGCTGTGCAACGGCGGAGGCTCGGAGAAGAGGATCTTCGCCAGCACCGCCGCCAGGTGCGGAGCCCGGAAGGGCACCTGCCCGGTGAGGCACTCGTACAGCACACAGCCCAGCGAGAAGATGTCGGCTCTGGGGGACAGGGCTCGCTGGTGCGTGGCCTGCTCTGGAGCCATGTAGCCCGGAGTGCCCATCACCGCGGCATTGCCGGTGATGGCCCGGGAGGCCTCGGCGGCCCGCGCCAGCCCGAAGTCCAGCAGGACCACATCCTCGAGCCGCCCCCCGCGCAGGAAGAGGTTCGAGGGTTTGATGTCGCGGTGGACGATGCCTCGGTCGTGGGCGATGGCGAGCACCTCCACCAGCCGGCGAAACAGCTTCCACGTCTCGCTCAGCGTCAGAGGCTGCCGCTCCAGGCGCTGCTCGAGGTCCTCCCCCTCGAGCCACTCCATGGCGAGAAAGGGCTGTCCGCTCTCGGTCAGGCCATCCGCCACGTAGGCGACGATGCCGGGATGGTTCAGTTCGGAGAGCAGCCGGGCTTCCCGGGAGAACCGCCTGACCAGCTCGAGGCTCGCTGTGCCATGCATCAGCTTGAGTGCCACGGTGCGGCCCGTGAGGCGGTCATCGGCCTGGTAGACGAACCCCATTCCCCCACGGCCCGCCTGACGCTTCAGTGTGAAGCGCTCGGCGATCACGACACCGGGAGCCGCGGCAAAGGAACTCTGAGCAGCCTGAGACATACGAGAAACTCGAGCGGAGAGGCCTGAGGGAAGGGCTCCT
>DASVVJ010001066.1:0-2925 GCA_036389955.1 Myxococcaceae bacterium
GCGGCCTCGGAAGCCGAGCACCCGCCAGGCACCGATCTGGGTGCCGGGTGGGAGGGAGAGGAGGCTCATGTCCAGCGTCATGGGACGAGCCTACCTCCAGGGTCGTCAAAACTCGCGCCCCCAGGAGGGCGAAGCTGGCGCTCTGTCCGCTCGACGGGAGAGTGACGCCGGGCCAGGGGGTCATGTCTTTTGACGTCAAGGAGGTAATCTCCTCACCCTGCGCGGGAGCGACTGGTGAAGAAGTGGATTCTCCTCGGTGTTCTGGCGGTGCTCATTCCTGGAGCCCTCATCGCGGGGGACGTGGCCGCCACGCGTGCGGATCGGCGGCTGAACAAGGTCTCCCGGACGAAGCCGTACAAGGCGACGAAGCAGGGCGCCGCGCTGCACACGCAGCTATGGATCGCGGACCTGCACGCAGACGCGCTGCTGTGGAACCGGGATCTGAACGAGCGGTCCGAGCGGGGACAGGTGGACGTCCCACGGCTCATCGAGGGGAATGTCGCGCTCCAGGTCTTTGGCGTGGTGACCCATGCCTCTTCGAAGGACAGCAACGAGAAGAACGATGGCAGCGCGGATGACATCCGGCTGCTCGCGATGGCCCAGCGCTGGCCGGTGAGCACCTGGGTCAGCCGGAAAGCTCGCGCGCTCTACCAGGCGGATAAGCTCGAGGAGGTGGCGGAGGAGTCGGAGGGCAAGCTCACGTTCATCCGCACGCGGCAGGACCTGGAACGCTTCCTCGCCGTGCGGGAGAAGGACAAGAGCCGGGTGGCGGGGCTGCTGGGGCTTGAAGGTATGCACGCGCTGGAGGGCCGCGTAGAGGCGGTGGACGAGCTTCACGAGGCGGGCTTCCGGATGCTGGGCTTCGCCCACTTCTTCGACAACGAGATGAGCGGCTCGGCCCATGGCG
Source organism: Myxococcaceae bacterium (assembly GCA_036389955.1). Lineage (GTDB taxonomy): Bacteria > Myxococcota > Myxococcia > Myxococcales > Myxococcaceae > DATHBR01. The sequence continues at coordinate 908 of DASVVJ010001066.1, forward strand.
TCAACAAGGAGGGCCTGTCCGAGCTCGGCCGGGCCGTGGTGAAGCGCATGGAGGAGAAGGGCATGACGCTCGATTTGGCGCACGCGTCGCGCAAGACGATCTCGGACGTGCTCGCCATCGCCACCCGGCCCGTCGTCGTCTCTCACACCGGCGTGAAGGGCACGTGCGACAACAACCGCAACCTCAGTGACGAGCAGCTCCGGGCGATCGCGCGGAACAAGGGCGTCGTGGGCATCGGGTACTGGTCCACGGCCACGTGCGGGAAGGATGCGAAGTCCATCGCCCGGGCCATCCGGCACGCGGTGGCCGTGGCGGGCGTGGATCACGTGGGACTGGGCTCGGACTTCGATGGCACCGTGACGACGCCCTTCGACACCGCGGGTCTGGTCGAACTCACCGATGCGCTGCTCGCGGAGGGACTCGGGGAAGGGGAGATCCGGAAGATCGCCGGGGAGAACGTGCTGCGCGTGCTTCGTTCCAACCTCCCCTCCGAGTGAGGGGGCTCACTGCTCGATGTTGTACGTCTTGCGCACGGGCTGCCCGTCCCGCTCGATTTCAATCTCGATGCGCGAGGAGCTGCGCAGGTGGTTGAAGGCCTCCAGCGCGCTGGTGGGGCTGTCGAGCGTGTAGCCGTTCACCCGCTGCAGCGCGTCTCCGTTCTTCAGGCCCAACCGTGAGAAGAGGGAGTCCGGCCGGATCGCGAACAGCTTGAAGCCTCGTGACGCGCCGTTGGTGAAGGACGGCACCACCCGCGCCTGGGTGAAGAGCTGGGGCATGTTCCCGAGCGCGTTCTCCACGTCGCCGCGCGTGAGGGCGTAGGTGTTCGGGCTCAGCTCGCGGATGGTTGCTCCGAAGCCCGTGGCTCCCGTGGGTGAGGGGGGCAATGCCGCCATGCTCGCGACCGGCGCGGGAGCAGTGGAGGCGTCCAGGAACTCCAGGCGGCCCGCGTTCAGCAGCATCACTCGCGCGCGAGTGATGGCGACGATCTCCGCGTCCTGCAGCGTGGAGCCCACCCACACCGTCCGGACCCTCTGTGCCGCGTCATCGTGGACGCTGGCCATGGACAGGCCCGAGTCCCTGGCCATCATCGTTCCCAGCAGCCGGAGGCGGAGCTGGGTCCGGGGCGCGTCCTCCGAGACCTCGACAGGGGCGGGCTTCGAGTCCTTCTCGAGGCTCAGGCCGGTGTACCGGGCCAGCAGCTCCGCGGAGAGCGCGGGAGGGGCCTCCACCGGAGGCGGGGTGGGCTTGGGCCGGGGAAGCTCCAGTGCGGTGGGGACGGGGAGCAGCGAGGCACTCAGGAGCGTGTTGGCGATCTGCGCCACCAGCATGCAGGCGCAAGCGAGCATGATGGCCGAGAGTGCATGGAACGACGGACGGATGAGGGTGGACATGGGCAGCCTCCTCGTGACGCGTGTGGATGCCCTGTCCGCAAAGCAAACCCGGGACCACGGGGCGGCCCCCTCGGAACCTCCCGTGGGTCACGCCTGCCCGAGTGACAGAGTGTCCATCGGGCCGCTCAGCGGCGTGACGGCTCGTCCTCGTCCTTCGGCAGTGCCCAGCCATCCGCCAGGCTGTGCGGCCCCTTCACCTCGCGGAACACGCGCCGCTTCCGTGCACCGAAGAGATCCGCGTAGAGCTTCAGGAAGAGGTAGGCCCCGAGCTCCAGGCCCTGCTCCACCTGGTACGCCACGCGCGGCTCCGTGCCGGTGAGCGGCTCGATCAGCCGGTAGAACCCCTCCGCGTGGCCCAGGTCGAGCACCTCGTGGGTGGGGTAGTGCGTCAGCTGCTCCGCGCTCAGCCAGCCGCGTTCCACGATGCAACGCCCGATGTGCGCGGAGATGCTCGCGAACAGCTCCTCGATCACCCCGAGCATCGCGAGCGCCGTGGGGATGTCGTCGTGCGCGCAGACGCCCAGCAGCGTCGAGTTGAACGCGCGCACCTCGGGCCACTGCGCGCGGCGGTCCAGCTCGGCGAGGCTGATGCCCAGGCGCTGGAGCAGCGTGAGGAAGGTGCGCTCG
>DASVVJ010001067.1:0-46270 GCA_036389955.1 Myxococcaceae bacterium
CTGCTGATCTGACTCAGTGGTAGTGCTCGTAGCCTCGTCAGACTCAACGACTTCCGTGAGAGCAACATCCGGGAGCCCTTCGTAAACCGAGGGGTCAAGAGTTAGAACAAGCAGTTTTGCCGCATCGATGTCAATGCTTGCGTCGTCCAAGCGGCTACGAAGCTTGCTGCGTGGTGCGAGGTGCTGCTCGATACGTTCGATAAGGTTCTGCGCCTTGCCAACGTAGAGCGGCTGTTGGAAGAGAATTGCCGTCTCCATAAGTTGGGCTAACATGCGTCGGAACGCAGGGCTTCTGCAGTAGGCAGTCAACGCACGCTGCTTTCGTGCGCTCACAATTTGGAAAGGCCGCAAGAGGATCTCATGTGCGGGAGGCAGCCGCGCCCCACGCTCTGCACAGTGTGGCGCAGTAGCCGCGTCGACTACTGCCTTCGAGAACACCTCGGCTGACGTTGCCTCGGCATCTGGTAGCACGATCGAGCGGTACCACGCATACACTCCAGGTGTGTCCTTAGGGATCCGGCTGAGAACGGCTTCGGGACCACCACGCAGCTTGCGTAGGTCGATCATGAAAAGGTCGTCAGCGAACTGCGTGACGGGACCGCTGGTAAACGTGCCTACCATGGAAGTCGCGGACGGTATCCTAGGTTACTGTGGAGTTACAATGGGCTCATACCTGAGGATGTTAGGCGGCAGCGTGGATAGACGCGTGCCCTATTCATAGTGCTCGTTATACGATGCGGATGAAGCCATGTTAGGCGTGCTTCTTGCGTTCTGAGTGAGGCTCTGGTGTTCCCTCTTCTGGGGCGCCCCCGTTGTAGCCTTGGGGCCATGTCTCAGGGCTCCGACGGCTTCAGCGAACTCTCCCAGTACACGCTCGATCGCAGCTCGATGCGCTTGTTGCCCGAGCCGTTCTGCCGCCGCCACTTCGTGGTGGTGCTGGGCCGCATCGACCCCTCGGCCCCCCATGCCGCCGTCACGGTGGGCATGCTCAACCCCGACTCCGAGAACGTCCGCGCGCAGATTGGCGACCTTCTCGAGCGCCCCATCCGCGCCGTGCGCCTCAACCGCTACGAGATCGAGTCCGCCCTCGAGACCGGCTTTGGCGCGGGGCCCCGCATCACCGCGGACCTCGTCATCCGGCCCCGGCCCCCGTCCAGGACCCGTCCCAGTGCCGTGGAACTCCTTGATGACATCCTCGCCACCGCCGTGGAGAAGAAGGCCTCGGACATCCACATCGAGGCCTACCCCCGGGACGTGGACCTGCGTCTGCGCATCGACGGCATCCTTCACCAGATGTACACGGACATGAGCCCGGAGACCGTCCAGGAGGTCGTCAACCGCATCAAGGTGCTCGCCGAGATGGACATCACCGAGCGCCGCAAGCCGCATGATGGCCGCATCCGCGCCGTGATCGACCTCGGCGAAGGCAAACGCAAGGTCATCGACTTCCGCATCAGCGTGGTGCCCAGCCCTGGCGGCGAGGACGTCGTCATCCGCATCCTCGACTCGACCGCGGGCCTCGTCCCCGTGACCGAGCTGGGGATGACGCCGGACATGCAGCGGCTGCTCCTGCAGTTGCTCGTCAACCCCGAGGGCCTCGTGCTCGTCACCGGCCCCACCGGCAGCGGGAAGACCACCACGCTCTACTCGGCCCTGGCCCAGCTCAATGATGGGCGCAGGAAGATCATCACCGCCGAGGATCCCATCGAGTACTACCTGGCCAAGATCAACCAGAAGCAGGTCAGCGAGCACATGCCGTACTCCGTGCTGCTGCGCGCCCTGATGCGGCAGGATCCCAACGTGCTCCTGGTGGGGGAGATTCGCGACCTGGAGACAGGCAGCACCGCGCTCAATGCGGCCCGCACGGGCCACATCGTCCTGGGCACGCTCCATACCTCGGATGCCGTGGGCACCATCGGCCGGCTGCGCGGCCTGGAGCTGGACAACACGGACATCGCCGACGCGCTGCTGGCCGTCCTCGCGCAGCGGCTCGCGCGCCGTGTCTGCGAGAAGTGCTCCGAGCCGCGTGAGCCCACCGCCGAGCAGAAGGCGTTGTTTGGCCACCTGCTCGACGGCCTCCAGCCCCGGGCCGGCCGGGGTTGCGAGCACTGCCACCACACCGGCTACCGCAAGCGCGTTGGCATCTTCGAGCTGCTCATGGTGGACCCCGGCATGCAGGACCTCATCGTCGCCGGCGGCCACAACGCGCAGCTCCGCCGGTACGCCCGCGAGCACTCCTTCAAGACCATGGTGGATGACGCGCTGGAGAAGATCGCCGCCGGGCTGACCACCCTGGACGAGCTCGTCCGTGTGGTGCCCTACCGGCACATCGTCGCCACCCGTGACGAGCGACAGGGGAAGTAGCCAGGGGGAACGGCAACCCTCACCCCGGCCCTCTCCCGGCGGGAGAGGGGGATTACACCCGGTCCTTCGACGCTACCGGCAGGTGCTCCGGCGCGCTCAGCTGCAACGCCGTGGAGGACGACCGCTCCGTCAGCCGAAGCAGCTCCAGCTCCCGCTCCAGGTACGCCACCCGCTGATGCAGGGACTGCACATGCGGAGATGCCAACTGGGCCTCACGTAGGCGCATGTATGCCTCCACCAGCGGCTTGAGCGAGAACCGGATGGTCAGGCCCAGAAGAGGGATGCCGCACGTCATACCCACCACCATCACGACGACAAACGCCTCGGTAGCGTCCATGGAGTTGCTCCTGTCTGGGGCCCGGAGCAGGTGCCCCGGCTCTGCCCCTACGAAATGGCCACGAAACGATTGCAGCGCATTTCGGGCGGGCCGCTCAGGAATGCACGAACAGCAGCGCCACCGCGACGATGAGCACCACCGCGGCCAGCACGGCGAGCGCCACCCGCAGCTTCGAGAGGGGCTTCTCGCCGAGGACACAGGCCGTGTCCTGCCCATGCACCACCACGCGGTACAGCTTCTTGCCGTAGCGGTAGGCCAGCACGTATGCCGGCAGTGCGAAGTTCGTGGTCGCCAGGCCCGAGAGCACCACCGCCACGTTCACGTTGCGGTGGCGGTGGCCTGGCAGCTCATGTCTCACGATGTGCTCACGCACCAGGCCCTCCACCGAGGCGAGGATCTGCTTGCGCGCCCCGGAGCGGGTGAGATCGAACAGCTCCACCTGGGCTCCCGGGGGGCCCTTGGGCTCCGCAAGCGCCAGGCGGATGTCATAGGAAGGCGACAGCTTGCGGGTCTCCTTCTCCGTCAGGCCCCGCGAGGCCGAGACGAGCACATTGCGCAGGACGACCTTCGCCTCGCCGGAGTGGGGCGCCCATTCGCTGCGCTGGGCCCCCGCGTCCGTGTCCGCCGTCCAGCTCGCCTCGACGCCCACGTCGAGCTCCCAGCCGGGCCACCACATCGGCTTGAGCGAGTCCACCGAGGCGCGAGTGGCCAGGTCCGCGGGCCGGAAGAAGCCGCTGTTGCTCAGAAAGGCCTTCAGCGCCTGCTGGGCCTGCTCGGGGCTCACCGCGAAGGGGACGAACCGCTTCGCCTGGTCGATCGGGTCCTCCTGCGTCTCGAGGTGCATCTCCGAGGCGCAGTAGGCGCACCGCGGCGCCTGCGCCTCCACCGAGTACGCAACGGCCGCCCCACAGCTGTTGCAGCGCACCAGCTTGGCGCGCTCTTTCTCCACCAGGGCTCCGGGCTCAGGCGCCTTGGGCAGCGCGCACACCGGGCAGCGGAAGTCCTCGGCCTCCAGGCCACTGTGGCAGCGCTCGCACTGCAGTTCGACGGAGGGCATCCCGGGCACCTTCAGCGCGAGGAGAGCAGCAAGTACAGGCCACCTGCCAGCAGCAGGCCCAACAACACCGCCAGCGTCACCTTCACCCAGGACACCGGCACCCGGCCATACACCTTCCCCGTCTGGCCGTTGACCAGGAAGCGCAGCGGCGGCTTCTGCGGATCATGGCGCAGGGCCAGCACCCACACGGGCAGCAGGCACACCACCAGCGCCTCATTGTGGAACCGCGTGCGGAACGACAGCTCGCGGTGCGAGTCCCCCGGCATGAAGGACGCCAGCCGCTTGTCCAGGTGCGAGGAGACCTCGTTGCGCGCCTGTTCCAGGCACTGCGCCTGGGTGAGCGACGGCTCCTCGGTGATCCAGCCGGCGACAATGGCGTCGTGGTAGCGCCGCAGCGCCCGGAGGTCGAACGGTTCGACCTGCTCCAGCTCCTCGTTGGGCAGGCCCGAGGAGGCGGAGACCAGCACGTCCGGCACGTACTCCGTGTGGCGGCCTCGCAGCGAGCGCCACTCGGTCTTCGTCACCTGGCGCGTTTTGGTAACGGTCCGCCCGTTCTCCGTCGTGGTGTACGTCTCCGTCACCGTGTAGTTCTCGCCGATCTCGGCGCTGTACTGGGACTCGGCCAGGGCGCTGTAGAGCCAGGCCGGCACGTAGATGCCCCGAAGCTCCTCGACCGAGGCATTGCGCACGCTGGAGGGCGCCCAGAAGCTGCGCCGCAGCAGGTTCTGCCGCGCCAGCTCGCGGGCCTTGTCCGGCGTCTGCACGAAGCCCAGCGCGAAGGTGGGCAGGGGCCGCTCGGGCGCCGGGGGCCGCTCCACCACCGAGGGCGCCGCGCAGTAGGGGCACACCGTGGTGCGCAGCGTGTCCGCCACCACCAATTGGGCTCCACAGGACTGGCACTTGAGGTTCAACCCAGGCGCCTCCTTTCGCGCGGGCTAGTCGTAGTCGTAATGGGCGCGAACCGCACGCGCTTTGCGCTCACGGTCCAGGCCGAAGGGTCCACCGTGGGGCCAGGGGCCTCCAGGACTGACAGTGAAGGCGCGAAGTCAGGCGAGGTGGGCGGGGGGCTCACCCCTCGCGGCAGAGCCGGTCCACGCGCTTGAGCAGGGTGGGCAGGCGCGAGGGCCCGTGCATGCGCTGGACGCAGGCCGCGGCGGCCTGGGCGTCCACTCCCACCGCTGTGACCAGGAGGGGCTTCTGGCTGGACCCGCGCAGCACGGGCACGGCGGCCCGGCTCGAGTGGAACGCTGTCTTCGCCACGCCGATGACGGGCACGCGGCGCCCGAGCGCTTCATAGAGGTGAGCGCCCAGGCCGGGCCGCTCGTCGGCTCCGAGCCACACGTAGCCGTCGATGATGACGGTTGCCGGCGGGTGAGGCACCAGGCCCAGCACCCGCAGCAGGGCGGGCAATTCCCGGCGGTAGAACTCGCCGGGCACATACGCCTCGGCGGGAGGCCCCCGGTCCACGAAGTGCGCGGCCTCGGCGGCATCCTCCCAGTTCTGGAAGAGGACACAGGCGGCCACCGTGGCGTCCGGGCGGTAATCCACGTCGAGGCTGACGAGCATGTCCGGCCTCAGGCGCTCGTCGCGGCGAAGCGCTGCAGCGCCTCCCCCGTCATCCGGCACAGCTTCCACTCGGGCGACACCGCCGCGCCCAGGGACTCGTAAAACTGAATGGCGGGCGTGTTCCAGTCCAGCACCATCCACTCGAAGCGCCCGCAGTCGCGCTCCACGGCCAGCCGCGCCAACCGTGCCAGCAGCGCCTTGCCATGTCCCCGGCCGCGCTGCTCGGGCAGGACGAAGAGATCCTCCAGGTACAGGCTGGGCCGGGCCAGGAACGTCGAGTAGGTGTGGAAGAAGAGGGCGTAGCCGACCACCTGGTTGCCTTCTTCGGCCAGCAGCACCTCGGCGTAGGGCCTCGGGCCGAAGAGGTGCTCGCGCAGCCGGGCCTCGTCGAGGACGACCTGGTGCGAGAGTTTCTCGTACTCGGCCAGCGCGCGGATGAGGTGGATGATGGCGGGAATGTCCGTAGGGGTGGCGAGGCGAATCATGCGGGCGATGCTAGCGCCTGGACGCCGGAAGCGCGTGCCCGCCGTGAGGCTCGCGCGTATCGTGCGCCCCTCACATGTCGTGAAGGGAGGCAGGGCATGGAGCAGGGCAAGCAGGACTTCGGCCCACCGGTAGCGGAGGAGAAGACCGCGGTGGCGGATATTGGCTCGCAGGCCTTCGCCGTGTCGCCCGCTGACGGCAACACGTGGGTGGAGAAGGTGGGCCTGTCCAACTTCCGGGTGCTGCGCGAGGGCGGCGAGGTGGTGGGCACCGCGGTCCCCATCGCCATGGGCCAGTGGTACGGCGGGCGGCGCGTCGCGATGGCTGGCATCGGTGGAGTGGGCGTGGCTCCCGGCGCCCGCGGCCGGGGCACCGCCACCCGGCTCATGCAGCGGGTGCTCCAGGAACTGCGCGGCGCCGGCATGCCGCTCTCCGTCCTCTATCCCTCCACGCAGCCGCTCTACCGGCGCGTGGGCTACGAGCAGGCCGGCTCCCGGTACGAGATCCGGGTGCCGGTCCACGGGCTGGACTTCGCCGAGCGGACCCTCTCCCTGCGGCCCGTGAAGCCGGCGGATCACGCCGCGCTCCAGGAGGTCTACCGCCGCCATGCCGCCGCACGGCATGGGTACCTCGACCGCTCCGCGTACAACTGGGACCGGGTGATGCACCCGCGCAACGAGACCGCCTATGGCTTCCTCGTCGAGGGCGCTCAGGGTGTGGAGGGCTACCTCTACCTCGTGCGCCGCCGTGTCGTGGACCTCAAGCAGGAGCTTTTCCTCACGGACTTCGTGGCGCTCACCCCCGCCGCGGCCCGGAGGCTGCTGAGCTTTCTGGGCGACCACCGCTCCCTGGCCCTCGAGGTGGCGTGGACCGGCACTCCGGCGGATCCGATCCTCTTCATGCTCCGGGAGCAGGACTACCAGGTGAAGCTGCTCTTCCACTGGATGCTGCGCGTGCTGGATGTGCCCAGGGCCCTCGAAGCCCGGGGCTACCCTGCAGGCACCTCCGGCACGCTCCACCTGGAGGTGGAGGACGATCTGTTCCCCGAGAACCAGGGGCGCTTCCTGCTCGAGGTGGCGGGAGGCCAGGCGCGCGTGTCGCGAGGCGGCGAGGGGAGGGTGAAGCTGCATGTGCGAACGCTCGCGCCGCTCTACTCGGGCTTCCTGTCCCTGGAGGCCCTGCGCACCTCGGGAGCGCTCGTGGCGGATGATGCCTCCGTGGCCACGGCCGCGGCACTCTTCTCGGGTTCCCCGCCCGCCCTGTCCGACATGTTCTGAGTCCAGCCGTCCGGGCCAGGGGTTGGCGCGGGTGCTCGAACGGTAGTAGGCGTGGAGTCCTCGGCGAGGAGAGCAGGGCATGCGCGCGTTCGTCACGGGTGGTTCCGGATTCGTGGGTAAGCGGCTCATCACGGAGCTCAAGGGGCGAGGGCACACGATGCGCGCCCTGGGCCGCTCCGAGGCCGCGCGCAAGGAGGTGAGTGACGCGGGCGCCGAGCCCTGGGAGGGAGACCTCTCGGACGTGGAGGTGCTCAAGCGGGGCATGGAGGGCTGCGAGGTTGTCTTCCATTCGGCCGCGCTGGTGAAGACGTGGGGGCCCCGGGGGGACTTCTACGCGGCCAACGTGCGCGGCACCGAGAACGTGCTGGAGGCGGCGCGGGCCGTGGGCGTCAAGCGGCTGGTGCATGTCAGCACCGAGGCGGTGCTCCTGGATGGCACGCCAATGGTCAACGTGGACGAGACACGGCCGCTGCCGGAGAAGCCCATCGGCCTGTACTCCGAAACCAAGGGTGCGGCGGAGCGGCTGGTGCTCTCGGTCAACTCTCCCGAGTTGACCACCGTCGCCGTGCGCCCGCGCTTCGTCTGGGGCCTGGGAGACAATGCGGTCCTGCCCTCCATCATCGCGGCGGTGAAGGCCGGAAAGTTCCGTTGGGTGGACGGGGGCCACTACAAGACGTCCACCTGCCACGTGGCCAACTGCGTGGAGGGAATGCTGCTCGCGGCGGAGAAGGGGCAGGGCGGCCAGGCGTACTTCCTCACGGATGGGGCGCCCGTGGACTTCCGCGACTTCGTCACCGCGCTGCTCAAGACGCAGGGCGTGGATCCGGGGAGCAAGACGATTTCCCGAGGCTTCGCCACGGGCGTGGCCACCGTGTCCGAGCTGCTCTGGAACTTCCTCTGGCTGTCGGGGGCGCCGCCCATCACCCGCTCGGAGCTGTTGCTGGTGGGCGACGAAGTCACCGTGAGCGATGCGAAGGCGCGGCGGGAGCTGGGCTACGAGGGCTTCGTGACGCGCGAGGCCGGGCTGCGGGAGCTGACGAAGGCGAAGGCCTGAGCCGGGGCCTGCAACCGTAGTAGCCTGCGGCCTGTCTGCCCGGAGGTCCGTGCCATGCGCAGGTTCGAGTTCGTCGAAGGCTCCAGCTCCAAGTTCTGGGTTCCCGAGCTTCAGGGCAGCACCTTCATCGTCACGTACGGACGGATTGGCACCGCGGGGCAGCGCAAGGAGAAGGCCTTCCCCGACGAGGAGAGCGCGCGGCGCGAGTACGAGCGCAAGGTCGCCGAGAAGCTGCGCGAGGGCTACCAGGAGGTGGCCGGCGAGGGCGGAGCTCCCGCGCCAGCGTCCGCTCCGGAGAAGAAGGCGCCGCCGCCGAAGCTGGAGCTGCCTCCTCGGGTACGCTCGGTCCGGCCCACGGCGGAGCAGGTGGCCTCGGCGGCTCAGGCGCTCACGGCGCTGCAGGGCCGGCTGGGCAAGCGGAGCTGGCAGGTGACGCTCCAGGCGCGGCGGGCGCGGCGGGCACTGCGCGCTCTGGGCGGCATCGATCCGGCGGCCCACGCCTCGCTGGCGCCGCTGTTCGAGTCGCTCATGGCCCGGGTGGCGGCGCCCAAGGGGGAGCCGCGGCTGCCGCTGCGGCTGGCCATGCAGCTGCTGGCGCAGGTGGATGCGGCGGCCTTCGTCCGGGCCACGCAGCAGTGGAAGAAGGCCCCTGCGGCGGCCGCGGCGGCGGTGGCCCGTGAGGCCGAGGCCGTGGGCGAGCCGGAGCTGGCGCTGCGCCTGGGCGTGCTGCTGACCGAGCGGACGGACCTGCGAGGCAGCTCCGAGGTGGGCTGGCAGCAGCGGTGGAGCCAGCTCAAGCCGCATGTGGAGGCCCATCTCCAGGAGAAGGGCGGAACGCTGGCGGCGTTCCTCAAGGGGCTCGATCTGGGCGGGGACACCCACCTGACGCAGCGCGCGACGCGTATGGGGACGTAAGTCCCGCGTGCTACCGTCGAGCGCATGAACCGATCCATGAAGTGGTGTCTGCCAGTGGCCTTGCTGCTGCTGGCTTCGGGCTGTGCATCGGACAAGCCCGCCAGGCGTGACAAGTCGATGGATTCGCGCGTGGAGCAGTTGGAGCAGCGCAACCGCGAGCTCCAGGAAGAGCTCCGCAAGAAGGAGGCCCAGGTGGAGCAGGCCTTCGTCACGTCCACGCAGGCGGAGAACTCGGCGGGGCTCCAGGGGCTGGGGTGCGCGGCGGTGATGCCCGCCAAGGCCGCGTCGCGGGCAGCGCCGCGCTCGGGTGAGATTCACGGCAAGGTGTCGCTGCGCAATCGCAGCTTCCGGATGACGGCCAACTACTCGCAGCCCCGGACGGTAGGCAATCACCGGGTGATGCAGGGCAACTGCCAGGTGGTGTCGCCATGAGGGCGCTCGTGTCACCGAGGCGCGTGCTCGCGCTGCTCATGGGCGCCGCGCTGGTGAGTGGCTGTGCCATTGATCCGCGCACCCGGGTGAAGATGCTGGAGGACGAGCAGCGGCGGCTCAATGCGGCCATGCAGGCGGCCGATCAGGCCTCGCAGGCCCCTGCGGCGTATGCCGCGGAGTTGGCCTCTCCCGGGCAGTCGGGCGCCGCGTTCTCCATGTACTACACGCCGTCGGTGCTGGAGCAGATGGCCAGCCAGATGGTGCCGTACCGGATGGCCGGCAAGGAGTTCAACAGCCAGCTGACGGGGCAGATCATCGTCGAGCGGATGACGAACTTCCGGTTCATCTCGCGCAACCGGGTGCTGTGCCGGGTGCACCTGCGGGGTGAGAACGTGCGCTACACGGGCAAGGTTCCCGGCTTCGCCAAGGGCCAGGTGCAGGCCTTCCAGAAGGCCATCGAGGGCGGGGCCATCGCGGACCTGGAGGTGCAGCTCTCGCTGGTGGAGAACTTCGTGCGGGCGAAGGCAGAGGCCGTCTCGGTGTCACTCGTCAGCAAGCGGGACTCTTCGGCCGAGAGCCGGCTCCAGGATGAGATGAACAAGCGGGCCCTGCGCACGCCGGTGGTGTTCGACATGGCCATCCCGGGCAGCGGCGTGACGCCGCGCCGGCTGATGGTGACGGGCAACCACGTCGTCATCACCTACGCGCCGTAGCACAAAGTCCCCTCTCCCACCGGGAGAGGGCGGAGGGTGAGGGTTACCGTGCCCTCACCCCCGCCAACCCAGCGCGGAACTACTCCGCCCCGGTCTTCTTCGGGGCGTCGAGGCGATCAATCTCCTCGGCGGGATACCCCTTGGCGGAATCCAGGTAGCGCGCCGCCTGAATCTTGCGGCGATCCTTCTTGCTGATCGTCTCCGGGATGACGAGCGAGGGCTCGCCCTCCCCGGCCTTCTCGACGACCATGCCGTCGCAGAAGAGCCACAGCGTCTTCCCATCCGGCTCCTGGCGGGAGAAGTACAGGTCGCCGCTGCCCACGGCGGTGCCCGCCTTGCACCACTCCTGCTTGGCACTGGCCTCGCGCGCGGCCGACTCCTCGCGCCACTTCGCCTCAGCCAGCCGCTTGTCGGCGGCGGCCAGCGCGTCGGGGGCCTCGGCCAGCCGGGCCTTGGCGCTGGTGACGACCTCCTCGCCCTTCTTGGCCAGCTCGGTGAAGGGCGGCTTGGTCAGGCCGCACGAGCGCAGCCCGGAGAGGTTCTTACCGTGCGCCTCCACCACCGGCTTGAGCGCCGTGGAGCCCTCGCGCAGCACCTCTACCTGCTCGGCGGTGGCCTCGGGCTTCACGGAAGGCTCGGTGGCCGAGACGAACTGCTCCAGCACTTCATTGATCTTCTTCAGCTCGTCCGCCAGGCGGCGTGGCTCCACGTCGCACAGCGAGCCGCGTACCAGGCTGTAGTCCCGGTACTCCACCTTGGTTTCACCCAGCGTCGCACTCTGCGGCGGAGGGGGCTTCTTCCCCGCGCAGGCACTCAGCACGACGCACAGCCCTAAGAGAAGGATTCGAGGTGTGCTCATAAGTCGTTCGGCTCTCCGATTCGCAAGTCAAGGGGGCAATCCAGCCGTTGCTGCCCCACTGAGGAACGCTTCCGTGACAGTCCTGTAACAGGGACGCAAGATTCAAGTGAGTTAAAGGTCACCCTCTTGAGGCCTGAGAGGCAGCGTTAGACAGTCGATGCCCGACCGCCGCCGCGGGGGGGAATATACCGGTGCGCCGGTTCCATGTCGTCGGTTGAGGTGCGCGTCACAGCATGAATCCCAGGGCCCTGATCATCCTCGGCTTGCTCGCGGCGGTAGGCGGCGTGCTCTACCTGTCCCGGCGCGGTCACGGCCCCGGAGACACGGGGAGTGGACAAGCCAGTCCCAGCACGAGCCGGCCGGCCGCGCCCGTGGAGGTGACGGAGATCTCCTTCCTCTACAGCACGGAGAAGAAGGAGTGGGTGGAGGCCGCGGCCGCGGAGTTCCAGAAGGAGCACCCCACCATCAAGGTGAACCTGGTGGGCCGGGGCTCGTTGGACGCGGCGCAGGGGATTCTGGAAGGGCGGGACAAGCCCACGGTGTGGAGCCCGGCGGACACCACGGTGCTGCGCCTGCTGGAGTCGGACTGGGCGACGGACCCCACGCGCGGGCCGCTGTTTGCCAGTGAAGGGGAGGATGCGCCGCAGCCGCTGGTGATTTCACCGCTGGTGTTCGTGGTGTGGGAGGACCGGGCCCAGGTGCTGCTCAAGGCCAACGAGGGCAAGGCCGTCTCGTGGAAGGCGATCCACAAGGCGGTGGCGAGCGACCAGGGCTGGCCGGCGATTGGCGGCAAGTCGGAGTGGGGCTTCGTGAAGCTGGGGCACACGGACCCGACGCGCTCCAACTCGGGGCTGCAGGCGATGCTGCTGGCCTCGTTCGAGTACTACAACAAGCGGTCCGAGCTGACGGTGGCGGACCTGCTGGACCCGAAGTACCAGGAGTGGATCCGGCAGCTCGAGAAGGGCGTGTCCCGGTTCGAGACGTCCACGGGCACCTTCATGACGGACATGATCCGGTTCGGCCCTTCCCGGTACGACATCGCGGTGGTGTACGAGAGCCTGGCGATTTCCCAACTCAGCAACGCCCAGGGGCGGTGGGGCAACCTGAAGGTGTACTACCCGCCGTTGACGCTGTGGAGCGACCATCCGGCGGCGGTGTTGAAGGGCGACTGGGTGACGCCGACGCAGCGGGACGCGGCACGGCAGTGGTTGGAGTACCTGCGCAGCCGCCGGGTGCAGGAGCGAGCGTTGGCGTTCGGGTTCCGGCCGGCGGACCCGGAAGTGCCCTTACAGTCGAAGGATCCGGCCAACCCGTTCACGCGGCTGGCCGAGCACGGCATCCGGGTGAACGTGCCACCGGCGGCCGAGGTGCCTGAAGGCCCGGTGGTCCGCAACCTGCTGACGATGTGGACGCGCGTGGTGGGCAACCGCTGAGCCACGGCTCCGCTCGCCCCTCTCGACACGCCTCTCACCCTCCAATTCACCAGCCGGGCTGGAAATGTCCGCTAGGGGAGTCTCTTCCCTGGCGCGGGTGGGATTGCCGCCGCGACGTTTCTGGCAGGACAATCCGTTGTTGTCGCGACAGCCAGGGTTCCTGGTTAGACAATCAATGCAGGGCTTCGAGGGTGCCTGATCAGGGGGGCGTTCAGATGAAGTCGCACGGTGAGAGCGCGGGGGCTCTTGTGCGTGGGTGGCGCCGGGTACTGGTCTGGCTTGTTCTGCTGACATGCCTGCCCATGCCCGCCCTGGGTGAGGATCTGCCCCCCACACTGCGCGCTTCGATGTTGGTGCGGGTGCTCGCCTACGACCGGCGGATGGGGCACCGGCCGCCTCCGTTGACCCTGGCCGTCGTCCACCGCCAGGGCGACGCGAAGTCGGAGCACCAGGGGCAGGAGCTCAGCGGCGCGCTGGAGGTGGCCGCGCGAGGCAAGTCCATCGCGGGGCGGCCCTTGCGCGTGGTGCGCATTGGCTTCAGCGACACGAACCAGCTGCAGACGGAGCTGACGCAGGCACAAGCGGTGGCGCTCTATGCCTGCGAGGGACTCGAGTCGGCCTCCGAGAGCATTGCCCAGGTCACCCGGCGGCTGTCGGTGTTGTCCATCGCCGGCAGCGAGGCGCAGGTCAACCAGGGCCTGGCCATCGGGCTGAGCCGCAAGGGCAACAGCCCCGTCATTCTCGTGCACCTCTCCGCGGCCCGCGCGGAAGGGGCGGATCTCGATGCGGGCCTGCTGAGCCTGTCACGGCTCGTCGAACCCGGGAAAGGAGCTCGCTGATGATGGCGCTCCAGGCACTGTCTCTGCGCGCCCGGCTGGTGCTGCTCGTGGCGCTGCTGTTCGCGGCGTTCGCCCTGTTCTTCCTGGTCTACTTCCCCGCGCGCATGGACGCGCAGGCCCAGCACTGGATGCAGGGCCGGGCCATGGGCATTGCCCGGCTGCTGGCCGGAGCCACCGAGCCGGCGCTCGACTTCGGGGATGCGCTCAATGGCCAGAGCCACCTCGAGACGCTCGACTCCACGCCGGAGGCCACCTTCGGGCTGCTGCTGCGCGAGGACGGCTCGCCGCTGGCCAGTTGGCACCCGGAGCGCGCCCAGTCGATTCCCCGGAACTTTCCCGAGGGCGCGCGGATCCTGGGCCAGGAGGTGGTGGCCCGGGTCAACATTCAGACGCGCGGAGGACAGCACGGCACGCTGCTGCTGGGCTTCAGTCTCGCGGAGATGCAGCAGGAGAGCCAGGCCACCCTGCGGCAGGCGGCGCTCGTCTCCGCGCTCATCTTCGGGTTCGGGCTGCTGGCGGCCTTCGGCGTGGGGACGGTGCTGGTCCGGCCGTTGGGCCGGGTGACGCAGGTGGCGCTGCGCATCTCCGAAGGAGAGCTGGGGGCGCAGAAGGAGCTGGACCTCACGCGGCGAGATGAGACGGGGACGCTGGCCGCGGCGCTGTCCCGGATGCTCCAGCGGCTCTACGAGCAGAAGGCCTTCATCGAGTCGCAGACCGAGGCGTCCTCCGAAGGCATCCTCACCGTGTCGGAGGAGGGCGTGCTGCGGGCGCACAACCAGCGCTTCCTGCAGCTCTGGCAACTGCCGCCCGAGCGGCTGGAGGGACAGCGACTGGAGGCACTCTTCCAGCGCCTCGAGCCGCTGCTGGTGGAGCCCTCCGCGCTGCGAAGCCTGACGAGCTGCCAGCTGGCGTTGCCTTCGGGCGGAGCGGTGGAGCTGGGCCTGAAGGATGGACGGACCCTCACCGCGTACCGGGCGCCCATTCAGAGCCAGGAGGGAACGCGCTTTGGCTGGGGACTGTACTTCCAGGACATCACCGAGCGCCTGGCCCAGGAGCGGGTTCGGGCGCGCAACGCCGAGCTGGAGCAGCGGGTGGCCGAGCGCACCGAGGAGCTGGCCAAGCGCCTGAGCGAGCTGCGCGAGGCCCAGGAACAGCTCATCACGGCGGATCGGCGCACTTCCGTGGGGACGCTCGCCGCGGGCGTGGCGCACGAAATTAACAATCCGCTGGCCTACGTCACTTCCAACATCCACTACGTGCTCAAGGAGCTGCCGGACCTGCGCGCGAGGCTGATCTCGAGCCACCCGCCCGAGTCCGAGGCTCGCGAGGAGGAGACCTGGCAGGAGGTGGCGGACGCGCTGGCCGAGGCGCGGGAGGGATGCTCGCGTGTGCAGCACATCGTCCAGAGCCTCAAGACGTTCTCGCGGGGGGACGACGACACGCGCAAGGCGGTGGACATCTCTCACACACTCGAGGCCGCCATCAGCATGGCCGCCAACGAAGTGCGCCACCGAGCGCGGCTGGTGCGCGACTACCAGCCGGTGCCGTGCGTCGAGGCCAACGAGGTGCACCTGATCCAGGTGTTCCTCAACCTGCTCATCAACGCCGCGCACGCTATCGAGCCTGGCGCTGCGGACCGGAACGAGATCCGGATCACCACCTGGCGGCGCGAGGACGGGCACGTGCGGGTAAGCATTGCCGACACCGGCAGCGGAATGACGCCGGAGGTCCGCTGCCGCTTGTTCACCCCGTTCTTCACCACCAAGCCCGTGGGAGTGGGCACCGGGCTGGGACTGTCCGTCTGCCAGGGCATTGTCACCCGGCTGGGCGGGCAGATCGAGGTCCAGAGCGAGCAGGGACACGGCAGCACCTTCACCGTGTTGCTGCCCGCGGCCCCAGCCACCGCTGAGTCCGGCAAGCCTTTCACGGCGGCCGTTCCCCGCCTGGCTCCCGGGGGACGCAGCGGACGGGTGCTGGTGGTGGATGACGATCCGTTCGTGAGGTCCGCGCTGCGCCGGACGCTGGGGCAGGAGCATGACATCACCCTGGCCTCCGGAGCCCGGGAGGCGCTGGGGAGCATTCTGCAGGGAGGCGCGTTCGATCTGATCCTGTGTGACTTGATGATGCCGGAGATGACCGGCATGGAGTTCTACGCCGAGCTGAAGCGGCTGTACCCCAAGCAGGCCGAGAGCGTGGTCTTCTTCACGGGGGGCGCCTTCACCCCGGCGACGTTGGACTTCGTCGAGCGGCAGGCGGGCCGGGTGCTGAATAAGCCGGTGGACACCCAGCGCCTGCTCGAACTGCTGCGGACACGGCTCGAACAGAGCCCGGCGGGTTCCCGTTCTCTGGCCGTTCCCCTGGTGTGAGGCTGAGGCATATGGCGCGCTTCACTCCAGCAGGTGTGCTGTTCCTGGCGGTGGCCCTGTTCGCCGGCCCCGTGGCTTCTCACCCCGAGCCTCCTCCGTTGGAGCCTCCTCCCGCCGAGGCCGAGCCCGATTGGGCGCAGACGCTGTCCCTCGAGGAGCTGCTTCAGCTCGAACTCGCGGCGCCGTCCAAGCAGCGTCAGAAGGCGCGCGAGGCACCTGGAGTGGCCTCGGTGGTGACGCGTGATCAGATCCGGCAGTTCGGGTGGACGAGCCTGAATGACATCCTCTTCAGCCAGCCGGGCTTCTTCCCCGCGCGGGACTACGAGCGCACGGTGGTGGGAGCCCGAGGGCTGCATGAGGGGTGGAACAGCAACCACCTGCTGGTTCTGGTGGACGGCGTGCCGGTGAACGATCACGACACGGGTGGGGCCTACACCTGGGACATCACTCCGCTGTTCATGGTGCGAAGCGTCGAGATCCTCCGCGGGCCTGGCTCGGCCCTGTACGGCTCGAGCGCCATCAATGGCGTGGTGGCTATCAACACCATCTCCTCGCCGAAGACGCTGAACGAGGACGAGCGCCTGGAGGTCAACAGCGAGGCACGGCTGCAGCTGGGAAACCAGAGCACGGCGAGCGTGGAGGCGGTGGCGGCCACGCGGTCCAAGCACCTCTCCGCCGTGGTGGGCTTTCACTACCAGCGCTCGGCGGGGTCCTCGTACCTGTCGTATGACGGCTCGGGACGGCTGGATGACACGGGAGCCTTGCAACGGTTCCGCGTGAGTGAGCCGCTGGGCAGCCGGTACCTCTACGTCAAGCTGGAGCCCCGCCAGTCGCTGGAGGGCCTGTCCCTGAGCTACCACCAGCAGTTCTGGGAGCAGGGCACCGTGCATGGCTGGTCCTTCTGGGTGCCTGACGCCGAGGAGCCCGTGCGCGAGGGGCGCCACCTCGCGGTGCTGCGCTATCAACCGAAGCCCGAGAGCAGGGTGCAGCGGGAGTTCGTGCTCATGTTCCAGCGGCACAACTACGACCTGGACGTGCGCTTCTTCCCGAGCGGCGCCTTCGATGGGTACTACCCGTCCGGCGTGACGGAGAGCCTGCAGACGCAGGTGGACGAGGTGCTCGCACGGGTTCAGCTCTCGGGCGAACTGGCGGAGCGGCTCTCGATGCTGGGGGGAGCGGAGTACTCGGTCTTTCTGTACGGCGGTGACGATGCGCACTACAGCAACGTGGACCTGCGCAATGAGGAGGAGGACTCCCCGCCCTCGGAAGGGCTGGTGCAGTTGGGCAACTACTACGAAGAGATCATCGACCACCCGGTGAACAACGCGGCGGCCTACGTGCAGCTGGTCTGGAGCCAGTTGCTGGGCACGCCGCTGTCCCTGACGGCGGGGCTGCGCTACGACCTGAAGTTCTTCGCTTCGGGCAAGCCGGTGGCGGGCGGAGTTCCCCCGACGCGCAGGTCCTACGATCAGCTCAGCCCCAGACTGGCACTGGTCTACGCCCCCACCCCTTCACTGAGCCTCAAGCTCCAGGTGGGCCAGGCGTTCCGGGCCCCAGCGCCGAGCGAACTCTTCAGCGCCAACACGTGGTTGACGGATGCCGATGTCGAGACCATCCAGCCCGAACGGGTGACGACCTTCGACTTGAATGCGGACTGGACGTTGAGCCGCAACCTGAGCTGGCGGACCACCCTGTTCCATTCTCAGTACGAGAACCTGATTGGCTACAACGACTCCCAGTTGAGCAACCTGCACACCCGGCGCCTGGCTGGGGTGGAACTCGAGCTGATGGCGGACGCGGAACTGGGAGCGCGGGGCCATGTGAGCGCCTTCGGCAACTACACCTTCGTGCACCTGTTGGGAGAGACGGAAGGCAAGCGCGGCCTTGAGGCGGCTGACCCACGGCTTACCTGGGCGCCGGCGCACACGGCGAAGGCCGGGGTGAGCTATACGCTGCAGCGGTTCACCCTCTCCCTCCAGGGGCGCTACCAGAGCCGGGTTCTGCGCCGGGAGGAAGATCGGGTGACACCGGCCTTCATGGAAGCACGTCCCGAGGTGGTGCCAGCCTGGGTGCGCTTGGATGTGAACACGCGCTTACGGATCAACGAGTGGTCCGTGGTCGGGCTCACGGTGACGAACCTGCTGGACGCCGAGAGCTACCTGGTGAGGACGGGCGACCTTCCGTTCGACTACCGGATGGAGCAGCGGCGCATCCTCGGAAGCTTGGAGATCAACCTTTAAGGGATTGTTCTCCAGCGCTCCATCGTCTGGCGAGTTGTGTGTCATTTCCTCCAGAGCTATCGCCGGATCCTGAACTCGCAGTGAACCGCGATTGAACCCATGTGCCTTGTTGCTGCCAGATGCTCAACGCTCTGACGGCGACAGGAAGAACTGACATGGGCGTTCAAGGCACTGGGCGAAGCAAGCACCTGCTTGCGAGGCTTGTCTGCTGCATCTCACTGTGTGGTTTGGCACTGCCTGCGATGGGAGCGGAGACGAAGACGAACCCGCACTATCAGACGGCTCTGCGCTTCTATGCGGCTTTCGAGTACGAGGAGGCTCTGCGCGCGCTGGAGAAGGGGGCCCATCTGCCTTCCAATACGCGCGAGGACGACGTGTCCATTGCCTTGCTGGAAGGGGTTCTGGCGTTCGAACTGCAGCAGAGCAATCGCGGGGAAAGTGCTTTTCGGCGGGCACTGAAGATGGATCCAGGGGCGAAGCTGACGCTGAACGTGTCACCGAAGATCGCCGCGGAGCTTGAGGAGGTACGGAAGGGACTGAGCGTTCTCCCGACGAATCCGGGCCAGCACCTTAGTGGCAACCACATTAAAGAGGCGCCTCGTGCAAGTGCCAACCTCAAGCTTCCTGTGGCTATCGGTGGGGGAACTCTCGCTGTAGGCGGGCTGGTCGTTTGGATGAGGGGAAAGCTACTGGAGGGCAAGGTTCAGAGAGCGAACCCGGACATTACGAGTCGGGCTCAACTGGACGATATGCTTGGACAGGCAAAGACCTTCGAGAAGGTCGGCTGGGCCTTGATGGGAGTGGGAACTGTAGCAGTCGCGGGAAGTCTCCTCTTGCTCGATTCGCCCCCCGAAAGAGTCAGGCCGTCCATCATCCCTATGGAACAGGGGGCACATGTCTCTCTCTCTTGGAGTCTTCCATGAACAAACAGATGAGGCTCGTACAGGCCGTACTCTTTGCATGCACGCTTGGAACTGCTTGCATCTCAGCCGAGGATTCCCTTGTCGAGTTTTGCGAGAACGCGAACCCTGTACAGAAGCGGGAGATCTGCGGTGGGCCGTCGGATAGCAATGCGGATGCGAGGCCTGATGGAGGCACTGACAGTGATGGAGGAACCGTACTTGGTTGTAAACTGGCGAGTGACTGCCAAACTCCCCCTAGCCCTTGCCTTAAGTCTGGCATCTGCGAAAACGGCCAATGTGTCTACATGACGATCATGGCAGATGGATCCGATTGCAGCGGGACGCCAGAGGAGCAATGCCGAGAGTCGAGGGGGGTGTGCAAGAGCGGAGTCTGCGAGTTTGCTCGCAGAGTTATCGGTGCTTGTGTTGATGGGAACTTATGTACGGAAATGGATGCCTGTATCAACTCAGGCGCTTGCGTGGGAATTCCCAAAATATGCAATGCGCCGCCCAGTCAGTGCCATGAGCCGGTCGGTAGTTGTTCCCGCGTTGATGGCAATTGTTCCTATGTGCTCAAGAGCCCAACAGCTACATGCGATGATGGCAACCCCTGTACGGTGAATGACGTATGCAATATTGCTGGTACATGTGTTGGCTCACGACTCGCCTGCGATATTCCGCCCAGCCAATGCCATGAGTGGGCAGGCACTTGTTCAAACAATGCTTGTAACTTCAGGCCTAAGGCTGGGGGAGCAACTTGCCAAGATGGTAATGAATGCACTGTCGGTGATACTTGTAGTGCAAGCGGCCAGTGCATTGCAGGTAATCTTGTTGTGTGTCAAGACCGCAAGATGGAGTGCTTGGAGCCTATAGGATGCGATTCAAGCGGTGAATGCATGTATCAGTCTACCTGTCGGCAGGGATATCGCTGCTCTAGAGGGAAATGTTGTACGCTATTCTCTTGCCAATAATAGGAGTAATATAGAAGAAGGATTTGATATCGGGAAAATACCTATGACCCAACCTGTCTACTGCATGCAGGAGTCATGCGCATTGGGCGTGTAGTTAGTTCTGTTACGCCCTGCTCTAAATCTGTCCGTCCCACCCGTGGTCATTGCGCCGGAACGCGTCTCGGATGTGATTGACGTGTTCCGGTGTCAGCGGCCCGTGCTCCAGGGCGCGCACGTTGCGCAGCAGGTTCTCCACCTTCGTCGTGCCCACGATGCAGCTGGCCACTCCCGGCACGAAGGCGGCGAAGCGTAGCGCCAGCTCACTCCAGTCCAGGCCGCGCGCTTCGAGCGTCATCTGCCGCATCCGGTCCCAGTAGAGCGACACGTCCGGTGCCCCCGGACGCTCCCAGAAGCGCCACGGTGCGTTCCCCAGCGGGCGCTTGGCGATGACTCCCACGCCCCGCTCCCGTGCCAGCGCGATGCCCCAGTTGATGGCTCGCTGGTCGAACAGGTTCACCGACACCTGGATTGAACCAAACCGTCCCATGTTCAGCGCATGCGCCAGCGCGTGGTTGTCACCGGAGTATGCGGCCACGCGCACCTTGCCCTGCTCTACCGCCCGGGTGAGTGCGTCCACCACGCCCGGCCGCTCCAGCACGTCTACCGGGCACGAGTGAAAGTGCATCACGTCGATGACGTCCGTGCGCAGCCGCCGCAGCGCCAGCTCGATGCCCTCGGTAATGCACGGCCCCGTCCAGTCCTCGACCCCCGGCACTCCGTAGCCGCACTTGGTGGAGAGCACGAACTCACCGCGCCGCCCCTGCAGGTGCCGGCCGATGCGTTCCTCGGAAGTGCCGTAGCTGGGCGCGGTGTCGATCAGATTGATGCCCGCGTCCAGCACCCCGTGGAGCAACCTTCCCGCCTCATCCTCCGAGAGCGCCGCATCTCCCACAGGGCCCGCTCCGAATCCCAGCACGGAGACCTGCAGGCCGGTGCTTCCCAGGGGGCGGCGCTCCATCATGTTCCTCCACGCGCGGCTAAGTCGATGAAGCCGCGAATCCAGATGAGATTGACTGCGTGGCACAACGCTAGCGGAGTTCGCGTCGTCGTCTCCAGCGCGGCGGTATAGGGCACCCCCTGGCGCACGAAATAGTCCGTGACGCTTCCGTCATGGAACTCGATGAGCCCATCCGCGTCCGTGGTGTTGTTCTCATCCACCTTCTGGTTGCGGATGACCGTCACGTGCGCCGAGGCCGCCTCCATCAGCGGCCGGTACGCCGCCTTGTTCCCGAAGGTGTACGCGTACGTGGCCAGAATGTGGAGGTAGTTGTCCTGGTGGATGTCGAGCGCCGCGGCCGGAGCCGGGAACCGGGCGATGTCCGCCCGCACCGCCCGCGTCTCCTTCGGGCCTCCGTCGTACAGCACCCAGCGCACGAAGGCCTCGTTCCGCGTCAGCTCGCCCTTCCAAGTTCCGGGCGTCACCTCGTAGCGGAGGAAGTCGTTGTTCGGCTTCTCGCCGCTGCGGTTGTAGCGGCTGCCCACCTCGAAGCCGGAGGGGTTGATGCACGGGTAGACGCGCAGCCCCACATCCCGCTCACGGGCGTAAGCGACGATCTCCGCGAAGCTCTCCGCCAGCGTCAGCGGCCCGGCGGGCTCCTCTCCATGGAAGCCCGAGGTGATGACGAGCCAACGGGAGCCGGGCACGGTGATGCGGAAGAGCGGGTACTCCTTCCCGGCCTCCGTCACCCGGCCATATTCGGCCACTTCTCCGAGGGATGCGTAGCTGAGGATGCGGCGAGCGTAATCGGTGTAATCCACGCTCTGAGCATAGGGGCGGGGGCATTTCCTGCCCACCTGTGCGCACCTACGCCGTTCAGTGCGGCACTGCGGGCCTGTCCCCAGGAACAAAAGGGACAGGCCCAGGTAACGAACGTCAACGGCGGTACCGTTCAGCAGCGGGCTTACTTGATGCCCATGCGCTCACGGTACTCGGAGGACAGCTCCTTGCGCTGCTCCGGAGTGAGCACACGGTGCACCTCGAGCGCAGCATCCGTCACCTTGTGCGCGAAGGCGCGGAACGCGTCGATGCGGCTGTCCACCAGGGCGTGCAGCTTCGTCGCGTCCGGGGCGTCCGACTCGAGCTGCGTCAGCACCTCCAGGCGCGTGGCCTGGTGCTCCTCGGCCAGACGCTTGCCGTCCTCGAACAGCCGGTCCTTCACGGCGTTCACGGAGGTCTTCTGCGCCTCGGTGGCGTCCAGGTCCTCCAGCTTGTCGTTCATCTTCCAGGTGACCATCTGCTTGATGCGCTCGGGATCCCGGTTCCAGCCCCCGCCGCGGAAGCCGGTGAGCATGACGACGGCGAGGACGGCGGAAGCGGCAATGGCGATCTTCTTCTTCATGGCGTTACTCCTATTAGAGCCCCAGCGGGCCAGGTGTGTTGCTTCGCCTCAGTGGCGACGATGCAGAAGATGCCTGGGGGGCATTGAGCGCGCTTGAGCGCTTCGTGAAGAAGTGTGAAGCGCGTTAAGGGTCCGGAGGGAGTTCCCGGGCGAGCGTCTCTCGAAGCTGCCGCACCACGTCCGGGTGCTCGGCGGCCACGTTGCGCGTCTCGCGCGGGTCCGCGACGACGTCGTACAGCTCCACCTGGACGCCTTGAGGCGTGGGCAGCTCGAGCAGCTTCCAGCGGCCCAGATAGAGCCCCTGGTGCTTGGCGGCCTCCACGGTCTTCTCCCACTGGGGCAGCAGGGCGATGTCTCCCGAGGGTTCGATGGTCGCCGTCTCGTAGACCCAGGGGTAGGGCAGGCGCACTTGCTGGTAGCGCTGGCCGTCCCGATCGGAGAACCAGATGTCCGTCTCGATGAGGGCCGGGGCGTCCGGCATTCCCAGCACCGCATCACCCGGAGCGACGAGCGGCACCAGCGAGCGGCCCTGGAAGCTCTGGGGCGCGGGCACGCCCATCAGCTCGAGAATCGTGGGTGCCACATCGAGGGAACGGGCCCGTTGCTCCACGGTGCGATTCGCGGCAACACGGCCCGGCAGGCGCAGCGCGAAGGGAATGCGCAGGCCGGCACTGCCCCACAGGTGCTCGCCGTGGCCCAGGCCCAGCCCCTCGTCCGCCAGGTGCTCGCCGTGGTCGGACAGCAGGACCACCAGCGTCGAGTCCGCCAGTCCCCGGCGCTCCAACTCCGTTAGAAGCTCGCCCACCAGCGTGTCGAAGGAGAGCACCGCTGCGTCGTAGTTGCCCGCGAGGGCGGCAATGTCCTCGGCCGTGGGAGGCGTCGAGCCCGGAGGCACCTCCATCTGGGGCGTGGCGCCGAACCGCCAGGGACCCCGGTAGCCCTGGGCAATGAAGTGGCCCTCGTGAGGGTAGGGCGCCGCGTAGGGGAAGTGGGTGGTGGAGGCGAACACCAGGAGCGCGAAAGGCGCATCCGGGCGGAAGTCCTCGAGTGTTCGCAGCGTGGCGCGGCTCAGGGGCGCGGGATCGGTCAGCTCGGGGAGCTGGCCGCGCTCGGGGAACAGGCCCGGCGTGAGCGCCGTCCACGGCAGCAGGGCCACGTGCGTTATCAGCATCCGTTGGCGGATGAGGTCCGGGAAGTTGAAGGCCGGTGCCTCCACGCGCTGGAAGCCGAAGCGGAAGCGGGAGAAGAGATCGCCCGCGTAGTCGGACACCACGGCGGTCTGCCAGCCCGCATCCCCCAGCGCGCTTGCCAGTGTGACAAAGGGAGTCTCCAGCACCTCGCGGCCCACCAGCGTGTGGCGCAGCGGATGCCGCCCTGCCCACTGGGAGGTGAGCAGCGTCGCCCACGAGGGCGCGGTGCGCGGCACCTGGACGAGCGTCTCCCGGAACCGGGTGCCCTCGCGCATCAGCCGATCGATGTTCGGTGACGTGGGCCGGCTATACCCATTGCCCGAGAGGCGATCAGGCCGCAGCCCATCCGAGGCGAGGATGAGGAGGTTGGGGCGCTCCCCCTCTCCCTTCGGGAGAGGGCCGGGGTGAGGGTTCTGTTCCCAGCCGAGCAGCCCGAGCACCAGCAGCACGCCCGCCACAGCGGAGACAGCCCCCAGGCGCGGAGGGCGGCGCACGAACCGGAGCAGCAGCACCAGCGCCACCATCACCACTGGCCCCAACGCCACCGTGCGCCACACGGCGGGCGAGCTGCCACTCATCGCCAGCAGCAGCGCCTTCGTCCACCCCGCGCGCTCATACAGAGTCGCGGCGTACAGGTGCGGATGGTGCGCCATGTCCGCCAGCACCAGAGGCACCTCCACCACCAGGCACGCCAGCGCGCTGCCCCAGAAGACGGCACGGCGGCCAAAGCCCACCGCCCACAGTCCGGCACCCAGCCACGCCCCCAGCGCCAGCCCCACCACGGTGTACGCCAGGATGAGCCGTCCCACCTGGCCCAGCACCACGCCCCGGAACTCGTTCCACACCGCGTCTTCCAGGGCCTGGTTCTCGTTCCCCTGGTAGCCGAGCTGCATATTCAGCACCGCGCACAGCGTGTAGAGGGCCAGAAACACGAGCAGCCCCGCCCGGCAGCCAAGCAGGAGAGCGCGTCCAGGTGAGACAGGGGAGGCAGGGGCCATCACGGGGGCGGAGAGTGGAGTGCGCAGCAACGCCGAGTGAACGAAATCCGGAAGAATCCCGCCAGGCAGTCCACAACCCGGGACGTTACCTCTTCCAGAGCCAACCGGGGCATGGCATGAGTCGTGCCAAAGGCCGATTTTCCGGCCTCCGCCGTGCGTTGGAATGCAGTAGGAAAGCTTGAGTGGCGGCCCGCTGTCCGGGGCCCTATCGTTCGCGCGCTTCCTCTCTCGGGTACCTCTCCGCCATGTCCTTTACCCACCTTCACCTTCATACCCTCTACTCCCTGCTGGATGGCGCCATCCGGATGAAGGACCTCATCAAAACGGTGAAGGAGAAGGGCATGTCGAGCGTGGCCGTGACGGACCACGGCAACATGTTCGCCACCATCGACTTCTACAAGAAGGCGAAGGACGCCGGTATCAAGCCCATCATCGGCATGGAGTCCTACGTGGCCGGTACCAAGGGCCGCGAGGACCGCACCGAGAAGGTGGCCCACCACCTCATCCTCCTGGCGAAGAACGCCGAGGGCTACGCGAACCTGCGCTACCTGGCCTCCACGGCCTACATGGACGGGTTCTATTACCACCCGCGCATCGACAAGAAGGTGCTGGCCCAGCACAGCAAGGGCATCTTCGCGCTCACCGCGTGCCTGGGCGGTGAGGTCACCAGCGCCTGCTTCCGCGGGGACATGGACCACGCGCGCAAGGCGGCCCAGGAGTACAAGGACATCTTCGAGCCGGGGCACTTCTTCCTCGAGGTGCAGTCCAACGGGATGCCCGAGCAGGAGAAGGCCAACGAGAACCTGAAGCAGCTCAGCCGCGACCTGGACATCCCGCTGTGCGCCACGGCGGACGCGCACTACATCAAGCGCGAGGACGCGCGGGCGCACGAGCTGCTCATGTGCATCGCCAGCGGCAAGACGCTGGCGGACGGCAAGCGCATGAAGCACTCCACGGACAAGCTGTACGTCACCAGCCCCGAGGAGATGCTGGAGTTCTTCAAGGACACGCCCGAGGCGGTGCACAACACGCAGCGCATCGCCGAGCAGTGCACTCTGGAGCTCAAGCTGGGCAAGCCCATGCTGCCCACCTTCAAGGTGCCCGACAGCCACACTCCGGACAGCTTCCTGGCGGAGCTGGCCTTCGAGGGGCTGCACCAGCGCTTCAAGGAGCTGCACGACGCCAAGGTCAGCTACAAGATTGACCCGGATCAGTACCGCGCACGCCTCAACCTGGAGATTGGCGTCATCCAGAAGATGGGGTTCAGCGGCTACTTCCTCATCGTGCAGGACTTCATCAACTGGGCGAAGAAGGCCAACATCCCGGTGGGCCCGGGCCGTGGCTCGGGCGCGGGCAGCTTGGTGGCGTACGCGCTGCGGATCACGGACCTGGATCCCCTTCCGTACAACCTGCTGTTCGAGCGCTTCCTGAACCCCGAGCGCGTGTCGATGCCGGACTTCGATATCGACTTCTGCCAGGACCGGCGCGACGAGGTCATCAAGTACGTCTCGCACAAGTACGGCGAGATGAACGTGGGGCAGATCATCACCTTCGGCAGCTTGAAGGCCAAGAGCGTGCTGCGCGACGTGTGCCGCGTGTTCGCCCTGCCGTTCAGCGAGGGAGACCGCATCGCCAAGCTGGTGCCCGAGGTGCTCAACATCACCCTGAAGGAGGCCATCGAGCAGGAGCCTCGCCTCAAGGAGATGATCGAGAAGCCCACCAACATCGGCGAGGTGGACGGCAAGCCGGTCACCACCAAGGACGTGCTGGAGATCGCCCTGGCGCTGGAGGGCCTGCACCGCCAGCCGGGCATGCACGCCGCGGGCGTGGTCATCGCCGACAAGCCGCTGTGGGAGTTCGTGCCCGTCTACCAGCCGCCGGGTGAAAAGACGCTCATCACCCAGTTCGCCAAGGACGAGGTGGAGGCCGCCGGCCTGGTGAAGTTCGACTTCCTCGGGCTGAAGACGCTCACGGTGATTCAGAACGCGCTGGACCTCATCAACCGCAACCCGCCCGACGGCAAGAAGCTCGAGCGGGAGCACATCCCGCTCCACGACGAGAAGATGTGGGCGCTGATGGCCAAGGGCGACACGGCCGGCGTGTTCCAGATGGAGTCGAGCGGCTTCACCGAAATGGTGATGAAGCTCAAGCCCACGTGCTTCGAGGATGTCATCGCCGCGGGCGCGCTCTACCGCCCGGGTCCGCTGGACTCAGGCATGGTGGACGTGTTCATCAACCGCAAGCACGGCCGCGAGCCGGTGACGTACCCGCACCCCGCGCTGGAGCCGGTGCTCAAGGACACCTACGGCGTTATCGTCTACCAGGAACAGGTGATGCAGATCTCCCAGGTGCTGGGAGGCTACACCCTGGGCCGCGCGGACCTGCTGCGCCGCGCGATGGGTAAGAAGAAGGCCGAGGTGATGCAGGCCGAGCGCGCCGGCTTCCTCGAGGGCTGCAAGAAGAACAACGTCGACCTGAAGGTGGCCGGCGAGATCTTCGACTTGATGGAGAAGTTCGCCGAGTACGGCTTCAACAAGAGCCACTCGGCCGCCTACGGCCTCATCACCATCCACACCGCGTGGCTGAAGGCGCACTACCCCGTCGAGTTCATGGCGGCCCTTCTCACGAGCGAGAAGGAAAACACCGACAAGGTGGTGAAGCACATCGGCGAGGCCCGCGAGTCGGGCATCCAGGTGCTGCCGCCGGACGTGAACCTGTCGGACATGGCCTTCGGCGCGGTGGAGGGGAAGATCCGCTTCGGCCTGGGCGCCATCAAGGGCGTGGGCGAGGGGGCCATCGAGTCCATCGTCGAGGCTCGCAAGGAAGGGCCCTTCAAGAGTCTGTTCGACTTCTGCGAGCGGGTGGACAGCCGGCGGGTGAACCGCAAGGTGTTGGAGGCGCTGGTGAAGGCCGGCGCGTTCGACTTCGAGAAGCGCCCGCGGCACCAGCTCTTCGAGACCATCGAGAAGGCGATGAACCGCGGCTCGTCCAGCCAGAAGGACAAGGCGGCGGGACAGAGCTCGCTGTTCGGGATGCTGGCGCCGGCCTCGGGCGGTGGCGGCGGCGGGGCGCTCAAGGATGAGTACACGCAGGTGGACGAGTGGCCGGAGAAGGAGCGGCTGGCCTTCGAGAAGGAGGCCATCGGCTTCTACGTGTCCGGCCACCCGCTGCACGCGTACGAGAAGGAGCTGAAGCGCTACGCGAAGCCCATCACGGCGGTGCAGCGCGCGCGGCGGGACGAGAAGATCACCGTGGGCGGCATCGTCGCGGCCATGCGCGAGCGGCCGACGAAGACGGGCAAGCGCATGGCGTGGGTGACGCTGGAGGACCTGTCGGGCTCGATCGAGCTGGTGTGCTTCCCGGGCAAGGAGGGAGGCCGCAGCGTGATGGGCAAGGACGGCAAGTGGACCAAGGGCGGGCCCAAGCCGGGCTACGAGAACTGGGAGACGCTGCTCAAGGGGGATGACCCCATCCTGGTGTCGGGCACGGTGCAGATCAGCCAGCGCGACGAGGACACGCCCACCGCGGAGCTGATCGTCGAGGACATTCAGAGCCTGAAGGCGGTGCGCGAGAAGCGCACCAAGCGGCTGGAGCTGCGGGTGCCGGTGGACCTGCTCACCGAGGAGCGGCTGACGAAGCTGAGCGCGATCGCCAAGCAGTACACGGGCGCGACGCCCGTGGCGGTGAGCGTGCTGTTCCCCAATGAGGCCGAGGCGCTCATTGGGGGCACGTCGCTCAAGGTGCAGGTGAGCGACGAGCTACTGCTGGCGGTGGACAAGCTCTTCGGGATGAAGGTCGTCGAGCTGGGCTAAGCCAAGCTCCCTCTCCCTTCGGGAGAGGGCAGGGGTGAGGGTTCCGCGCCGTGGCCCCCATCAGGGCTTCATCACCCGGCCGAGGAAGAGCACCGTCTTCGTCTCGGTGTCCTCGATGAGGAGCAGGAAGGGCCGGTCCACGGTGAAGGTGGGAGGCAGAGAGACAGGCTCTGCCCCGATGGCCGTGGCGGCCGCGGCCTCGGTGCCCTTCTCGTCCACGGCCAGGAACGCCTTGTGCTTCGCGACGCCGAGGAACAGCTGCTCCGAGGTGGTGATGCCCGACAGGTCCGCACGCTCTGAGAAGGCGTCGGTCATGCCCAGGGCCTGCATGGCCGGGGGCAGGTCGATCGTGGTCTCCACCTGGAACTTCGGGAAGTTGAGGTACATATCCGTGCTCTGCATCCCCTGGTGGACGGTGTCCAGGAAGGACGCCGAGAGCCGCGCCTCGACGTCCTGGAACCGGCCCTCGTCCGGCATGACGAGCAGCATCTGGATGGAGTTGCCCACGTAAGGCAGCGCGAACGCCTGGAAGTCCGCGGCCCTCTTGTAGGGGACGACCATCCGGCGCTCCATCATGTTCACCTGGCTCGTGGTGCCATCCAGCAGGTGGAAGGACTCGCTCCGGGTCCCCGAGGGATTGAAGGGAAAGGCCCAGGCGCCCTTGAAGTACAGCGCGTTGACCAGCATCAGGCGCGTGTCGGGCTTCACCGTGCGCTCGGGCAGCAGGTCCTTGATGCGCTCGTTGGTCATGGCCGCGACCCAGTCATTGATCTGGCCGCGGATGGCCTCGGGATCATTCTTGAAGTCCACCGCGCGCATGCCCGCGCCGTAGTGCTGGGCGAGCGTGTCCAGGTAGGCCGGCTCGAAGGTGTAGCCCTCCTGGCCCCAGCTGGCGTTCACCACGCGCAGCTCCGGAGGCGTTCCCTGCTGACCAGGCTGGGGAGCAATTGGACGCTGGAGCGCCAGATCCAGCGCGTTCATGGCGGGGTGGAGCTTGTCCTGGGGCAGGGTGAAGCGCAGGGCCTGCTGCATCTGCAGCTCGGTGTTACCCCGGGCGCCCGGGTACACCATGGAGAAGCCCTGGGAGATGCTGAAGGGCGAGAAGAACAGGTTCTCTCCCGGTTTGGCGACCTGGCGGTACAGGGCTACGCCGAAGTCGGTGTTCGCGGAGGCCAGGGCCGTCAGGTCCTCGGCGGTGACACCGGGTTGGGTGATCCGCTCCTTGTCGGAGGCGACCAGCGCACCCGGAGCTTCAGGAACTTCAGGCTCTTCGGTGGAGGATTGAGAGCAGCCCGCCAGCGCCAGAGCGGCGGCGAGCACGGACGAGAGGCTGAGAGAGCGTGGAGTCATGGCTTGGTCAGTCCTGTGGTTGCTGTGGTTGGAGTGAGGGAGAGGCTCAGGGATTCACCAGGCGGCCGAGGAAGAGCACGGCCTTCGTCTCGGTGTCCTCGATGAGGAAGAGGAAGGGGCGGTCCACGACGAGCAGCGGAGGCGCGGACTCATCCCCGGCGACGACTCCCGTGGCGGCTGCGGCCTCGGTGCCCTTCTCGTCCACGGCGACGAAGGCCTTGTGCTGCGCGGCAGTGAGCAGCAGACGCTCCTCGGTGGTGATGCCCGTGAAGTCCGCGCTGTCGGTGAAGGCGTCCACCATGCCCAGCGCCTGCAGGGACTGCTTCAGGGAGAACTCCGCATCCACCTGGAACTTCGGGAACTTGAGAATGCGCTCCTCGCTCTTCAGCTCCAGGCGAAGGGTGTCGAGGAAGGGCGCCGAGAGCCGCGCCTCGAGTTCCTCGAAGCGCCCCTCATCGGGGACGATGATCAGCATGCGCAACGCGTCTCCCATATAGGGCAGCGCGAGCGCCTGGAAGCCTTCGCCCTGCAGGGTGGGCACGGGACCCTTGCGTTCCATCATCTGGACGTTTTCCTGGCTGCCATCGAGCAGGTGGAAGGGCGCGTCCTTCGTCTGCCCCGCCTGGAAGGGCTGGGTCCACAGGCCCTTGAAGTAGATGGCGTTGGCCAGCACCAGGCGCGTGTCGGTATTCACCGTGCCCTCCGGCAGCAGATCCTTGATGCGCTGCTGGGTCTGGTCCTCGACCCAGGTGTTGATCTGCTCGCGGATGGAGTTGGCCTCGGCTTTGAAGTCCACCGCGCGCATGCCCGCGCCGTAGTGAAGGGCGAGCGTGTCCAGGTAGGCCGGCTCGAAGGCGTAGCCCTTCTGGCCCCAGGTACCGTTTACGATGCGGAGCTCGGGCGGGGTGCCCTTCTGACCGGGCGCGAGCGTGTTGCGGCTCTGGAGCGCCAGGTCCAGGGAGTTCATGGCGGGGTGGAGCCTGTCCTGGGGCAGGGTGAAGCGCAGGGCCTGCTGCATCTGCAGCTCGGTATTGCCCCGGGCGCCCGGGTACACCATGGCGAAGGCCTGGGAGATGCTGAAGGGCGAGAGGAACAGGTTCTCTCCCGGCTTGGCGACCTGGCGGTACAGGGCGACGCCGAAGTCGGTGTTCGCGGAGGCAAGCTCCGCCATGTCTCCGGAGGAGACGTTGGGTTCAGCGACGCGCTGCTTATCCGAGGCGATCAGCTCACCGGGGGCTTCGGCGGGAGCTTGCGAGCAGCCAGCCAGCGCCAGAACGGCGCCCAGCACGGAAGAGAGACGAAGGAAGCGTGAGGTCATGCCGGGCTCTACAGCAAGCCGCGTGCACAGCGCCGGGCTGAAGAACTTCGGGCACTTGGGGCTTGTCCCACCTGGGAAGTTCCTCAGATTTTTGAGCTGGCCCCGGCTACTGTCAGAAGCGTGAGGTAGAGGAGCGCGCGAAACAGGGGGCGGGATGGGCGGGATGAAGAAAAGGCGCGTACCGAGAAAACTCGCAGCACCGCTGCGAGAACTCACCCACTCACCGGAAGAGCGCGACTTTCAGGCAGTTCTGAGGCTCATTCAGCGCGGGCGTCAGCGAATCTGGACTGCTGCCAACCTGGAGCTTGTTGAACTCTACTGGGCCATTGGCCAGTACCTGAGCCACAAGGTTGCTGAGGAGGGGTGGGGTCGAGGCACGGTACAGCGCCTCGCGGCGTGGCTGGCCGCGAAAGAGCCGGGACTCCGTGGCTTTTCCTCGTCGAACCTGTGGCGCATGCGGCAGTTCTTCGAACTTTACGCTTCGGACGAGACCCTCGCACCGTTGGTGCGACAGCTCCCCTGGGCGTCAAATCTACTCATCCTTGGCAGGTGTAAAACTCCCGAAGAGCGCGCGTTCTACCTGCGCCTGGCCATCGACCAGCGCTGGCCCTCACGGGAACTCGAGAGGCAGATGGAAGGTGCGCTGTTCGAGCGAACTGTGGCCGGTCAGCCGACGCTCTCACCGGCGTTGCGCGAACTGCATCCGAACGCCGGGAGCGTGTTCAAGGACCGCTACCTTCTCGACTTCTTGCAGCTGCCGGAAGAGCACTTCGAGCGAGATTTACAGCATGCGCTGGTGGCGAACCTCAAGCAGTTCTTGCTCGAACTGGGTCGCGACTTCTGTTTCGTCGGAGAGCGGTACTGCGTACAGGTGGGCACGCAGGACTTCTTCATCGACTCGTTGTTCTTCCACCGTGGTCTTCAGGCCCTGGTCGCCATTGAACTCAAGGTGGACACCTTCAAGCCGGAGCACCTCGGCCAGCTTCAGTTCTACCTGGAGGCACTGGACCGGAATCACAGAAAGCCTCACGAGGCTCCGAGCATCGGAGTGCTGCTCTGTAAGACTCGTGATCAGGAGGTCGTGGAGTACCCGCTCTCGCGAAGCTTGTCGCCAGCGCTCGTCGCGGAGTACGCCACCAGGCTGCCCGACAAGGCATTGCTCCAAGCTAAATTGGACGAACTCTACGAACTCATCGCGAGCGAGCGTCAGGACGAGGACACATGAGAAGCCTCACCGTGAGATCGGTTAGAGCACTGAGGACGTTCGTATCGGTGTTGGGTTGGATGCTGGGCTTGGTGGTGGGCCCGGCCTGGTCCGAGACCCGCTCCAACGTGGAGATGGGTTTCTATGGCGGTCTGCTGGTCACCCAGAATGACGATTGGGCAGGGGCGACTGCCGGGCTGTACGGCATGTGGCCTCTCTCCCGGCACGTCTCTTTGGGAGGCGAGCTGGTGGGACTTTCCCAGGACTATGAGAAGGATCGGTTCATGGGCGTCCGGTTCGGGTTCCCTTTGAGGTGGACGCTGTCCACCGGCCCGACACGCCCCTATGTCCTCGGCGTTCTCTTCGTGGAGTCCCCGGGCGAGACGGCCCTGGGGGGCGGGGCGGGCTTGGGTTACCTGAGCGAACTCGGCTCGGACCGGATCCTGCTCGACCTGCAGGTTCGCGGGATGTCCCGCTTCAGCACGCTGTTTCCTCAGCTCACCCTGTCCGCCACCCTGGGCGTGGCGGCGGTCTTCTAAGAGACATGGCGGAGCAAGCTCAGAGCTTCGAGCTGGGAGATGCGGCGGAACTCGGCGCGCTCAGCGACCGCGCTGTCCGTGTCTGGGTGCGGCAGCCCGCCACCACGCAGGTGAGTGTCCGGCTCGAGGTCGAAGGGCATTCTCCCGTGGTGGCCTCGGTGAGCCCGGCTGCGGAGACGGATTGGACCGCGGCCACCGAGTTGGAGCTGCCGGAGCCTGCACCGGACCGTGCCTTCGTCTGTACCGTAGGGGAGCGGCGCCTCACGGGCAGGCTTGCCGCCACATCGGGGACGCACACCGGACTCGTCTTTGGCTTCGGGAGCTGCCACCAGCCTTTTCAGGAGGCCCCCGACGGAAGCCTTCGTGAGCATGTGGGCGCGGGCATCTACCCGGTCGCGCTGGAGCACCTGCGAGAGGTGGACGCGCGGTTCCTGCTGCTCCTCGGAGACCAGCTCTACAGTGACGCGTTGCCTTCTTGGAATGTGCGGCGGAAACCCCTGGAGGCAGCCTCGCTCTCCCACGAGGAACTGCTCGAGCGCTATCGCCGCGTGGCACGCCTCTACTTCGCGCAGCCTGGTTACCGTGCCCTTCGCGAGGCCTTCCCCACGTACTGCATGTGGGACGACCACGAGATCTTCGACAACTGGGGCTCGCACCTGACGCGCAGCGAGCTGGACCTGCGCCTGTTCGAGGCGGCCAGCCGCGTGTTCTGCGAGTACCAGGGGCTGCGCAACCCCGGTGGGCGCCTCGGGCCGCCGCCCTACCACTTCTCCTTCCGCCACGGCGACATTGGCTTCCTCGTGCTCGATATGCGAGGCGCTCGTAACCATGAGCGGGGACTGCTGCTGGGCGCCGAGCAGTGGGAGTGGTTCCGCGCCGCGCTGCGGGACGAGCTGGAGCGGGAGGTTCAGACGCTCTTCATCGGTGTGACGGTGCCGGTGGTGCATACCGCCCGATGGCTGGCGAAGGCGTTCAGCCGGATGCCCGGCATGTACGGAGACTCGTTGCGGGACCGGTGGTCGCTGGGCCGGTTCATCGAATACCGGGATGCGTTCCTGGCCGAGCTGTTCTCCTGGCAATCCCGCTCACCCGAGCGGCAGGTTTTTCTCCTCTCGGGAGACATCCACGCGGCCAACGCCTACTCCATCCATGAGCGGAGCGGGACGGGAGTCATCCATCAGTTCACGAGCAGTGCCTTCTCCGTCCTCCCCGACCTGGAGGCGCGAGCGCTCAACCTCGTCGCGAGCCGGGCGCCCAACCGCTTCGAGCCGAAGTGGCGCTTCCGCCGCCACTTCCAATGCCACGAGAACAACTTGGGCACCGTGCGCCTGGAGCCGCTGTCCGTGGGAGGGCACCGCGTCACCTTCCAGGTGATGGCCTGGGAGCCGGCATCGCGAAGGCTAGCGCTGCGTGGGCAGCTCGCCTCCGAGCCCAGCGCGGCCCAAGCACAGCGCTGAGTGCGTGCGCGGGCTCGGCCTCGGCGCAGCACTGAAGTCATGGACGCCGCGAATGCGTTTCTGTTCAAGTGCCGCCCCCGAGGGAGGGTACCCATGACGGCCACCTACCAGTCGCTGCGCGTCGAGAAGGCGGACGGAGTCGCCGAGGTCATCCTTACGGGCCCGGGCAAGGGCAACGCCCTGGGGCCCGACTTCTGGCGGGAGATGCCCGAAGCCCTGCGCGAGCTGGAGGCCGACGCCTCCGTGCGCGTGCTGCTGCTGCGCGGCCAGGGCGCGCACTTCACCTACGGGCTGGACCTGCCGGGGATGCTGGAGTCGCTGGGACCGCTGGTCACGGGCGAGAACAACACTGCCTTCGAGCGCACGCAGCTCCTGCGCCTCATCGAGCGGATGCAGGGTGCCACCGAAGGGCTGGCCCGGCTCCACAAGCCAGTCATCGCCGCGGTGCAGGGCTGGTGCATCGGCGGCGGGATCAACCTGATCGCCGCCAGTGACTTCCGGTACTGCTCCCAGGACGCGAAGTTCAGTCTTCGCGAGGTGCGCGTTGGCATCCTGGCGGACCTGGGCGCGCTCCAGCGCCTGCCGCGCATCATCGGCGAGGGCCACACGCGCGAGCTGGCCTACACGGGCGGCGACTTCGACGCGGACCGGGCCCTGCGCATGGGGCTGGTGAACCAGGTGTTTGCCTCGCCCGAGGAGATGCTCGCGGCGGCGCGCGCCACCGCGCGGAAGATCGCGGAGAACCCGCCCCTGGTCGTCCAGGGCGCCAAGCAGGTGCTGGAGTACTGCGCGGACAAGTCCGTGGAGGACGGCCTGCGCTTCGTGGCGGTGTGGAACTCGGCCTTCTTGCAGTCGAACGATCTCGCCGAGGCGTTCGCGGCCTTCATGGAGCGGCGGCCTCCGCACTTTCAAGGGAGATGAGTCATGGCTGATGGGGTGTTCAAGGACGGGCTGCTCGCGGGCAAGGTGGCCTTCATTACTGGTGGCAGCAGCGGCATCAACCTGGGCATTGCCGAGCGCTTCGTGAAGGCCGGCGCCAAGGTGGTCATCAACGGCCGCAACGTGGAGAAGCTCGAGGGCGCGGTGAAGGGGCTGCAGGCCCACGGCACCGCCATGGGCGTGACTGCGGACGTGCGCGACTACGCCAGCGTGGAGAAGGCCTTCCAGACAGCGCACGAGGCGTACGGAGAGATCGACATCCTGGTGTGTGGGGCGGCGGGCAACTTCCCGGCGCCGGCGCTCGGCATGTCCTCCAACGGCTTCAAGGCGGTGATGGACATCGACGTGCTGGGCACCTTCAACGCGTGCCGGGCGGGCTTCGAGCACCTGCGCAAGCCGGGCGCCGCCGTCATCAACATCTCCGCGCCCCAGGCCTTCCTGCCCACCGCGATGCAGGCGCACGTGTGCGCGGCCAAGGCGGGCGTGGACATGCTCACCCGCGTGCTGGCCATCGAGTGGGGTGGGGCGGGGGTGCGCATCAACTCCATCGCCCCCGGGCCCATCGACGACACCGAGGGCATGAAGCGGCTGGCCCCCACCGACGGGGCACGGGAGAAGATCATCCAGAACCTGCCGCTGCAGCGCATGGGCGCCAAGGCGGACATCTCCAACCTGGCGCTCTTCCTCGCCTCGGACGCGGCGTCCTACATCACCGGCTCGGTGATGGTGTGTGATGGCGGTGGGTCACTGCTGGGCTCGGGGGTGATGATGCAGGCGATTGGCGGCTGACGGCTGCCTGGCCGCTCGGTCCCGCCGCTCGAGCCATGGCCGGGGTGACATTCCTGGGAGTTGGCTGGGTCTGCTAGAAACCGGTGGGCCTCGCAGCGGTCCAGTGCCGCTCGGGAGGCCGTGTGCCCTCCGGAGAAATGCATGCCGCTTCGTCCCTTCTCGCTCACCCGGCTGCTCGGGCTGGTCGCCCTGTTCCTCGGTCTGCTCAGCGCGTGCGGCGGGGGGAGTCCGCCTCCGCCGCCTCCGCCGCCCACGGCGTCTCCGGATGCGAGCCGCTCCTCGGTGACGGTGGACCGGACGTCGGCTCAGGCGGATGGCAGTGACCGGGTGGCGGTCACCGTCACGGTGCGCGATGCGAACGGTGAACCCTTGCCGGGCCAGTCGGTCAGCGTGGAGGTGTCCGGACCGGGCAACACCGTGACGCAGCCGGTGGGGAAGACCAATGCCAACGGGGTGGCGACGGCTTCGGTGACGTCCACGCAGCCCGGGGTGAAGGGGGTGCAGGGACTGGTAGCGGTGGAAGACGGTGCGCTGGTGCTCGACCAGCAGCCCACCATCGAGTTCGTGAATGCCCCGGCGACGAAGCTCGCCTTCTCGACCGCCCCGCTGTTGGCCACGGCGGGCGAGCCGATTGGCCCGGTGCTGGAGGTGCTCGTCCAGGACGCCACTGGGCGCACGGTGACGGATGCGGTGAATGAAGTGTCGCTCGCTGTTGCCGGAGGCCCGGCGTCAGCCGTGCTGGAGGGCTCGCTCACGGTACGGGCCGTCAATGGCGTGGCGCGCTTTCCGGGAGCCGTGCTCAAGCTGGCGGGCACGGGCTACACGCTGAGGGCCACGGCGAGCGGCCTGGCTCCCGCGACGAGCTCTACGTTCGACGTGAGGCATGCGGCGCCCGTGGTGCTCCAACTGGAAGGGGTGCCCTCCGCGATGACGGCGGGAAACGCGGTGAGCGCGGCGGTGACGCTCCGGGACGCTTTCGGCAATGTCGCGACGGGCTATCGGGGCACGGTGCGCCTTACCTCAACGGATCCGGCCGCCGTGCTGCCGGCCGATTACACCTTCACCGCTGCCGACAGTGGCACCCGGACCTTCTCCGTGACGCTTAACCGGGTGGGAAAGCGAGAACTCCGGGTGCAGGACACGGCAGTCACGACCCTGGCGGCCAGCCTCACGGTGACGGTGAGCCATGGCGATGCGAGCCAGTTCGTCCTCACGGCACCGCCAGGGCCCTTCGAGGCAGGTCAGGGGTTCACAGTGGAGGTGCTCGCTCTGGACATCGCCGGCAACGTGGCGACGGGCTACCGGGGCACGGTGCGTCTCAGCTCGACAGACCCGGCCGCCACGCTGCCGGCCGATTACACCTTCACCGCCGCAGACCAGGGGCGGCGCTCCTTCCCCGTGGTGCTCAAGACCGCCGCGAATCCCCAGCAGCTCACGGTGAGCGACACGACGCTTGCCTCTCTGACGCAGTCCCTGGGGCGGCCGATCGTCCCGGGGCCGCCTGTAGCGGCGCGGTTTGCTACTCAGCCCAGGGATGGCCGGGTGCGCACCCCGCTGCCCATCGTGAAGCTCGAGCTGACGGATGTCTTCGGCAACCTCACACCGGAGGCCAGCCTCCCAGTGGAGCTCAGGCTCTTTGTCGACGGCCGCTATGCGGACCTCGGTGGCG
Source organism: Myxococcaceae bacterium (assembly GCA_036389955.1). Taxonomy (GTDB): domain Bacteria; phylum Myxococcota; class Myxococcia; order Myxococcales; family Myxococcaceae; genus DATHBR01. The sequence continues at coordinate 37,452 of DASVVJ010001067.1, forward strand.
TGGTGGAGGTCGCTGCCGTTGATGGAGTGGCGACGTTCACGCAGCTCCTGGTTGATGAGGAGGGTACGGCCTTCAGGCTGATCGCGGCGGTCAATAATGTCCTGAACGATTTCAGCAATCCCTTCGATGTCATCGACGACTTCGCCCCCGGCATGGCCACCCTGACGGGCACGGCCCAGTCGAAACACACCATCACGGTGAGGTGGATCTCCGTGGGAGATGACGGCAACCTGGGCATGGCGTCGTCGTACGAGCTGCGCTACTCGACTCAGCCCATCACCACGCGGGCGCAGTTCGACGCGGCGACGCTGGTCACCCAGGCCATGCCCAAGGCACCCGGCGGTATCGAGTCGGTTCTCGTCGAGGGGCTGACCGTGGCCACCACGTATCACTTCGCCGTCGTGATTCGGGACTCGGTGGGTAACTCGAGCCTCTCCAACAGCCTGGAGGTGGCGACCCTCAACCCCTGCGCGGGAGTGGTCTGCGAGGTGCCCGAGCCCACCTGCGCGGTGGATGGTGTCACGCGCGTCACCTTCGCCTCGGTCTGCGTGCTCGTGGACAACCTGCCCACCTGCCAGGACGCGGAGACGCGGACAGCCTGTCCCGGAGCGGAAGGCGTCTGCTTCGCGGGCGCCTGTGGCACGGCCTCGGGCCCGGCCGCGGGAGAGCTGACCGTCTCCGAGGTGATGCACAGCCCCTCCACCGGCACCACCGAGTACATCGAGCTCCACAACTCCTCGCCGCGGCTGCTGAACATCGCCGGCCTGCAGGTGGACCACTCCATCGGAGGCGCTCCGGCGGGAGGCTTCACGGTGAACCCCGGCCCTGGCCGGGCGGTGCTCATCCCCGCTGGGGGCATGTTCGTCCTGGGCAGCACGGAGGACTTCGCGACCAATGGCGGCGTTCCGGTCGACTACGCCTACGGCTCCGCGCTCGAACTCAGCACCGAAGGGCGCCTCAGCTTCCGGTCCGCCCTGGACGTGCCCATCGAGGACTTCAACTGGACGATCAGCTTCCCGCAGACGCCGGGCAGCGCCATGAACCTGGCCACGGCGGTGGTGGGTACCCAGGCCCACCGGGAGCAGTGGTACTGGTGCGACTCGAGCGCCAACGTGCGGTTGCTCGGAGGGGATTACGGCACTCCAGGGCAGCCCAATGAGACGTGCGGCATGGCGGTGGGGCCGGCGCCCGCCTTCTGCAACATCCAGTACCCCAAGACGTTCCCCGCGCCGAATGATCCGACGAACTACCCGGCCATCATTCCCTACGGTGCGCGCAGGACCATCTACAGCATGTTCTCGAGTCCGCACCTGACGGACCGGAACCTCTACGGCAACGACAACTACCCGCACGTGCAGGTGGAGCTGGGCTACGGCACGAGCGTGGACCCGTCGGAGTGGCAGTGGTCGGCGGCGCGGTTCAACCCCTTCTATAACGACACCGCGCCCGCGTATGACCCGCTCCGGGACGAGATGTGGGGCTGGCTGCGCATCTTCACTCCGGGCACGTACGCCTATGGCTTCCGCTACCGGCTCTATGACCCGGCGTCGGGTGCCTTCTCGGGCTACACCTACTGTGACCAGAACGGCGTGGCCGCAGATCCCACCCTGGGAGCCTACGGCACCGTTTCGGTGGACACTGAGCCGCTGGGGCCCGCCAACCACATCGTCATCAGCGAGTTCGCGTCCCGGGGCACCGACGGCGTGACGGTCAGTGACACCGACGAGTTCATCGAGTTCTACAACCCCACCACCGCTCCCGTGGACATCAGCGGCTGGAAGGTGCAGCACATGCCCGGCAACGGGCCGGCCTACCACTATGAGGACATCGCCACCGTTCCGGCGGGGACGTTCATCGCCGCGAAGGGCTACTACCTCATCGCCCACAGCGGCTACTCCGGGGCCGCGGCGCCGGACCTTCAGTACAGCGCGCCCACCTCTCATCTGGGAGGCCACGTCCGCGTGGGACCGAGCACCCTGGGCTCCAATCCCATCGACCTGGCCACGGTGGACAAGCTCACCTGGGGCTCCGCGTTCTCCCCAGACGGGGATCCCGCCCTGGCGGTGACCAGCCCGGCGGGCAGCCTGGAGCGCAAGGCCGGTGTCCTGTCCACCGCCGCCACCATGGAGGGGGGCTCGGACGCGGCGCAGGGCAACGGCAGCGACACGGACTGGAACGCGGATGACTTCGTCCCCCGCCAGGCCCGTCAGCCGCAGAACAGCGCCAGCCCGCCAGAGCCCCTGTAGGCAGGAGGAGGGCGGTGCGTTCAATGCCCGCCAACCGCCCTCCGAAGCTGCTGCTCCGGGCGCCACTTCGCATTAGCTTGCGGCGCGACCATCTCTCAGGAGCAGAACCGTGCCTGCCACTCCCGACGCCGCCCGCCTCATCACCTGCCCGCCGGAGGACTTCCGCCGCGCCAGTGAGGCGGCCCTGGCCACCGCGCGCTCTGGCATCGAGCGCCTCAAGGCCCTGCCAGCCCCGCGTAAGACCCGCGAGGCCCTCGAGTTCTTCGACGAGGCCACCGCCGCCCTGTCCGACGCCAGCGCCCGCGCCAGCGTCGCGCGCCACAGCCACCCGGACGAGGCCATGCGCAAGGCCTCCGAGGAGGCCGAGCAGAAGCTGGAGATGCTCGCCACGGAGATCTCCCTGGACCGGGGCGTCTACGACGTGCTCGCCTCGCTCGACGTCTCCGGTGAGGACGCGCCCACCCGCAAGTGGGTGGAGAAGCTGCTGCGAGACTTCCGCCGGGCCGGTGTGGACCGGGACGAGGCCACCCGCAACCGTGTGAAGGAGCTTCAGGAGGAGCTGGTCCGCATCGGCCAGGAGTTCGACCGCAACATCCGCGAGGACGTGCGCACCGTGGAATTGCCGCCCTCCGCGCTGGAGGGGCTGCCCGAGGACTACGTGCGCTCCCACCCGCCGGGGCCCAACGGCAAGGTGCGCATCACCACCGACTACCCGGACCTGGTGCCCTTCATGACGTACGCGAAGGACGGCGCGGCGCGCGAGCAGCTCTGGCGCGCCAACCGCGCCCGGGCCCACCCCAAGAACGTGCCGGTGCTCCAGAGCCTGCTCGAGCGCCGGCACGAGCTGGCCACGCTGCTGGGCTACGCGAACTGGGCCGCCTACGCCACCGAAGACAAGATGATCCGCAGCGAGCGCAACGCCGGCGAGTTCATCGAGAAGATCGCCACCGCCTCCGAGGAGCGCAGCCGCCGCGATTACCAGGTGCTGCTGGAGCGCAAGCGCAAGGACGTGCCGGGCGCCGTCCGCGTGGACCCGTGGGACCAGGCCTACCTGGATGACCGGGTGAAGGCGGAGCAGTACAGCTTCGACTCCCAGTCAGTGCGCCCCTATTTCGAGTACACCCGGGTGAAGCAGGGCGTGCTGGACATCACCGCGCGCCTGTTCGGCGTCACCTACCGCCGCCTCCCGGACGCGCCCGTGTGGCACCCGGATGTGGAGGCGTACGACGTGTTCCAGGGCCAGGCGCAGATTGGCCGCTTCTACCTGGACATGCACCCGCGCGCGGACAAGTACAAGCACGCCGCCCAGTTCACCCTGGCCACGGGCAAGCAGTACCGCCGCCTGCCCGAGGCGGTGCTCATGTGCAACTTCCCCAAGCCTGGCGCGGAGCCCGCGCTGATGCAGCACAGCGACGTGGAGACGTTCTTCCACGAGTTCGGCCACCTGCTGCACCACCTGTTCGGCGGGCACACGCCGTGGGCAGGCCTGTCGGGCGTGCGCACCGAGTGGGACTTCGTCGAGGCGCCCTCGCAGATGCTGGAGGAGTGGGCGCGTGACGTGGCCGCGCTGCAGTCGTTCGCCACGCACTACCAGACCCACGAGCCGCTGCCCGCCGGCGTGATTCAGCGGATGAAGAAGGCGGACGACTTCGGCAAGGGCCTGTGGGTGCGCCAGCAGATGTTCTACGCGGCGCTCAGCCTGGAGCTGTACCGGCGGGAGCCGAAGGGGCTGGACACCACCGCGGTGGTGCGCGAGCTCCAGAGCAAGTACACGCCCTTCCCCTATGTGGAAGGTACGTACTTCCACCTGTCCTTCGGCCACCTGGATGGGTACTCGGCCATCTACTACACCTATATGTGGTCGCTGGTGATCGCCAAGGACCTGTTCACCGTGTTCCAGGACAAGGGGCTGCTCAACCCCGAGCCCGCGCAGGCTTATCGCCGCGCGGTGCTGGAGCCGGGAGGCTCCAAGGACGCGGCACTGCTGGTGAAGGACTTCCTGGGCCGCGAGTACGACTTCCGCGCCTACGAGACGTGGCTCAACGCGGGGTGATCAACACCTTCCCACCTGCCGGGTCTTGATCCGGCAGAAGACCCCAGGGGGAGGGGCACACACAGGGTCGAGATGATCGCTGGCCCGGATTGATGCTGTCAGTCTGCTGACATAGCGTGGAGGACCCCTCCTTCACGGAGGCCCCCGAATCTGCGCGGGCCTTCAGGCGGCGCGAGGCACAGCGATGGACCTCTTCACTCTGACTTGCGACAAGCTTCCGGCGGACACCCGCGTCATGCGGCTGTCCGGCTCGGACGGGATTTCGCGCCTGTACCACTTCGTCATCCAGGTGGTGATCCCCGGCGACGAGGGCATGACCTTCGACATGGGCGAGGCGCTCAGCGCCTCGGCCACTCTCCACATCAATGATGCCGAGGGCAATCCCCGGAGCACCTTCCACGGCATGATCGCCACGGTGGACTGGGTGGAGCAGCTGGCGGACCACACGGTCTATCAACTGCAGCTGGTGCCACGGATGTGGAAGATGGGCCTGAGCCAGCACGGCAATATCTTCGTGGACAGGACCATCAAGGTCATCATCCAGGAGGTGTTCGAGGCCAACGGCTTCGAGCTGGACAAGGACTTCGAGTTCCGCATGGGCTCGACCAACTACGAGAAGCTGCCGCACGTGGCCCAGTACCGCGAGAGCGATCTGGCCTTCCTGATGCGCCGCATGGAGCGCGAGGGCATCTACTTCTTCTTCGAGCACGACGGTGACCACGAGAAGCTCGTCATCACGGATGACCGGAAGAAGGCTCAGTCCAGCGGCTCGGTCGACTACATCGAGCAGGCGGATGACCAGACGCTCCGGACGGAGGCGTTCACCCAGTTCGTCTGCCGGTACCATACGCGCCCAGGGTTGGTGCGGGTGCGTGAGTACGACTACCTGCTGCCGACCAAGGAGCTGATGAAGGAGGCGACGGTCGCGTCGCACACCTCCGTCGAGGTCGTCAGCCACGACGAGTACTACAGCACGGACGCCGAGGGGCAGCGGCTGGCTCAGGTGCGCTCCGAGGAGATCAAGGCGCGCGAGGTGCTCTACGAGGGCCGTGGCCACACGTTCGACGTACGCCCCGGCTACACCTTCGAGCTCACCTGGCACCCCCGCTCCTCCTTCATCGCCAAGTACCTGGCTGTCGCCGTCGACTACGAGGGCACTCAGGGCACCGGCGAGGTGGGCACCGACGACGAGAAGCCCTCTTTCAGCGTCCGGGTGGAGGCGATTCCCGAGGGAGTGCAGTACCGGCCGCCCCGCCTCACGCCCATTCCCCGCATCTTCGGCACGGAGATGGGCACCGTGGACGGGGAGCAGACCAGCACGTACGCGCAGATCGACAGCCACGGGCGCTACAAGGTCAAGCTCTACTTTGACGAGGGCGAGGATCGCAACGGCAAGGCCTCCACGTGGGTGCGCATGCTGCAGCCCCACGGTGGTGCGAACGAAGGCTTCCACTTCCCGCTGCGCAAGGACACCGAGGTGATGATGGTGTTCCTCGGCGGAGATCCGGATCGCCCCGCCATCGTCGGCGTGGCGCCCAACGCGCACGCGCCCAGCCCCGTCACGGTGGACAATGCCACCCACAACGTCATCCTCACCGGTGGCGGCACGCGCATCGAGATCGAGGACAACGATGGTGGGCAGTACTTCAAGCTGACGACGCCGCAGGAGACCACGCTGTTCCACCTGGGCGCGCCGGACGACAGCGGCCACAACGTGCACCTGTCCTCCAAGGGCAACATGCAGCTGGATCTGGGCAAGGAGCTCGTCATCAAGGTGCAGGGCACCAAGCTCGAGGAGATCCACAAGGACGTCACCGAGCACTACTTCCAGAAGCAGACGACGAACGTGGACTCCGATCGCTCGCTCGACGTCAAGGGCAAGGAGGACACCAAGGTCAAGGGCGACCAGAACATCAAGGCGCTCTCCGACCGCATCGTCAAGGTGACGAAGAATCAGAAGCACGAGGTCACCATCAACGACGATCACACCATCGACGGAAACCAGACGGTGAAGGTGAAGGGCAACCAGACCAACAACGTCAAGGGCAACCTGGAGGAGGACGTCAAGGGGACCCTGACGCAGAAGGTGAAGGGCGATGTGACGCTCACGCACCTGGCCAACTTCACGCAGACCATCACCGGGGCGAACACCGTCAACGTCCTGTCCGACCACAAGATCAACATCCTGGGCATGGACTTCTCGTTCAAGGCCTCGGCGGACTCGGAGACGGTGGGCGGCATCAAGAACGAGAACATCCTGGGTGCGAAGATCGAGAGCGTGGTGGGCCTGCACACGGACACCAAGCTGGCGGTGGCCATCGAGACGTTCGTGGGGGCCAAGATCTCCACGCACATCGGCCCGTCCATCGAGTTCACGGCGGCGCTCCAGCTCGGTAAGCGCGGACTGAGTCTGGCCACGCTGGACGTCAAGGTGGAGAACACCACGGGGCCTGCCATCGAGAACGCGGCGCTGCGCCTGGCCTGCGCCGCCATCAACATCTTTCCATGAAGGTCATCAAGCCCCAGCGGCTGGGCGTCCTGGCGAGGACGTTCGAGCACGAAGGCGCGTTCCACTTCGCCGTCAGCGTGCTGGTCTTCTTCCCGTTCGAGAGCCCCTCGCAGCTGCTCACCGAGGTGGCGATGTGGAAGTTCCTGCCAGCCGAGCTCGGCAAGGACGCGGTGCTGGATCTGGGGATGCCCAAGGCGCGAGCCGAGGTGCTGCTCACGGCGAAGGCGTACCCGGCGGGAGGCAAGCCCCAGGCGGCGTGCGCGGTGAGGCTGCGCCTGGGCAAGGTGGACAAGTCGATCTACGCGGTGGGAGACCGCTTCTGGAAGGGCAGCACGCCCACCGCTCCCAAGGCCTTCACCGAGATGCCCATTACCTACGCGAACGCGTATGGCGGTGAGGGCTACCCGCAGAACCCGCTGGGCAAGGGGGCCGCGCCGGTGAAGACGCCTCAGGGCGAGGTGCACCCGCTGCCCAACATCGAGCACCCCAAGCAGCTCGTCCAGACGCCCAAGGACAAGCGGATGCCCGTGGGCTTCGGGCCGATCGATCTCACCTGGCCGCAGCGCTTCTCGAAGACGGGGACGTACGACGAGAAGTGGCTGAAGGAGCGCTTCCCGGGCTTCGCCAAGGACATCGACTGGGGCTTCTTCAACACGGCGCCGGAGGATCAGCAGTTCGACGGGTTCCTCCAGGGAGATGAGGCGTTCACGCTGGAGCACATGCACCCGGGCAAGCCGAACCTCCAGGGCCGGCTGCCCGGCCTGAAGGCGCGCGTGTTCATCAACCAGCGGACCCGGAAGGGCGGCGAGGAGTTCCGGGAGCTGCCCACCCGGCTCGACACGGTGCACCTGTTTCCCCACGCGGAGAAAGGCGTGGCGCTGTACCGCTGCGTCACCCAGGTGGCCGAGGACGACGGGGCGGACGTGCTCCAACTGGTGGTGGCCAGCGAGGCGCCACGGGCCCCACGCCCGGTGGAGCACTACAAGCGGGTGCTCGCCGAGCGGTTGGACAAGGAGAAGGGCCCCCTGGCCTCGCTGAGGGATGTGGACCTGATGCCTCCGGAGGACCCGGCGGCTCCCGCGCCCGTGGATGAGGAGCGGGCAGGCCTGGCGCCGCCTCCAGAGAAGCGGATGGAGAAGAACCTGCGCCGGGGCGCTCAGCTCGAGCTGGATCGGACGCGGGAGCGCATCCGCCAGCAGGGGCTCGATCCGGACAAATACGTGGCGGCCACGCTGCCGCCCGAGGAGCCCGCGACCAAGCTGGACGACCTGGGCGCGCTCCTCCAGAGCGAGACGGAGAAGGCGGAGAAGCAGCTGCGCGAGGCGGAGGCCCGCCGCAAGGAGGCGGAGAAGGAAGCGCGCAAGCGCTGCGAGGAAAACGGGCTGGACTACGACAAGCTCGTGGCCGAGCAGCAGGCCCAGCAGGGCGGCCCTCCCTCGTTCACCGCCGCAGGAGAGCTGAAGCGCCTGAAAGAGGCGACCGACCATGCCCGCGCGCTGGGCGTGCCTCTGCCCAAGGTGGAGGCGCAGCTGGCGGATCCCGCTTTGTTGGTGAAGCTGCAGCAGGCGGAGGCGGCGCTGCTGTTGAGCTACCGCTCCAACGCGCACCACCTTCCGGCTGCCCAGAAGCTTCCGAAGGAGCAGGTGGACCAGGTCCGCAAGCAGGTGCTCGTGCTGCTGAAGGCCGGAGAGAGCCTGGAGGGACGGGACCTGACGGGCGCGGACCTGTCGCGAATGGACCTGAAAGGAGCCAACTTCCGGGGAGCGCTGCTGGAGCGGGTGGACTTCACGGGCTCGGACCTGAGCGGTGCGGACTTCACCGGCGCGGTGCTGGCCCGGGCGGAGCTGTCCAAGGCGAACCTGTCCGGCGTGAACTTCACTGGCGCGAACCTGGGGCTGGCGCGCCTGGTGGGCGCGCAGATGGAGAAACCGGGAGACCTGACGCGTGCGGTGCTCTTCCGCGCGGACCTGAGCAGGGCGAGCCTGCGCGGGGTGCGCCTGGACGGCGTGGA